>NZ_POUC01000782.1 GCF_002891435.1 Streptomyces cahuitamycinicus
CGCCGCACCCGCCCGAATCCACCCCGGCCGGTACCTCTGACGGCTCCGACGACTCCAACGACTCGGACGGCTCCGAGCCCGCCGTCGCATCGCGCGGGCCCCGGCCGCTTCCCGCCACCGCAAGCCACGATCACGATCACGGCTACGGCTACGGCAAGGAGCAGGACGCGGGCGTCCCGGCCCCCGGTCACCACGGCCCGCGGGAGAGCGGCGGCCTCCCCCAGCGGCGCCGTCGGGGCCGTGCCACGGCCTCGGCCGGCCCCGCCGCAGCCGAAGGCACACCGCAACGCCGCCCCCGCAGCCCCGAGGAGTCCGCCGCAGCCCTCGGCGCCCTCCAGTCGGGCACCGAGGCGGCGCGGACCGCCGCCGGGTCGAACACCGGCCCCGTCCCAGCCGTATCTGAGGGTGCCACGGCCGCGACCACGGCCGGCTCGGCGTCCGAGGGTGCCGACAGCAACGACGACGAAGGGGGAACGGCCAGATGACCAGCCGCGCGGCGGGGGACACGGCATGGGTGCTCGAACCGGTCCTGGAGGTGCCGCACGTCGTGGCCGCCGTCCTGCTCACCCGGGACGGACTCGTCACCGGCTACACCGACGCGCTGTCCCGGCCGTCGGCCGAGCGGGTCGCGGCGATCACCAGCACCGTCCAGGGCGCCTGCCGTACCGCGGCGGCGGCGTTCGCCGACACCGACCGGGCCGAGATCCGGCAGGTCGTCATCGAATCGGACCACGGCTATGTGCTCATCGTGCCGACGGACCACGGCACCTGTGTCGCCGCGTACGGCGATCCCGAGGTACGACTGGACCTGCTCGCCCACCGGGTGCACTCGCAGGTGGCGCGGCTGGGCGAGAAGGCCATGGCCGCCGGGCCCCGAGGTGCCGACGGCGACACGCCGGCATGACGGGCCGCCGAGGCGGCCGTCCCCTGGTTCCCGCGTACCTGTCGACCGGCGGGGTGGCGCGGCCCAGCCGTGCCCATCTGGAGCGGCTGTCGGTCCTCACCGGCAGAGGTGAGCCGGCCCCCGCGGACCTGCCCGCCGCACAGGCGGCCCTGCTGGAGGAGCTGGGGTACGGGTCGCTGACGGTGCTGGAGGCCGCGGCCCTGCTGCGCCTTCCGGTCTCCGCGGTGCTCGTGCTGGCCGCCGATCTCCTCGACCGCGACCTGGTACTGGCCCGTGCGCCGATCCCGCCCGCCCGGCGCTTCGACCCCGACCTGCTGAAGAGAGTGGCCGATGGCCTCCGCGACCTCAAGCACCGTTGACGCCCGTCCCGGCGGTGCGGACGTCCATCTCCCCGACACCGCCCAGGACTTGGTGAAGATCCTGATCACCGGGCCTTTCGGGGTGGGCAAGACCACCCTGATCCGGTCGGTCTCCGAGATCCGCCCGCTGCACACGGAAGAGCAGCTCACCGAGGCGTCCGCGCAGGTCGACGATCTCTCCGGCGTACGGGACAAGTCGACCACCACGGTCGCCATCGACTTCGGCCGGATCAGCCTGCCGGGCGGTGTCGTGCTGTACCTGTTCGGCACGCCCGGCCAGGAGCGGTTCCGGCCTCTGTGGGACGACATCGCCTATGGGGCGCTCGGCGCGCTCGTGCTGGTCGACGCCCGCCGGATCGACGCCTCGTTCGACGTGCTGGGCCTGGTGGAGGAGACCGGACTGCCGTACGCGGTCGCCATCAACACCTTCCCGGACGCACCCCGCCACCACACGCCCGGGCAGTTGCGCGCCGCCCTGGACCTGGAGCCCACGACCCCGATGGTGATCTGCGACGCGCGGGAGGCGGACTCGTCGGTCGACGCCCTGCTCACGCTTGTGCAGCACCTGAT
>NZ_POUC01000783.1 GCF_002891435.1 Streptomyces cahuitamycinicus
GGCGCGGGCGGTGGGGTCCGGTGGCGGAGGCGGGGCCGCGGCGGTAGTGGATGCCGAGTTCGGACACCGTACGGAACAGGCGTGCCCGGGCACCGGGCGCGCGCAGGAGCAGCGGGGCCAGGTGCGGGGCGAGTCGGGTCCGGGCCAGCCGTAGAGCCGGGTGGCCGCTCGTTCCGACGGTGAACGCGCGGTCGGTGAGTCGGCGTACGCCGTTGCCGACCGGGGCGCGTTCCGCCTCGTACGTATCCAGCAACTCCTCCGGTGCGGCCCCGCGGCAGACGTGGGCGATTTTCCAGCCCAGGTTGAGCGCGTCCTGGATGCCGGTGTTCATGCCCTGTCCCCCGGCCGGGCTGTGAATGTGCGCCGCGTCGCCCGCGAGGAAGAACGGGCCCTTGCGGTAGTGGCCGGCGCCGCGGTTGTGGATGCGGAAGCTCGTCATCCAGACCGGGTCGTGCAGGGACGGCGCGTCGGGCGTCCAGTCGTCGGCGATCCGCTGGAGGAGGTCCAGGGTCACCTCGCCGCCGGAGGCGCCCGGCGGGTGTATGGCGATCATCCGCCAGGTGGCCGGAGTGCCGAGCGGGAAGAAGAACAGCAGCCCGGCCGCGGTCAGATACGTGTGTGCGGCGCCTTGCTCCGGTCCGTCGGCCTCCAGGTCCGCCAGCAGGAACGTCTGGGGATATGCGTATCCCTCGAAGTCGATGCCCGCCCGGGCGCGGACGGTGCTGTGGGCGCCGTCGCAGCCGACGACGTAGCGGGCCCGTACGGTCTCCCCGGTGCCGTCCCGACGTCGCAGGCGGCAGGTGACGTACTCTCCCTCCGGTTCGGCGCCGAGCAGTTCGGTGCCCCGCTCCACCGTCACGTCCCGCCCGGCCAGATGAGCCGCCAGGGTGGCCTCCGTCTCCGACTGCGGGAGGAAGAGCAGGAACGGGTACGGCGTGTCGTCGCAGCCGACGTCGAACAGCGGGACGCGCAGCACCCGTCGGGGCAGATGCAGGTGCAGCCGGACCGCCGTACTGCCCCGGTCGACCAGGTCGTCCGCCACGCCGAACGCGGACAGCATCTCCAGGGTGCGGGGCTGGATCGCGGGGGCGCGTGACTCCCGCGCGCGGTCCAGCGAGCGGTCGACGATCCGGAACGGGGTTTCACAGGCGCGCAGTTGGGTCGCGAGTGCGAGTCCGGTGGGACCCGCGCCCACCACGAGCAGGTCCAGGGGTGCCGTCATGGCACCCACCGTAGACGCGGCCGGCCGCGCGCACGCCGTCGCCGTGCGGCGTGCCGGGGCCCTCCGCGACGTGCCGGTGACGGAGGGCTCCCGTCCGGTGGTTCCGGTTCAGATCTCCAGGTCGGCCTCGATACGGCGCAGCTGGTGGCGGGCCATCGCGAGGTTGGCCCGGCTCCCGTCGAGCACGAGGTAGAGGAAGAGTCCGCTGCCGCCGCGGCCCTTCAGGAGGCGGATGAGGTGGTACTGGGTGTTCAGGGTGATCAGGATGTCCTCGATCTCCTCCTTCAGCCCCAGGTGCTCCATGGTGCGCAGCTTGGACCGCACGACATCGGTGTTACCCGCGGCGGCGACTTCCAGGTTGAAGTCCTTGCCGCCGCCGAGGGTGCCGAGGGCCATGCCGCTGGTGTAGTCGACGAGTGCGGCTGCCGTCGCTCCGTCGATGGAGCTCAGGCATTCCTTCAGCGCGGTCTCCGTGTTGGCCATGCGCTCGGTTCCTTTCCTTCGGTCTTCTACTTCGGTGGGTCGGGAAGGTCAGTGAGACGGAGGTTCGGTGAGTCGGAGGTTCGGGGGGCTCAGATGCCGGTCTGCGGGCGCGGCCGGTGTGGGGG
>NZ_POUC01000784.1 GCF_002891435.1 Streptomyces cahuitamycinicus
TTGCCTCAGATTGTGCGGGGCAGAACGATCAGGTCGGCGCGGAGAGAACGGCAGAGCCCGGCCCGGTTGACCACGTCCTGCGCCGCGATGTGCGCGACGGCACTCAGGTGCTCAGAGGTCAGCAGGGTGCCGGGTGCGGCCTGTGGGCATGTGGCTGCGGGTTGCTGTTGCGGGCAGGTGGCTGCGGGTTGCGGTGGTCGGGGCGGTGATTGTTTGGATCGTCGGCTGCGGTTGTGTAGATCATCGGCTGCGGCTGTGGGGATCGTCGGCTGTGATTGTGCGGATCGTCGGCTGTGACTGTGCGGGTCGCCGACTGTTGTTGCGGCTGCGGGGCGCCGGCTGTGGCGCTGCCGCCGGGTGCGACCGGTCGGGGCTGCCCTCCGCGGCGTGGGCGGGGCCGAGGCGTCACCTAGGCTGGTCGGGTGACGACCCCGGAAGCTGAGCAGGATGGCGGCGACGCCGCACGGCCCGAGGCGCGGCTGGAGCGGGCCGTGCGGGCCGCCGAGCAGGCGTTGATCGAGTACGAGATCGCGGTGGAGACCTTCCGCGTCGAGGTCGAGAACTTCTCGCGGCTGCACGAACAGAAACTCGGCCCGATCTACGCCCGGCTCGAGGAACTGGACGCCCGGATCCTGGAGGCCAGAGCCGCCCGCAGCGGCGACCCCGCGGACCGGCAGCGGGCGGAGGAGGCCAGGGCACGGCTCGCCCCCATACCCGGCGTCGAGGATCTCCTGCACGGCTGGATGGACGGCAGCGGTCTGTTCCCGGAGGCCTCCGCGATGCTCACGGACCAGCCGGTCCGACCCCCGCAGCGGGTCCGCCCCAGCGAGGAGGCCCGCAAGCTCTACCGCGACCTCGCCCGCAAGGCCCACCCGGACCTGGCGCAGGAGGAGAAGGAACGCGCGCGGCGCGAGGAGTTCATCACGCGGGTCAACGCCGCCTACGCCAGGGGCGACGAGGCCGAGCTGCGTGAACTCGCCGAGGAGTGGGCCAAGGGACCCGAGCTGCAGCGGGGCCCGAGCCGTGCCGAGGAGCTTTACACCCGGCTCGAATGGCTGGCCCAGCGCAAGGAGCTGCTCGGCCTGCTCGCCAGGGAACTGGAGGACAGCGCCATCGGCCACATGCTCCAGCTGGCCCCGGACGACCCGGACCGGCTCCTGGACGAGATCGGGCAGGGGCTGCTCGCCCAGGTCACCGAGCGCGAGACGGAGCTGGCCGCGCTGCTCGGCGAGGGAGAAGGCCAGGGCCAGGGCCAGGCCTGAGCCGTGCCCCGGCGTGGGTACGGGCCGGTTCGGGTAGCGTCGGAGGCATGAGTTTTGGAGCTGGTGTGCCCACGGTCGCGGTCGCGGACCTCAAGGACGGCGACTTCCTGCTGGACGTCCGGGAGGACGACGAGTGGAAGGCCGGCCACGCCGATGGGGCGCTGCACATCCCCATCAGCGAGTTCGTCGCCCGCTACGGCGAGCTGACCGAGGCCGCCCCGCAGGACGGCCGGGTCCATGTGATCTGCCGCTCCGGAGGCCGGTCCGCCCAGGTCACGATGTACCTGGCCCAGCAGGGCATCGACGCCGTGAACGTCGACGGCGGCATGCAGGTGTGGGAGGCGGCGGGCCGTCCCGTCGTGACGGACGACGGGCAGCAGGGGTTCGTCCTCTAGCGCCACCCGCGGGGCTCGCCTGCCTGGGCCCGCCCCCCGGGCTCGCCTGCCCGGATCCGCCCCGCTGGGCTCGCTTGCCTGGGTCCGCCTGCCTGGACTGGCCTGCCTGCCTGGGCCCCCTGCCTGGGCTCCCCTGCCTGGATCCGTCCGCCTGGATGGGCC
>NZ_POUC01000785.1 GCF_002891435.1 Streptomyces cahuitamycinicus
GTCCTGGCTGACCAGCAGCAGATCACCCGTCGGCAGCCGCACCCAAACCCATGCCGACGAAACCTGACGGCCGTTCACTGGGTGCTGGTCAAATCTCGACGACGGTGGCGCTGAGTATGGCGTCGATAGCGTATTTGTGGCCGTGCAGTCCGGCGTCGGCGAGGAGGATGGCGGCGTGACGGGCGATGGGTTCGGTGACCGGTTCGACGATAAGGCGGGACAGCGTCCACTCCAGGGCCGGCCGGTTGATCCTGGGGTGGACCACCTCGACGAGGGTCGCCGCAGAGGTGATCACTCGCAGGTCGTAGGCGCGTGCGAGGGCGAGCCAGCCGGTGACTGTGCGATCGCGCAGCACGGCCTTGGCCAGCCCTTCGCTGTCCAGGACGAGGGTGCCACCAGGGACGGCGGGAGAGCGGGTCACGCGACGTTCGCCCCGTCCTGCGTCTGCTCCAATCGCGCCTGGTGGAGCTGGTCGCGGAGGGTCTGGATCTCCTCGTCCGTGACGGGCCCGTGCTCGGCCTCGGCGACCTGAATGAGCTCGTTCAGATTGTCGCGTTCGATCTGACGGGCCACGGCGGCGGCCACGTAGGCGGACAGCCCGGAGGGGCCGCTGCGGACCTTGGCGGCTTCGGCGATGTCGCGCGGCATAGTGATGGAATACTTGCCGGTAGGCTCACTCATGCTACTCATCCTACTCCTCATCCTCTCTGTGGGCGTCGGAATCCCACCTTGCAGAGAGATCCCTATGGCTCGCCTTGTTGACTTGCGCGTTACCTGGCATGTCAGTGAACGCGGGGGAGTGGTCGCCTCCACTACGTACTGACGTGTCTGGGACGAGGCTCGGCACCTGGCGCTCACGCCGGACCAGGTGGCCTCGCCGCTGGCCGCTCGGCCGTACGACCTGAGGCACGCCGCGCTCTCCTCCTGGTTCAACGCCGGCGTCGACCCCACCGAGGTTGCGGAGCGCGCGGGCAACAGCGTCGAAGTGCTGCTGAGCCGGTACGCGAAGTGCCTCGACGGGCGCCAGGACGTGGCCAACCGCCGGATCGCGGAGCTCCTCGGGGAGGGCGATGACCAGGAGGAAATAAAGAACTGGACTAAGGTCGGCCGAAGATACTGTGCTTCCACACGCGCAATGAGCGGGTGAGGCCTTCGGCGTTCTGGTCCGTTCCCTGCTGCTGTGCGTCTGCCTTGTGGAGTTCGGAGGGGCATGGACCTGCTCGCTGCGCTTGATGAAGCTGTGGCCACTCTCAAGGCTCCTCTGGGAGAGGACGACCGGGCGCAGGGCTGGACCGATGATCTCCGAAGAGAGGTGCAGGCAGAGATCTCGATCAATCGCTCGGTGCTGCGTCGCCACGGGCTGGTTATGGCGCGGCATCTGCGTCCTCGCCTCGACGAGTGGATGGACCATGAGGGCGTGCAGCCCGGGCGCCTCCGGGACCTGGTGGGTGACGTGCAGAGGTCGCTCGTGGAAGCTCGGACCATGACGTGAGAATGCCCGCCGACATGGGCGTTCGTCGCCCGCCGCCAGTCCACGAATAGTCCACGGACCCCGACATACAGCCGCTCCGAGCGGCACACGCCTGCACACACACAGACCCCGTCTCAGCGAAAACGCTGATGGCGGGGTCTTTAGGCACCTGATCCAAGGTGCCCCCGGCAGGATTCGAACCTGCGCACACGGCTCCGGAGGCCGTTGCTCTATCCCCTGAGCTACGGGGGCGTGTTCGTCGCGTTGCTCGCGGCGACGGGTAGAACACTACCAGCTCCCTCGGTGTGGTCATGAACGGGTTTCCGCTGCCGGGGGC
>NZ_POUC01000786.1 GCF_002891435.1 Streptomyces cahuitamycinicus
GCCCGACACCCCGCCCGTCCTGCAGCACATCGACCTACACATCCGCCCGGGCGAGTCCATGGCCCTGGTCGGCGCGACCGGCAGCGGCAAGACCACCCTCACCGCGCTCATCCCCCGGCTGTACGAGCTGACCTCGGGCCGGATCACCCTCGACGGTGTCGACATCACCGAGCTGTCCAGACAAGCCCTGCGCGCCAAGGTCGCCGTGGCCTTCGAGGAGCCCACGCTGTTCTCGGCCTCCGTGGGCGACAACGTGCTCATGGGCGCGAAGGACACCGCCGGCCATGCCGATCTGGAGCGTGCGCTCGCCGTCGCGCAGGCCGGCTTCGTGCACTCCCTGCCCCAGGGGACGGACACCCCGGTGGGCGAGCAGGGCCTCAGCCTCTCCGGCGGCCAGCGTCAGCGCCTCGCGCTCGCCCGGGCCGTCGTCGCGCAGCCGGAGTTCCTCGTCCTGGACGATCCGCTGTCGGCCCTGGACGTGCATACCGAGGCCGCTGTGGAGGCCGCCCTACGGCAGGTCCTCGCGGACACCACCGCCCTGATCGTGGCGCACCGCCCCTCGACCGTGCTGCTCGCCGACCGCGTCGCGCTGCTGTCCGGCGGCCGGATCGCCGCGGTCGGCACCCACCAGGAACTGCTGCGCACGAACGCCGAGTACGCGCATCTGATGTCAGGGGAAGAGGAGGGCGCACGATGACGGCGGCCACCGGCGCACCGGCCGGCAACAAGCCCGACGACCGGCCCGGCCGACACCCCGACGACCGGCCCGCCGCAACCGGCGACCCCTTCGACCGGGACGTCCTGCCCACTCCACCGGGCGCCACCGGGACCCTGCTGCGCTCCCTGCTCGCGCCCATGAAGGCCCGGGTCGCGGTCACCACGCTCCTGCTGCTGCTCCAGCAGGCGGTGGTGCAGGCGGGCCCGCTGCTCGTGGCGTACGCCATCGACCGTGCCGTACCGGCGTTCCGGGCGCAGGACCACGGGCCGCTGATCGCGGTGGGCGCCGGCTATCTGGGGTGCGCGCTGGCCGCGGGCGGGCTGCAGTTCGCGTTCGTCGCCGCCGCGGCCCGGGTCAGCCAGGACGTGCTGCTCGACCTGCGCGGCCGGATCTTCCGCCACGCGCAGGCGCTGAGCGTCGACTTCCACGAGCGCTACACCTCGGGCCGGCTCATCTCCCGCTCCACGGCCGACGTGGAGTCGCTGCGCGAGCTGCTGGACGAGGGCCTCCAGGAGCTCGTGACGGTCATCCTCTCCTTCGTCTACATCTCGGCGATGCTGCTCTGGCTCGACCTGGGCCTCGGGGGCGTGGCGGCGGCGTCCCTGGTGCCGCTGTACGCGCTCGTGCGGTGGTACCGGCGGCGGGCCGGCCGGGTGTACCAGGCGCGGTCGACCGCCATCGCGGCCGTCATCGTCAAGTTCGTCGAGACGATGAACGGCATCCGGCCGGTGCGCGCCTTCCGCCGCGAGGCCGCCAACGACACGGACTTCGGCGTGCTCAACCGGCGGCACGAGCGGGTCAACGGCGACGCGCTGCTGGAGATGGCCCGCTACGTCACCGGTTCGCGGCTGGTCGCCAACACGGCGGTCGCGTCGATCGTGCTGTGGGGCGCCTACCGGGTCGCGGACGGCACGCTGGCCCTCGGCGTGCTGGCGGCTGCGGTCCTGTACCTGCGGCGGCTGTACGACCCCATCGACCGGCTCGGGATGTTCCTGAACTCCTACCAGTCGGCGGCGGCCTCCCTGGAGAAGATCGCCGGCCTGCTCGCCCAGACCCCGTCGGTCCCCGAGCCGGCCACCCCCCGGC
>NZ_POUC01000787.1 GCF_002891435.1 Streptomyces cahuitamycinicus
GTGTGGGGGTGGGCGTGGCGCGGGGGCTCTCGCCGGTGGTCCGGGCCGCCGCCGGAGAGGTCGCGGGCGCGCCGTCCGCCGCGCCGCCGGTGCAGCCCATCGCGACGACCAGCAGCAGCCCGGCGGCCGCGCAGGCGGTGCCCCGAAGCCGCACACGGTCCAGTGTGACCCCGACACGTGCGGCAGGGTAGATCAGGCCGGGGTCGCTTCTGACGGAACTTCCGCGGCGTCATGCCGCCCGGCACGCCGCACGTCGCGCACCGCTCCTCCTTCCCCGGAGCCCGTCAGAAGCCCTGGGTCCGGGCCCCGGCATCCTGCCCGGTCGTCCATCATTCGGTGACGCATGTCACATTCGGCCGTGTCACATCGTGACGAGCCGCTGCCTCATAGGGGTGTACGCACCGACAACGGCAGAGGAGCTCACCATGAGCGCACGACTGGACGTCTTCGCCACCCCGGGCGCGAGCAAGCTGATCAAGCAGTTCACCCTTGTGGGGCGGCTGGTGGTGGAGTCACCGCTGCCGGCCGCCACCCGGGAGCTGGTCTCGCTGCGGGTGAGCCAGATCAACGGATGTGCGGTCTGCATCGACATGCACACCAAGGAGGCCACCGCCGCGGGCGAGAGCGCCGTACGTCTCCATCTGGTCGCGGCCTGGCGGGAGGCCACGGTCTTCACCGACGCCGAGCGCGCCGCGCTGGAGCTGGCGGAGCAGGGGACACGGATCGCGGACGGGGCCGGCGGGGTCCCGGGCGACGTCTGGGAGCGGGCCGCCAAGCACTACGACGAGGAACAGCTCATGGCGCTGGTCACTCTCATCGCCTTCATGAACACCGCGAACCGGCTGAACGTCATGCTGGAGCAGCCGGCGGGGGACTACCAGCCCGGCCAGTTCACGTAACCGAGGAGCACCGGGCCCTGGGCGTCGCCTAGGGCCCGAGCTGTGCTCGCAGCCACTCCTCCACCTCGCCGACGTGCGCGGCCGCCGCCGCGCGGGCCGCCTCCGGGTCGCGGGCCGCCAGGGCGCGGTGGATGGCCGCGTGCTCGCGGCGGGTGCGGGCGAAGGCGCCCTCTTCCCGGTAGCCGCGCCAGACGCGGGCTCGGAACGTCCGGGACGACAGGCCCTCCAGGATGGCGGCCATGGTCTCGTTGCCCGCGGCCACCGCGATCTCCCGGTGGAAGGCCAGGTCGTGGGCGAGGACCTCCTCCGGATCGTCCGTGGCGTTCATCGCCGCCAGGTGCTTCTCCACCTCGGCGAGCTGGTCCGAGGTGATCCGCGCGGCGGCCAGCGCCGTCGCCGTCGACTCCAGGACCCGCCGGATCTCCAGCAGTTCGACCAGTTGCGGGCCGCGCGACAGGTCCGCCACGACACCGAAGGATTCCAGCAGGTCGCCGGCCTCCAGCCGGGTGACGTAGATGCCCGAGCCGTGCCGGGCCTCCAGCAGGCCCATCACCGTGAGAGCGCGGATCGCCTCACGCACCGAACTGCGTGAGATGCCGAGCTGGGTGGCCAGATCGCGCTCGGTCGGCAGCCGCTGTCCCGGTTCCAGCCGGCCTTCGCCGATCATCGCCTTGATCCGCTCGACGGCGCGCTGCGTCACGGTGCCCTTCCGCGGGGCTGACTCGTCGTCCACGCCACTCCTCCGATCAGAGTGCTCCGGCGCAGTCTAACGAGCGGGGTGGTCGGACCACTACGGGTCGAAAGTGGCGGGAACCGCCGCCCGAGGGTGTTCTGGCCGGGGAGTGGTCTGATAAGTATGCGGGCATCTGCTCAGGACTGACCTCCCCGCCCTCCGCACC
>NZ_POUC01000788.1 GCF_002891435.1 Streptomyces cahuitamycinicus
CCTAGTCCCCCGGGCATCACCGCCCGCGGCCCGAACTTCGCCCGCGCGCGGTCCGCGACCTCCTCGATGCGGCGGACCTTCTCGTCCACCGGGTCGAAGGTCAGCTGGTGGGAGGCCTGGTCGGCGGGGTCGAGCCCCTCGGCGCGCAGGGCGATCGCGCGGACCCGGGCGCGTTGCAGGCCGAGGGCCTCGTACATGCCGTACGCGGTCCGGGTCAGCGCCGGGGAATGTGCGGTCGGCTCGGGCAGGGTGCGGCTGCGGGTGGTGGCGATGGGGGTCCCCCCGCTCGAGCCTGTTCGAGAGTGGGGGAGGTCGGCGTAGCGCACGGTCAGGGTGAGTGTGCGGCAGACCTTCTCCAGGGCGCGCAGCCGGGCGCCGATCTCCTCGGCGGCCGACAGCAGGGCACGGCGGTGGCGGTCCGGGTCCAGTTCGTCGCGGGCGAAGGGGCGTTCCGTGGCGAGGGAGCGGGAGACTGCGTTCGGGACGACCCGGCCGCGGTCGACACCGCTCGCCTTCTCGCGCAGCTCGCGGCCGGCCTTCGCGCCGATCAGCCGCTGCAGTGTGGACAGCGGTGCGGCGGCGACCCGGCCGAGGGTGTCGAGGCCGTAGTCGCCCAGCGTGCGGGCGGTCGCGGCGCCCACACCGGGCAGCGCCGCGACGGGCTTGTCCGCGAGGAACTCCGCGATGGCGTCCGGCTCGCCGGGCACCGTACGCGTCACACCGGGCGCGGCGTCGCGCAGCGCCATCCTGGCCAGCATCGGCCCGGGCCCGGCCCCGATCAGACAGTCGACGCCGTGGAGCGCGAGCGACCGCACCCGGATCACCGAGGCCAGTTCGACGGCGTCCCGCCCGAAGTACCGCTCGGCGCCGCGCAGGTCGGCCAGCGCCCCGTCCGGCGGCAGGGCCTGGACCACGGGCGTGAACTCCTCCAGCATCCCGAGCAGACGGGGCAGATCCGCCTCGCTCGCCGGAGGCAGCTGGAAACATACGCAGAGGATGGTCATCCCGCACTCCCCGGACTCTGGTGCCACAACTTTCTTCCGACCGCCGCGGGCCCTTCCCCCGCGGGACGCAGATCGGCCCAGGGGTGCATCTCGTACCCCGTGGCCATGCGGATCTTCCGCTGCTCCATTGGGTCCTGGGCCGCGGAACCCGTCGGCGCGGGCGCCCCTTCCGAGCCGGCGAGCCGCCGGCGCACGGCCCCGTCAC
Organism: Streptomyces cahuitamycinicus; assembly: GCF_002891435.1. Taxonomy (GTDB): domain Bacteria; phylum Actinomycetota; class Actinomycetes; order Streptomycetales; family Streptomycetaceae; genus Streptomyces; species Streptomyces cahuitamycinicus. The sequence goes on from NZ_POUC01000788.1 coordinate 1,210, forward strand.
CGTCGTCGCCGGAACCACCGGAATCACCGCCACCGGCCAGCCGGGCCGCGACTCCCTCCAGCCCCTCCTCCCGGCGTACGTCCAGCAGGTCCGCGAGGTTCCAGGCGGCGGCGCCCACCACGCTGAGGCTGCGCGGGCCGCGGCGCTGCACCACCCCGCGCACCAGCAGCAGCCAGGAGTGGAAGACGGTGTGGGCGCAGGCGTCGTGGGAGTCGTCGAAGAAGGCGAGGTCGACCAGGCCCGTGCCGTCGTCCAGGGTGGAGAAGATGACGCGCTTGCCGGACCGGATCGGCGGCGTCTGCGTGGCCGCCTTGGCGCCCGCGACCAGCACCGTCTCCCCGTGCCGGGCCTCGCGCAGCCGCCGCGCCGACACCACGCCGAGCTCGTCGAGGAACGTCCGGTGATCGTCCATCAGGTTCCGCGAGGCGTCCATGGACAGCACGCCCAGCTCGGCGCTGAGCCGCTCCGAGGAGGTGAGGTCGGGCAGTCCGGCCGGTGCGGTCTCGCGCCCCCCGGCCAGGGGGAGCTGGCCGCCGCGATCTGCAACTGCATCTGACCGAGCTGCAGCGGGGCGCCCGGGGCGGGGG
>NZ_POUC01000789.1 GCF_002891435.1 Streptomyces cahuitamycinicus
AGATGTGTATAAGAGCCAGGGTCGGCACCGGGGGCGGCCCCACGGTCACGGGGCCGGTGATGAAGGGGCCGAGGGCCCGCATGACGTCGTCCTCGCGGTCTTGGACGAGCAGGTTCACCCTGGCGGCCTCACGGTCGTACCAGGCGATGTTCCTGCCGTCCGGGAGGCAGACGTACAGCCGCTCCCGGCCGTGCCGCCAGGTCGGTATGACGCGCAGTCCGTTCATGCACCATCACCCCAGTCCATGGGAACAGGCGGGGTGCTGCGGGGGCAAGAACCCGGCTACCTTGGAGAGGAGTTGGGCCTGCCCGCGGACCCTCGGGCGGTGATCGTGGGGAGGCGCCGTTGCGTACCCGCAGTAAACCCGACGTGCCCGCTCCGGAGAGTGCGTGGAGCGAGGTCGTCCCCGGGCTCTGGATGGGCGGTCACGAGTACACCGGGGCCTTGGGGCACCTGGAGTTCGCCGTCGTACGGAACGAGTTCGATCTCGTGCAGACGCTGCTGCGGCTGCCGGGGCACGGGCCCGATCCCGGCGTCCGGCACCAGGTGTGGCCCATCCCCGACGGGCCGCTGGACGGGACACAGCTCGCCGGGGTGATTCGGCTGGCCGAGGCGGCGTGCGAGGCGATGAGCGAGGGCCGCAGCGTGCTCGTCCGCTGTTACCACGGGTACAACCGTTCCGGTCTGGTGGTCGCGCACGCGCTAATGCGCCAGGGCAGCTCCGCGGAGGCGGCGATCCGGCTGATCCGGGACCGCCGCTCGTCCTGGGCGCTGCACAACGAGCTGTTCGTCGAGTACCTGCGGGCCGGGCTGGCCACGGCCCGGCTGTTGGAGGAGCTCACCGAGTAGCCCGGCACCCGTACGCCCGGCACCCTTGCGCCCGGTATCCGTGCGCCTTCCCGCCCGCGGCCGCACACGTCCGGCTGCCCTCTCGCGCAAATGGGACTTCCCCACGAATAAGGTGTACGCGGCCGACGGTCGCGTCCGCCCAACGTGATCATCCACGAACGCCAGGAGTGCAGTGCCCCTCAGCCGCCCCGGACAGGCCGCCCGTCGCCTCGCCGTCGTCGCCCTCCTGCTGGCCGCCGCCGTGGGCTGCGGGGACGCCGGGGGGCTGGAGGGCGCGGGCTCGACCCCGACGGCACGGGGACCGGCCCGGCTCTGGCCGGAGCTGACCCCGGCGTCCAGCCCGGCCTTCGAGATCGGCGAGGTGAACACCGAGGTGGTCGAGGGGGTGAAGGTGCCCGGCCACGACATCCGCCGGGTGGACCCGGTCGGGATCGTCCGGGCCGAGATCGCCCGGCACCCCGACGAGTACGACGGTGCCAAGGCGCCCTACCGCGGCACGAAGCGCGGGATGGCCGAGTGCGCGAAGGGCCCTGGACACGGGACGTGCCCGGTGCTCAAGCCGTACTACCGGGATCTGACAGGCGACGGGCGCGACGATCTGACGCTGGGCTTCCCGCTGCTGCCCGGCAAGACGACCGCGGTCCGCGTCTACACCGTCGAGAAGCACCGGCTGGTGCAGGTGATGGCCTGGGAGGACGCGCTCAGCGGCGTCGAGCTGGCCGGGCGCTCCCTGGTGATCCGCTCGCCTTCGGAGGTCGCGGGGTACGAGTACCGCCTGCAGTGGACCTGGGACCGGGACCAGCGGGCCATGCTCCTCACCCACGACGAGATGCTGCGCACCGGCCCGCGCAAGCACTCCCGGCATCCGTCGGCCTCCCCCAC
>NZ_POUC01000078.1 GCF_002891435.1 Streptomyces cahuitamycinicus
GAGCAAGGGATGCACAGGGGCGTGAAGTTGGCTGAAAAGTGACGTGCGCGTGCGCTGAAACCGGTCAGCCGACCGGTGTATCTCCCCCGGTGTGCCGTCCGCCACGGTGGGACCCGGTTCCGGTGCGGTGGTGCCGGCCCCGGTGGGGTGCCCGGTCCTCGGCCGCGAGCCGGGCCGCGCCGCGCTCCGACTGGCGCAGCAGGACCCGGCAGGCGCCCGTGACGGCCGCCAGCCCGAGGGCCGTGCCGGCGGCGCCGGCCAGAGAGGCGCCGTAGCCGAGGAGCACCACCGGGACGAGCAGGCAACTGAAGGCAGCCCAGCGAACCACATCCGTCGCGGTGTCCCGCGGCGGCGGGGTCGCGCGGTCCGCCTCGGTGGCGGGGCAGGGTCCGGACATGCGTGCTCCCTGGGGCGTGACTCTCCGGGTTCAACGCGTGGCGGCGGCGTCGGTCACTGGCTGCCCGGATGACCTCCTCAGGTCAGTGAATCCCGTGCAAACCGCCTGTACAGCGCAGCAACCATTGCGTTACGGGCGGTGCCTCGTGCATGCTCCCTGGAACCCACACGCACCGTGAGCGGGATCTGGGCCAAGGAGGCGTGCCGCCGTACCCTTGGGGGTATGGGGGTGGGAAGACCATTCCCGGACACAGCTCCGCCGCACACTGTTGTCCCCCATATAAGGATCACAACGCCGAGACAGCCATGGCCGGTCACGAATTCTTCGAACCAGCGGACCGCAAGCGGCCCGTCGCCGATCACACGGCGGCCGAGCCCCTGGCGGCGGAAGAGCCACGCCACTCCTGCGACCCCGCCTTCAAGCACGGGGTCGTCGTCGGCTTCGACGGCTCCATGTCCAGTGAGCGCGCCCTGGCGTACGCGATCGGCATGGCCCATCGCTCCGGCTCGGGCCTGATCATCGTGCACGTCGCCAACCGGCTGCCGACCACGGTGTGGGCCGGCTGTGAGCCGCCCGTGTTCGTGGACGTGCCGGACCACCGCACCGAGGTGCTCGGTCTGGAACTGGCCTGTGCGGACTACCTCGCCGAGGTGCCCTGGATCCTGGTCGAGCGCGGCGGGGACATCTGCCACGAACTCGAAGAGGTCGGCCGGGAGTACGAGGCCGACGCGATCGTCGTCGGGTCCACCCACGGTCTCGTGGGCCGCATCTTCGGCTCGGTCGCCGGGCGGCTCGCCAAGCGGGCGCAGCGGCCCGTCATCGTCATTCCCTGAGCGTTCAACTCCCCTTGTGCCCACGTGAATCTACTCACGCGTAGAGGTGTTTGTGCCCTTGTGAAGGGCATATACGGAACACCGCACAACTGCACAAGCACGAAGGGAGCCCGCCGTGGACAAAGACGTCTCCGCGGGAAGCGGAATCACGACCGTGGCCGGTCGACTCGCCCTGGGAATCACCCTGTTGGCCTTCGGGCTGGGGCATACCGCCGTGATCGACGGTGTGTCGGCCGCTGACGCCGCGTCAATCGCCCAGTACGTGGGCGGCATCGCGCTCTTCGTCGTGGGGCTGGTGGCCCTGCGGGAAGGTGACGCCGCCGGTGGTACGGCGTTCTCGGTGTTCGGGGCGCTGTGGTTCACCTGGGCCGTGTCCGACGGTGCCTCCGGCAACGGAGCAGGGATGTTCCTGCTGTTGTTCGCCCTGGTGGCGCTGTCCATGACGCTCGCGGGCGGGGAGCAGCTCGGTCAGGTGATGTACGGGCTGTTCTTCGTCGCCCTGCTGCTCATGTCGGTCGCCGAGTTCGCCGGCAACGGCGGGCTCACCAAGGCCGGCGGCTGGTTCGCCGTCGCCGCGGGCGCGGTGGCCTGGTACGCGGCGACCGCCGCGTTGGCGCACTGGCCCACGGTGATTCCGCGACGCGCTGCCGGTCGGGGCGTGACGGCCACCGGGTAGCTGCGCGGGCCGGGGGGTTGGGCGGCTTCCCGGCGGCTGGGACGGACCCCCCGTGCCATGGTGGCAGCACACAGGGGTCCGTCCCCTTTTTGCGCCTAAACCGGCGCCGCTCTCGCGGACGTGGTTGCTCGCCGCGGTGGTTCCTCAATGATCGCTTCGGTGGTCAGGGGTTGCTATTCAACCGTCACCGACTTGGCCAGGTTGCGCGGCTTGTCGATGTCGCGGCCCAGGGCCAAGGCCGTGTGGTAGGCGAGGAGTTGGAGCGGAATGCCCATCAGGATCGGGTCCAGCTCGTCCTCGTTCTTCGGGACGACGATCGTCTCGTCGGCCTTCTCCTGGTGCTGGTGGGCCACCGCGAGGATCCTGCCGCTGCGGGCCTTGATCTCCTCCATGGCGGCGCGGTTCTTCTCCAGCAGGTCGTCGTCGGGGACGATCGCGACCGTCGGCAGGGCCGGCTCGATCAGGGCCAGCGGGCCGTGCTTGAGCTCCGAGGCCGGGTAGGCCTCCGCGTGGATGTAGGAGACCTCCTTGAGCTTCAGGGAGGCCTCGCGGGCCACCGGGTAGCCACGGACACGGCCGATGAAGAGCATCGAGCGGGCCTCGGCGAACTGCAGGGCCAGCTTCTTGACGTCCTCCTCGTGCTCCATGATCTCGGCGATCTGCGCGGGCAGCCTGCGCAGGCCCTCGATGATGCGCTTGCCGTCGCGGACCGAGAGGTCACGGGTGCGGCCCAGGTGCAGGGCGAGGAGGGCGAAGGCGACCGTGGTGTTGGTGAAGCACTTGGTGGAGACGACGCAGACCTCGGGGCCGGCGTGCACGTAGATGCCGCCGTCCGCCTCGCGGGCGATCGCCGAGCCGACCACGTTCACCACGCCCAGGACGCGCGCGCCCTTGCGCTTCAGCTCCTGTACGGCGGCCAGCACGTCGTAGGTCTCGCCGGACTGGGAGACCGCGACGTAGAGGGTGTCGGGGTCGACGACCGCGTTGCGGTAGCGGAACTCGGAGGCCGGCTCGGCGTCGGCGGGGATGCGGGCCAGCTCCTCGATCATCTGGGCGCCGATCATGCCCGCGTGGTACGAGGTGCCGCAGCCGAGGATCTTCACGCGGCGGATCCGCCGGGCCTCGCGGGCGTCCAGGTTCAGGCCGCCCAGGTGCACCGTGGAGAAGCGGTCGTCGATGCGGCCGCGCAGCACGCGGTCCACGGCGTCGGCCTGCTCGTGGATCTCCTTGTGCATGTAGGTGTCGTGGCCGCCCATGTCGTAGGAGGCGGCCTCCCACTCGACCGTGGTGGGCTCGGCGGTGGTGCGGGTGCCCTCGGTGGTGTAGGTGCGGAAGTCGTCGGCCTTGAGGGTGGCCATCTCGCCGTCGTCCAGCGTGACGATCTGCCGCGTGTGGGCGACCAGCGCGGCGATGTCCGAGGCGACGAACATCTCCTTCTCGCCGATGCCGAGGACGACCGGGGAGCCGTTGCGGGCGACGACGATCCGGTCGGCGAAGTCGGCGTGCATGACGGCGATGCCGTACGTGCCCTCGACGAGCCGGAGGGTCTCGCGGACCTTGTCCTCCAGCTTGGGCGCCTGCGCGCGGGCGATGAGGTGGGTGAGGACCTCGGTGTCGGTCTCGGAGAGGAACTCGACGCCGTCCGCCTCCAGCTTGCGGCGCAGGTCGGAGGCGTTGTCGATGATGCCGTTGTGCACGACGGCGACCTTGTTGTCGGCCGACATGTGCGGGTGGGCGTTGACGTCGGACGGGGCGCCGTGGGTGGCCCAGCGGGTGTGGGCGATGCCGGTCGTGCCCTTGAAGCGGGCCGGGACCTTGGCCTCCAGGTCGCGGACGCGGCCCTTGGCCTTGACCATCTTCAGGCCGGACGTCTTCGGGGACGTGACGACGATCCCCGCGGAGTCGTAGCCGCGGTACTCCAGCCGCTGGAGGCCCTCCAGGAGGAGGGGCGCGACGTCACGCTTCCCGATGTAACCGACGATTCCGCACATGTATACGTATTCCTAGCCGTAGACGATGCGCCGCAGCTGCCGGAGCGAGAGCTCCGGCGGGGCCACCGCGCGGTATTTGAGGTCCGCCTCGATCCGTTCGAAGATCGCCGCGTTGACCAGGCCCTGGGCCTGGAGCTCGCGGTGGCGGCGACGGACGTATTCCTCGGTCGTCTCGTCGAAGTAGGCGAGCACGTCCTGGATCACACGCAGCGCCTCGCCCCGGCCGAGGGCGGTGGACCGCGTCAGATGATCAACGAGTTCGTCGTGCACTCGCTAGATCTTGGGGCACCGGCGGGACTTTCGCAAGAATTCTGCCCGTTTTCGGGCAGGTGCCTGTGGGTGGGGCCACAACCACCACCTGCGAGCGTACCGACGTGATCAAGGGGAACAAGGTCACCAAGAAGCTCCCGATCGGCGGCACGGCCTACCCCGAGACCGACGGCGTGGTCTATGTGACGGCCGGTGCGGCGGGCCGCAGCCTCTACGCGTTCAGCGCCCCGCTGTCGTACGAGGGCAACGAGCACGACGTGGACTCCGTGGCCTCGTTCGTCAACGTCAAGGGCGGCAAGCAGAACGAGACCGTGGCATGGTCCCGGGTGCGCCACCGAGCTTCATTCGCAGTGCATCGGGCTTCAGCCCGGTGGTGAAGCGAATCTCGTGACGGCGGCGCGGAGCGTCGCGGTGTCGTTCCGGCGGAGCCGGACACCGCGTCATGGGGGTGAGGCGGGGAACGGGTGTTCCCGGCGACATCGAGTGGTGTGTGTTCGTACGATCACCGAATGCAGCTTCGGTACGCCTTCCGCCTGTACCCGGAGCCCGGTCAACGCGCCGCGTTGGCCAGGGCGTTCGGGTGTGCACGGGTGGTGTTCAACGACGCGGTACGGGCCCGGGAGGACGCCCGCACCGCGGGCCTGCCGTTCCCGAACGCGGCCGAGCTGTCGAAACGGCTGATCACCCAGGCCCGGCACACGGCCGAGCGCTGCTGGCTGAGTGAGGTCTCCTCGGTGGTGCTGCAGCAGTCTTTAGGGATGTGGAGGGCGCGTACAAGAACTTCTTCGCCTCCCACAAAGGGGAGCGCAAGGGGAAGCGGGTGGGTGCGCCGCGTTTCAAGTCGCGTAAGGACACCCGGCAGTCGATCCGGTTCACCGCCAACGCCCGCTGGAAGATCACCGAGACGGGGAGGCTGTCCCTGCCGAAGATCGGTGACGTGAGGGTCACGTGGTCGCGGGTCCTGCCCGCCGTGCCCTCCAGTGTGACGGTGATCCTGGACTCGGCGGGGCGGTATTTCGCCTCGTTCGTCATCGACACCGATTCCGAAACGGACCGGGCGCGCTGGAATGAGCCGGAGCCAGGCAGCGCCGTCGGCATCGACCTGGGGCTCACACACTTCGCGGTCCTCTCCGACGGGACGAAAATCCGTTCCCCACGGTTTCTGCGCCGCGCGGAGAAGAAGCTGAGGAAAGCCCAGCGGGAGCTGTCCCGCAAACAGAAGGGATCGAAGAACCGGGCCAAGGCCCGCTCGAAGGTCGCCCGTGCTCACGCGGCCGTGGCTGACGCGCGCAAGGAGTTTCACCACCAGCTCTCCACTCAGTTGATTCGCGAGAACCAAGCGGTCGCGTTGGAGGATCTGGCGGTCTCGGGACTGGCGCGCACCTGTCTGGCGAAGAGTGTGCATGACGCGGGCTGGTCGCACTTCGTGGCCATGCTTCAGTACAAGGCGCAGCGATACGGGCGGGCCTTCGTCAAGATCGGCCGGTTCGAGCCCACCAGCCAGGTGTGCTCCACCTGCGGGCATCGGGACGGACCCAAACCCCTGCACGTACGGGAATGGACCTGCCCCGCCTGCGGCATTCTCCACGACCGCGACCACAACGCCGCGATCAACGTCAAACAGGCCGCCGGACTGGCGGCATCGGCCTGCGGAGCGCCGGTAAGACCGGGACTCGTCCCGGCACAGCGCGAAGAAACAGGAAGCCATGGAACCCCCACCCGAACCTGTGCCGCGTAGCGGCACAGCAACAGGTGAGGACGGCCAGAATCCTCGGGCTTCAGCCCGAGGAGCATGTCAAATGCGCTTGAGGACCGCCTGCTTGGCCAGGGCGAACTCCTCGTCCGTCAGCACGCCCGTGCGGTGCAGATCACCGAGCTCGCGCAGGCGGCGCAGCAGGGCGTCGTGATCGTCCTCGGCGGACGCGACCGGAGCGGAAGGCAGCTCGGGTCGCGCGTCCACCGGGTCGTCGGCGGCCCGGGCCGGGTGCGGAAGCCTGGCCTGGACCGCCGCCGCGACCAGTGCCATCAGCGGGTCCTTCCTGAAGCCCCAGAGTTCCACGGCGTTGGGGTCGTACTTGGGCGGGGCCTTGGTGGGCGCGTGCCGCACGGTGAAGCGCAGATGGCCGTTCTCCAGGCCGGCCGCCGGGTGCCACTCCACGCCCGTGATGTCGGCGAGCGCGAGCGTGCGGGAGCCCGCGGCGGCCTTGGCGTCCTCCGTCTTCCAGTTCCACTCCAGGCGTATGCGCTCACCGTCGAAACCGGCGGTGCCGTCCCCGGCGGAGACCGACAGGGGGACGGCGGGGCCCGGCAGCAGGTACGCGTCGACCGGTTCGCTCGGTACCTGGTCCAGGAGCAGCGCGTTACGGACCTCGTCCGTGAAGTACTCGGCGACCCCGTAGCGGTCGGACTCCACGATCAGCTGGTACGGGTCGTGGGGCTCGGTCAGCCGGCCGCCGGTGGCGAGCAGCAGAGGATCGGCGCCGTCACGCAGTCTGAGCCTGAGCCGCCCCGACTTCTTGCCCTGCTCCAAGGAGATACCGGCCAACGCCCCTAACGGCACGACTAATTCACCCAGCTCCTTGCGCAGCAGGCTGACGTTCTTGTCCCGTCCTGGTGTCAGCCGCAGCGCGTCCCCGTCGAAGGCCCATGTGCCGTCCTTCTGGATGATTTCCACCATGGGCTGGATTGTTCCACCTGCCTCGCGAGAGAGTGGTCCAGACCTCTTGGAGCTCAACGGCTCGTGAAGGGACACGCTTGTGGAAGATGGCCGTGTGAGACAGCACCGCAGAACGCTCCGCCTGCTCGGTTCCCTGCTGCTGGTCGCGATGACCACCTCGGTGACCGGGGCCGCTCCCGCACCGGCGGCATCGCCCACCCCGCTCGACCGGGTGGTCCCCGCGCCCGCCTCGGCCGACCCGGGCGGATCCCCGTATCGGATCACCCGCGGCACGTACATACGCGTCGACGGTTCCCGGGAGGCGCGGGGCGTCGGCGAGTACCTCGCGAGGATCCTGCGCCCCTCGACCGGCTACCGCCTCCCCGTCACCGCCCAGGGCGCGGGCGGCATCCGGCTGCGCATCGCCGAGGGCCCGTTCGGCGCCGAGGGGTACCGGCTCGACAGCGGCCGGGGCGGCGTCACCATCACCGCCGCCCGGCCCGCCGGCCTCTTCCACGGCGTGCAGACCCTGCGCCAGCTCCTCCCCGCGGCCATCGAGAAGGACTCCGTCCAGTCCGGCCCGTGGCTGGTCGCGGGCGGCACGATCACGGACACCCCCCGTTACGGCTGGCGCGGCGCCATGCTCGACGTCTCCCGGCACTTCTTCACCGTCGACCAGGTCAAGCGCTACATCGACCAGCTGGCCCTCTACAAGATCAACAAGCTGCACCTGCACCTCAGCGACGACCAGGGCTGGCGCATCGCCATCGACTCCTGGCCACGGCTCGCGACCCACGGCGGCTCGACGGAGGTCGGCGGCGGCCCCGGCGGCTTCTACACCAAGGCCGACTACAAGGAGATCGTGCGCTACGCCGCCTCCCGCTACCTGGAGGTCGTGCCCGAGATCGACATGCCCGGCCACACCAACGCGGCCCTCGCCTCCTACGCCGGCCTGAACTGCGACGGTGTGGCACCGCCGCTCTACACCGGCACGGAGGTCGGCTTCAGCTCGCTGTGCGTCGGCAAGGAGATCACGTACGACTTCGTGGACGACGTGATCCGGGAACTCGCCGCGCTCACGCCGGGCCGCTACCTCCACATCGGGGGCGACGAGGCGCACTCCACCAGCCATGAGGACTACGTCAGGTTCATGGACCGGGTGCAGCCGATCGTCGCGAAGTACGGCAAGACCGTGGTCGGGTGGCACCAGCTGACCGGGGCGACTCCGGCGAAGGGGGCCCTCGCCCAGTACTGGGGTCTGGACGGCACCAGCGCCGAGGAGAAGGCGCGGGTCGCGAAGGCCGCACAGAGCGGGACCGGGGTGATTCTGTCCCCGGCGGACCGGGTGTACCTCGACATGAAGTACACCGAGGAGACGCCGCTGGGGCTGTCCTGGGCGGGGTACGTCGAGGTGCGGCGGTCGTACGACTGGGACCCCGGGGCGTATCTGGCGGGGGTGCCGGATGGTGCGGTGCGGGGCGTCGAGGCGCCCATGTGGTCGGAGACCCTTGAGAACTCCGAGCACATCGAGTTCATGGCGTTTCCGCGGTTGCCGGGCGTTGCGGAGCTGGGGTGGTCGCCGGCCGGTACGCATGACTGGGAGCGGTACAAGGGGCGGCTTGCTGCGCAGGCTGAGCGGTGGGATGCGCTGGGGATCGAGTGGTATCGGTCGCCGCAGGTGCCGTGGGGTGCCGCCGGGCGGTGATGTCTCTGCGGGCCGGTGGGGGGCTGGTTGCGCAGTTCCCCGCGCCCCTGAAGGTGCGCAGTTCCCCGCGCCCCTGAAAGGCGCGCACCCGTGCCCCTGGAAGGTGCGCCCCTGAGGCGAATGACGGGCACCCCGGAGGACCGTACTCCGGGGTGCCCGTCTGTCTGTGGGTCAGAACTCGGCGATCGGGTTCTTCAGGCTGCCGACCAGTTGGAGGGCGCCGGACGGGTCCGACAGGTCGACCATCTGTTCGTTGTTGCGGAGTTGGAGGCGGTTGAGGCAGGAGAGAGCGAACTCGGGGGCGAACATGTCGTACTGCTTGAACTTGTCGGCCAGTCCGGGCATCGAGTCCTGGTAGGCGCGGGTGACCTCGGCGACCGTGCGCCAGAAGTCGTCCTCCTCCAGGACGCCCTCGGTGGCGAGATGCGCCGCGAGGAAGCGGAAGAAGCAGTCGAAGACGTCCGTGAAGATCGACAGGAGCTTCTTGTCGTCCGGGACCTCCACGCGCAGCCGCTCCACCGCCGGCGGCAGCACCGCGTCCGGATCCATGACCGCGATCTCCTCGGCGATGTCCTTGTAGATCGCGCGCCGCACGACCCCGTCCTTCAGCACGAGGATGACGTTCTCTCCGTGCGGCATGAACACCAGGTCATAGGCGTAGAAGCTGTGGAGCAGGGGCGTGAAGTAGGCCTGGAGGTAGCGGCGCAGCCACTGCTTCGGCGGGAGGCCCGACTGCTCGATCAGCGCGCCCGCCACGGACGCCCCCTGGTGGTCGACATGGACCAGGGACGCCATGGTGGCCAGGGACTCGCCCTCCTCCAGGGACGGCACCGGGCTCTCCCGCCACAGCGTGGCGAGCATCTTGCGGTAGGGCGAGTAGCGGTCCGTCGCCTGCTCGTACTCCAGGTGCCGGTAGCCGACGGCCGCCCGCTCCCGGATGATCGACAGCCCCGTGGACCGCAGCACCGGGTCGCCCTCGATGAGCTGGGCCAGCCAGTCGTTGATCGCCGGGGTCGCTTCCATGTAGGCCGCCGACAGACCGCGCATGAAGCCCATGTTGATGACCGACAGGGCGGTCTTGACGTAGTGCTTCTCCGGGCTGGTCCTGTTGAAGAAGGTCCGGATGGACTGCTGGGCCAGGTACTCGTCGTCGCCCTCGCCCAGGCACACCAGGTGCCTGCGGGCCACCTCGGCGGCGAAGGTGACGCTGAGCTTGTTCCACCACTGCCAGGGGTGGACCGGGATGAACAGGTAGTCGGCCGGGTCGAGGTCCTGGTCGCGCAGGACGCCGTGGAAGCGCTCGACGGTCTCCGCGCCCAGTTCCTCGCGCAGGAACGACTCGTACTCGATGCCGACACCGGCCGTGAACGCGGCCCGGGACCGGTGCGCGGCCAGCCACACCAGCCGGACCGGGCTCGCCGTCTCGGGTGCGTACGACAGGTACTCGTGGATGCCGAAGCCGAGCCGCCCGTTGTTGGCGACGAAGCAGGGGTGGCCCTCGGTCATGCCGGTCTCGATGGCCTGGAAGTCGCCGCGGGCGAGTTCGGCCGCCGTGATGTCCGGCTTGGTGAGCTTGTAGCAGGTGCCGGAGAGGGTGGAGGAGATCTCCTCCAGGTAGACCGGCAGGATGTCGTCGCTCAGGCCGAGGGACTTCTGCAGCTCGATGAAGAAGTCCAGTGCGGCGAGGGGGGGTTCGGAGCCGTCCCGGTGCCGGGTGATCGACTCGGCGTCCACCTGCCAGTGGTCCAGGGCCCGGCGGGCGGCGGAGAAGCGGTAGCTCGTCAGGCCGTCGTCGCTGCGGACGACGTACTGCTCCCCGTCCTCCTCGGGGATGATCAGCCGCTCGTGCGCGAACTCGGCGAGGGCCTTGCGGATCAGGAGGCGGTTGGCCCGCGCCCAGCGGTGGGGGGACAGGTGCGCTACGGCGTCGGACAGGGTCATACGGCTACTCCTCGGGCCGCCAGGAACCGTGCACGCGTGCAGAAGCTCAGCAGCGCGCGCTTCTCCGGCTTGTCGATCTCGCGCTCGGCCACGAAGCCGACGGCCTCGTTGAGCGCGTGGACTGCCTTGTTGCTCACGTCGGGCTCCACCACGACCCGGCGGGTGCGCGGGTCGGCGAACAGCTCGTCCATCACGGCGGTGATGACGGCCTTGGTGAAGCCGTGGATCGGCCGGTCGGTCGGCGCGACCAGGAAGTGCATGCCGACGTCGCCGGGCTCCGGGTCGTACAGCCCGGTCAGCTCGACGTACCGGGGGTCGTACTTCTCCATCAGGAACGCCGGCCGGCCCTCGTGCAGGCCCAGGTGGGCGTGGTGGTGCTCGTGGGCGGCGATCCGCATGTACTCGCGTTCGACGTCCTGGAGTTTCGCGTCCTGCATCATCCAGTAGGCCGCCTTGGGATGGGTGACCCAGGAGTGCAGCAGCTCGGCGTCCTTCAGGGGGTCGAGCGGGCGGACGGTGAGCGTTCCGATGCCGGTGGTGGCGCTCATACGGCGAACTCCTGGAACGCGATGGTCTTCTCCACCGGGTAGTACTCGCTGCCGAGCAGCTCGCGGATGATGTACGCGTTCCGGTACGGGCCCATGCCCAGGTCGGGGCTGGTGATGCTGTGCGTGTGGACGCCGGCGTTCTGGAGGAAGATGCCGCGGCCGGTGACGTCGACGGCGTAGTTGCGGGCGACGTCGAAGTTGCCGTGGGAGTCGTAGACCAGGCGGTCCTTGACGGGGGCCAGGAACTCCGGCTCGGTGTACCGGTAGCCGGTGGCCAGGATCAGGCCCTGGGAGTCCAGCTCGAACTCCTTGCCCTGCTCCTCCTGACGGAAGCGAAGCGTGTACGTGCCGTTCTCGTGGCGCGCGCTGGTCAGGGCGGAGTTGGTGAGCAGCCGGGTGGGGACGGGGCCGCCGAGGTTCTTCTGGTAGAGCAGGTCGAAGATCTCGTTGATGAGGTCGCCGTCGATGCCCTTGAACAGGCCCTTCTGCTCGGCCGTGAGACGGTAGCGGGTCGCCTCCGGCAGCTCGCGGAAGTAGTCGACGTACTCCGGGGACGTCATCTCCAGCGTGAGTTTGGTGTACTCCAGCGGGAAGAAGCGCGGGGAGCGGGTGACCCAGTTCAGCCGGTAGCCGTGGACGTCGATCTCGCTGAGCAGGTCGTGGTAGATCTCGGCGGCCGACTGGCCGGAGCCGACCAGCGTGATCGAGTCCTTCTTCTGCAGCTCCGCCTTGTTGTCCAGGTAGCGGGAGTTGTGGGAGAAGTCGCCGCCCAGGCCCTGGCAGGCCTCGGGTATGTAGGGCGGGGTGCCGGTGCCGAGGACCAGGTGGCGGGCGCGGTAGCTGTCTCCGGCGGTCGTTTTCACGACGTAGAGCTCGTCCTCGTACGTCACCTCGGTGACCGTGGTGCCGAAGCGGATGCTGCTCAGTTTGCCCGCGGCCCAGCGGCAGTAGTCGTCGTACTCGACGCGCAGCGGGTAGAAGTTCTCGCGGATGTAGAACGAGTACAGCCGGCCCTTCTCCTTCAGGTAGTTCAGGAAGGAGTACGGGGACGTGGGGTCGGCGAGCGTGACCAGGTCCGACATGAACGGGGTCTGGAGGTGGGCGCCGTCCAGGAGCATGCCCGCGTGCCACTCGAAGCGGGGCTTCGACTCCAGGAAGACGCCGTCGAGTTCGTCGATGGGTTCGGTCAGGCAGGCCAGGCCGAGGTTGAAGGGGCCGAGCCCGATTCCCACGAAGTCATGGGTTCTGGTCGGGGTGTCAGGACGCGCGGTCAAGGGACTCTCCCAGGTACTGCTCGGCGTGGCCGGCGATCAGGTCGAGGACGGCGGCGATGTCGGACGCCTGCGTCTCGGGGTTGAGCAGGGTGAACTTCAGGTAGTGGCGACCGCCGACCTTGGTGCCCGCGACGATGGCATCACCTGAGGCGAACAGGGCCTTGCGGGCGTAGAGGTTGGCGCGGTCGATCTCCGAGGGGTCGGTGACGGCCGCCGGGATGTAGCGGAAGACGAGGGTGGACAGGCTCGGCCGGACGACCACGTCGAAGCGCGGGTCGGCGGCGATCAGCCGCCAGGCATCCCGGGCCAGGTCGCACACCTCGTCGAAGAGCTGCCCGATGCCGTCGGCGCCCATGGTCCGCAGGGTCATCCACAGCTTGAGGGCGTCGAAGCGGCGGGTCGTCTGCAGGGACTTGTCCACCTGGTTGGGGATGCGCTCCTCCACCATGCGGCGCGGGTTGAGGTACTCGGCGTGGTAGGTGGCGTGGCGCAGGGTGGCGGCGTCCCGCACGAGCACGGCCGATGAACTCACCGGCTGGAAGAAGGACTTGTGGTAGTCGACGGTGACCGAGTCGGCGCGTTCGATGCCGCTGATGCGGTCCCGGTGCCTCAGGGAGGCGAGCAGGCCGCAGCCGTACGCCGCGTCGACGTGCATCCAGGTGCCGAACTGCTCGCACAGCTCGGCGATCTCGGGCAGCGGGTCGATGGAGCCGAAGTCGGTGGTGCCGGCGGTGGCGACGACACCCATGGGGACGAGGCCGTCCTGCTCGCAGCGTTCCAGCTCGCGGGCGAGCGCGACGGTCTGCATGCGCTTGTCGTGGTCGACGGGTATGGAGACCACGGCGTCCTGGCCGAGGCCGAGCAGCTTCGCGGACTTCTTCACGCTGAAGTGGCTGACCTCGGAGGCGAAGATGCGCAGTTCGGCGAGGGTGTCCGTCTTGGCCTCCTCGCGGGCGAGCAGGAGTGCCTGGAGGTTGGACTGGGTGCCGCCGGAGGTGAACACGCCGTCGGCGGCCGGTCCGAGGCCGATCCGCTCGGTCGTCCAGTCGATCAGTTTCCGCTCGATGAGCGTGCCGCCGGCCGACTGGTCCCAGGTGTCGAGGGAGGAGTTGACGGCCGACAGGACGGCCTCGCCGAGCACCGCCGGGATGACGACCGGGCAGTTGAGGTGGCCCAGGTAACGGGGGTGGTGGAAGTAGATCGCGTCCCGGAGGTAGACGTCCTCCAGTTCGTCGAGCACCGCCGTGGTGTCGTGCAGCGGCTGGTCGAGGTCGATCTCGTCGATGCGCGGGGCCAGGGCGTCGACGGTGATGCCGGTGAACGGCCGGTCGGTGGTGGCGAGTTTGGCGGCCACCCGCTCGACTCCGTCGGTCACGGAGCGGCGGTACTGCTCCGCGGTGGTGTCGTTGAGCAGGTGCGAGCGCATGTGGGGGTCCTCCGGTGGGGACAGTCCGGTGTGGGACGGGGTGGGCTGGTCTCCGGCGTCCAGTACTTAGGTAAGGCTAACCTAAGTTGATCGAGGGTTCGGCAGGCCCTGCCGTGACTGTGGTCACTCGTGTCACTTCGGGGATGACGGTGCTGCGGCTATCCCTCGGCCCGCAACTGCTCCTCGCTCACACCGCGGCGCCAGTAGCCGACGAACGTCACCCTGCTGCGGTCGATCCCAAGCTCGCGCACGAAGTGCCGGCGCAGCACCTTCACGCACGCGGACTCGCCGGCGATCCAGACGTACGGCCGCTCCGCGGACGGCAGACGGGCGGCGCGGAGGGCGTCGAGGGCCATGGGAGCCCCCTCGGCGCTCCGCTCCTCCCTGACGAGCCAGGTGATGTCGGCGTCGGCCTCGGTCACCAGGTCCTGGATGTCGCCGGCGTGCGGGACCTCCAGCCAGACCCGGGCGCGGGTGCCGGCCGGCAGTGCCTCGACGATGGCCGAGGCGGCGGGCACGGCGGTCTCGTCGCCCCAGACGACGACGAGGTCGGTGTCCTCGGGCGGCCGGAAGCGGATCGCCCGGTTGTCGGCCACCGCCGGGCCGAGCAGCAGGACCCGGTCCCCGGCGGCGGCCCGGGCGGCCCAGCGGGAGGCCGGTCCTGCCTGGACCGCGGCGCCCGGCTCGATGCCGTGCAGGGCGAAGTCGACGTCGATCTCGTCCGGGTCCCGGCGCAGACCGCGCAGGGTGTACGACCGCATCACGGCCCTGACGTCCTCCGGGAGTTCGCGCCACCCCTGCCACCAGCCGTCCCCGAGCTCGAGCGGCACGACCGGCTCGGGCTGCCCGGGGTGCGGCAGGAACAGCGACAGGGACTGGTCGTGCCCGTCGGAGTGGAAGGCGTGCAGATCCGGCCCGCCGAAGGTGACCCGGACCAGGGACGGCCCGAGCCGCCTCGTCCGCACGACCTGGAGGGAGAAGAAACGGAACGGGGCGGCTACGGCGGTGGTCACGTGCGGCTCCTGGACGTCAGGAAGGGGGAGGGGGTCAGGCGACCTTCTTGGCCGACTCGATGGCCTTCGCGAGGTTCTCCACGAGAGGCGCGCACTTGTCGTACGACAGGATCGGCTCGGGCGAACGCGAGATGACCTGACCGGCCTTGACCGCGGGCAGCTTCTTCCAGGTCGCCTCCGTGATGTCGGCCGGCTGGATGGTCGATGCGCGGTCGTCCATCATGATGATGTCCGCCGGGTACTTGTCGACGTTCTCCCAGCTGAGGTTCTCGAACCAGCCGCCGTTGGCCTCCATGGCCTTCTTCGGGGGCTCGACGAGGTTCACACCGAGGGCCTTGAAGTACTCCAGGTCGATGGAGAAGTTGGAGCCGGAGACGTAGAAGATGGCGTCCGAGGCGGAACCGGCCAGCACCTTGATCTCGGGGCGGGACTTGGCGGCCTTGCGCAGCCGCTCGGAGGCGGCCTCGAAGCGCTTCTTCGCCTCGACGGTCTTCGCGGCCTTCAGGTCGGCGCCGAGGGACTCGGCGAGCTCGGCCATGCGCTGCAGCGGCTTCGGCATCTGACGGTCGAAGACCGAGATCGCGACGCTCGGGGCGAGCTTGGCGATCTTGTCCTTGGACGCCTCCGGGACGTACCAGAGGGTGCCGGCGGCGTCGAACGTGGTGGTGATGAGCACCTCGGGCTGGAAGGCCGCGTACTGCTCGACGTTGAACTGGTCGAACCGGTTGCCGAAGACCGTCAGCTTGCTCACGTCCATGTCGCCGGCCTGGACGTCGGCCTTGCCGTCCTTGGTCCTGGTCGGGCCGAAGACGCCCTCGACCGTGATGCCGTAATCGTGCAGGGCGGCGGCGACACCGGTGAACGCGGCGATCTTCGTGGGGACCTGGTCCAGGCTCACGGTCTTGCCGCGGTCGTCCTCGAAGGACCACGGGCCGGACTTGGCGGCGCCCTTCGCGTCCGAGCCGCCGTCCTGGGAGTCTTCACTGCCACACGCGGTCACGAGGGCGCCGAGCCCGAAAACACCACCGGCGGCGAGCAGGCCGCGACGGGAGTAACGGGCGGTTCTGGCGTTCGACATGACGGGATCTGCTTTCGTGCGTACGGAGCCACTGCGGGCACGGCTGACAGCCGCTTGGCTGGAAACAAGTGTGTGCCCGGAGGTGGGGCGGGGATGCCCGTGGGTGCAGTGATCCGGATCACGAGGTTGCCGTACGCGGGTGCTTCGGTCGGGTCGGCGCCTACGGCGTTGCACGGGTACATCCAACCGGGTCCGGGCCTACGGCTTGAGACGGTGCGCCACGGTCCTGACCAGGTCGGTGCGGGCGACCTGAAGGGTGAAGGTCTCACCCCGGTCCGCTGCGGGCTTCGCATGCCAAGGGAGGCCGCGGCGGCGCCACTTGGCGGGAACGAGGTCCGCGGGGGTCGGCGGCAGGCCCCACGACCAGCCCCCGAGCCGCAGTTGCCCGGCCCACAGCCCCGCCGGCGGTTCGGCGAGGCGGACAGCGCGAAGCGGTCCCGCCCGACCCAGTCGGCGTCCGCCGTTGATCGGTACCCGCACGACGAATTCGGTGCCGGACGGTGAGGCATGGGCCGGGAAGACGGCGGTGCCGCCCCGACCGTCCTCCAGGTGGACGGCGAGAGCGCCGTCGGGGAAGCCGGCGAGGGTGCGGCGAACGCCGAACTCCGGCTCGGTGGGCGCGTCCGCTGCCCACCGCACCGTGGACACACTCACCTATGGCAGCACGCCATGCTTGCGCTCGCCGATGGCGAGGGTGAGGTTGCCGTGCGGTGTGGTGGTGCAGAGCGTGACGGCGCGGGCCTGGCCGCCACCGTCCGCGATGAGTGTGGCTGCGGCTCCCGACACGGACCCGTCCCGCTTGCTGCCGATGTGCACAGCTCGGCTGATGCCCTGGGCGCCGACGACGAGGGAGATGTCCCACAGTCCGCCGGGCAGTCCGCTGCCGCCTGCGGAGGTGTCGACGTCGAGGAGTGTCCCAATTCCGGAGCCGGCCGACCAGTATTCACCGGCTGGATTCTTGTATACAGGAAATCGATTTCCCTGATTGCAATCTACGGGCCAGATTAGTAGGACCGCTATCGGGAGGGCCGAGCGCTCGACCTGCGCACGGCACTGGACGAACCCGCGTTGACCACGCTCGCGCTCCTGGAGCGCTGGGACGAGGGGGCGGAGCACACCACCGAGCTCGAAAAGCTGGACGAGGACACTTGGCACCCGCACATCCACGACCTGACGAAGCCCGAGAACGCCGACCAGTGGGGCACGTCCGACCCGATGAACGAGATGGTCGCCAAGGACATGTTCAACGACGTCGACCGCGGCGTCCTCGTCGCTCCGCCGGTCTGACCCCATGACACCGGGGGCCCGGCGGACTCCCCGCCCTGCCATGGCGCCGAGCCCCCGGCCTGTCACCCCCCAGCTCTCAAGGACTGCCATGCGCTTCGCCACGTACGAACAGCACGGCCGCAGCCGCGTCGCCACCGTGAAGGCCGACGGACAGGCCGGGTCATGACCGACACCCCGGACACGAACTGCGCTCCTCCTCCCACAGCGGACGCGGCGGAACTCCAGGAGTTGCTTCCCGGGATCCACGCCTGGGTGCAGCCGGACGGGAGCTGGTGGGTCAACAACGCCGGCGCGGTGGCCGGCGACGACGGGGTCCTGGTGATCGACACCTGTGCCACCGCGGCTCGCACCCGCCGGTTTCTCGACGCCGTGGACACGGCCACCGGCGGGGCGCCCGTCCGGCTTGCGGTGAACACCCATCAGCACGGCGACCACACCTACGGCAACAGCCTCCTCCCCTCCACGACGGTGATCGTCGGGCACAGCCGGATGCGGGAAGGGCTTCAGGCCGACCCGATCATCGACGGCTGCCCACCGCTGTGGAACCCGGTCCCGGACTGGGGGCCGGTGACCCGCAGGCTTCCCGACATCTCGGTCGGCTCCGCGCTCACCCTGCACGTCGGAGGCCGGCGGATCGAGCTGCTGCACCCCGGCCGCCCGGCGCACACCAGCGGAGATCTGATCGCCTGGCTGCCCGAAGAACGCGTGCTGTTCTCCGGCGATCTGGTGTTCGCCGGACTCACCCCGCTGGTCTTCATGGGCTCGATGGACGGGGCCCTCGCCGCGGTCGACTGGCTGGAGTCCCTGCAACCCGACGTCGTCGTCCCCGGCCACGGCCCGGTCCTCACCGGCACCGGCATCACCCGGGTCCTGGACGAGCACCGCCGCTACTACCGGCTCCTCCTCGACACCGCCCAGGACGGGCTCTCCCGGGGCCTGACGCCCCTGCAGGCCGCCCGCCAGGTCGACCTGGGCGAGTTCGCGGACTGGGCCGACGCCGAACGGATCGTGCTCAACCTGCACCGCGTCTACGCCGACCACGCCGGCCGGGACCTCGACGTGATCGCCGCCTTCGGCGACGCGATCGCCTGGCTCGGCCGCCCGATGCACACCTCCGTCTGAAGGGAAGCGCGACTGTGCGGTTCGTGACCTACGCCGACGACGACGGTGATCGGGTCGGCGTCCTCCACCACGACCAGGTCCATCCCCTGGGTCGCGGCGTCACGATGCTCGGCCTCCTGCGCGACGGCACCCTGCGGGCGGCCGGGGAGCAGGCCCTGGCCGCGCCTGCCGCGACCCGGGCCGTCGGCGACCTTCGGCTGCGCGCGCCGATCCCCGATCCTCCCGCTGTGCGCGACTTCATGACCTTCGAACGGCACGTCGAAGGTGTCTCCAGACTCGGCGGAACCGACGCGACCGTCCCCGAACGCTGGTACGAGGCACCCGCGTTCTACTTCACCAACCCCTATGCGATCCTCGGCCCCGCCGACGACGTCCCCGTACCGCCCGGCAGCCGGATGTTCGACCTGGAGCTGGAGGTCGCCGCCGTCATCGGCCGCACCGGCCGCGACATCCACCCCGACGACGCCGACGCCTACATCGCCGGCTACACCATCCTCGTCGACTGGTCGGCCCGCGACGTCCAGTTCGCCGAGATGCAGGTCCGGCTCGGCCCCACCAAGGGCAAGGACACCGCCACCACCCTCGGACCGGTCCTGGTCACCCCCGACGAGCTGCAGCCCTGGCGCACCGACACCTCGTTCGACCTGACGATGACCGTCGACATCAACGGCGAACGACTGGGGCAGGACCGCTGGTCGTCCATGGCGTTCTCCTACGCCGACATGATCGCCTACGCCTCCCGTGGCACCGAGATCCGCCCCGGCGACGTCCTCGGCTCCGGTACCTGCGGCGGCGGCGGCTGCCTCGCCGAACTGTGGGGTCGCGAAGGCCTGAACGCCCACCGCCCCCTGCAACCCGGCGACGTCGTCACCGTCACCGTCGAACAACTCGGCACCCTGACCACCCGCGTCGTGCCAGGAGTCGAGCCGATTCCCGTCCCACCCGCACGACGGGGCCGGTAGGCCCAGTCCGTCCGGAACGGCGACCCCCGTGGGGTCGCCGTCGCCCGCCTGGCCGAACAGACGGTCACCACACCCCCGAACACCCTTCGGCGGTCATCCTTCCGGTCCGGCAGACGTCGTAGCCGTGAAGCCCGAACCAGTACACGTCCAGTATTACGAGGAGAGTCCGATGAACGAGTTCGTCATCGTCGGTGCGAAGGTGTTCGACGGCGAGAAGGACCTGGGCCAGGTCGACGTGCACGTCGCCGACGGCGTCATCGTCTCGGTGGGCGGGCCGCGTGTCACCGGGGTGGAAGTCGTCGACGCCACCGGCGCAACCCTGCTGCCGGGCCTGATCGACGCACACACCCACACCGACGCGGCGATGCTGCGCCAGGCGCTGACCTTCGGCGTCACCACCGAACTCGACATGGGCTCGGTCCCCGCCACCATGATTCCGCTGCGCGCCGAGGTCGAGGCCGACCGGACTTTCGCGGACGTGCGGAGCGCCTCCTTTTCGCTCACCCACCTCGACGGCCACCCTCAGCAGTTCCGGAAGGGCCTCAACGATCCGGTCTGGCCGACCGCGACCACCGTGGCGGAGGCGGCCGGGTTCGTCGAGGACCGGATCAGCGAGGGCGCCGACTACATCAAGCTGATAGCCGAGAGTGGCGAGGCGTTCGGCTTCCAGTTGCCGCACGTACCACTGGAGATTCACGCCGCCGTGATCGCCGAGGCGCACGCTCGCGGGAAGATGGTGATGGCCCACGCCATGACGCTGCAAGAGACCGAAGAGATGGTCGACGCCGGCGCCGACGGCCTCGCCCATCTCTTCGCCGACACGGCCCACACCCCGGAGATCGTCGACCGCATCGCAAGCGCGAACGTGTTCGTGGTGCCGACACTGACTCCCCTTGCCTCCATCGTCGGGTTGTCGCACAGCACCGACCTGGCGCAAGATCCCCGCGTCGCGGGAAAGCTGGCGCCGGAATTGCGGGCGCACCTCTCCGACACGTTCGGCGGCTTGCCCGCCTCGCACTTCGACATGGCACTGGCCACGATCGCAGCCCTGCGCGAGGCTGGGGTCGACGTGATCGCAGGCACCGACGCCGCGGCTCTGGCCGTGCGCGGCGTGACCCACGGAGCAAGTCTGCACGGCGAGCTGCAACTGCTCGTACAGGCCGGTTTCAGCCCCGCCGAAGCCCTGCGCTCGGCGACTTCACTGACAGCACGACGGTTCGGCCTCCACGACCGGGGCCGCGTCGAGCAAGGCCTGCGGGCAGATCTCGTCCTGGTCGACGGTGATCCCACCACGACCATCAACGACAGCCTGTCGATTCGCGCGGTCTGGCGACAGGGCACCCGCCTCGCGGCCGCATCCACGCCCGGCTCCCGGTGAACTGGCAGACCGGTAAGACGCCCCGCCGATTTCTCGGCGGGGCGTTCTCGCTCGACCCGGTGCCGCCGGGTAGCTTCCCGCTGCCGCAGTGATGAGGCCAGCCGAGAATGCTCCGGCGGAGCGCTTGTGGGAGGAGCAGGTCCTGCGGCTCAGCCCACCAGCCCCAACTCCCGCGCGATCAGCATTCGCTGGACCTCGCTCGTGCCCTCGCCGATCTCCAGGATCTTGGAGTCTCGCCACATGCGGGCGACCGGGTATTCGTTCATGAAGCCGTAGCCGCCGTGGATCTGGGTGGCCTCTCGGGCGTTGTCCACCGCGACCGTGGAGGAGTGGAGCTTCGCCAGGGCCGCTTCCTTCTTGAAGGGGGCGCCGGTCACCAGGCGGGCCGCCGCGTCGCGCCAGGCGAGGCGGGACGTGTGGGCCTTCATCTCCATGTCGGCGATCTTGAACTGGATCGCCTGGTTCGCGGCGATCGGCTTGCCGAAGGCGTGGCGCTCCTTGGCGTACTTGACCGACTCGTCGACGCAGCCCTGCGCCAGGCCCGTCGCCAGGGCCGCGATCGCGATGCGGCCCTCGTCGAGGATGCGCAGGAACTGGGCGTAGCCGCGGCCTTCCTCGCCCAGGAGGTTCGCCGCCGGGACGCGGACGTCCGTGAAGGACAACTCGCGGGTGTCCGAGGCGTTCCATCCGACCTTGGAGTAGGGGGCGGCGACCGAGAAACCCGGGGTGCCCGACGGGACGATGATCGAGGAGATCTGCGGCCTGCCGTCGAGCTTGCGGCCGGTGACCGCCGTGACCGTCACCAGGCCCGTGATGTCCGTGCCCGAGTTGGTGATGAAGCACTTCGTGCCGTTGATCACCCACTCGTTCGTCGACTCGTCCAGGCGCGCCGTCGTACGGGTCGCGCCCGCGTCGCTGCCGCCGTCCGGCTCGGTCAGGCCGAACGCGCCGAGCACTTCGCCCGAGCAGAGGCGGGGGAGCCACTCCTGCTTCTGTGCCTCGGTGCCGTAGAGGTGGATCGGCATCGCGCCCAGTGAGACTCCGGCCTCCAGGGTGATCGCCACCGAGGAGTCCACCCGTGCCAGTTCCTCCAGGGCCACGCCCAGCGCCAGGTAGTCGCCGCCCATGCCGCCGTACTCCTCGGGGAACGGCAGACCGAACAGACCCATGCGGCCCATCTCCCGGACGATCTCGTACGGGAACTCGTGCCGCTCGTAGAAGTCGCCGATCTTCGGCGCCACCACCTCGTGCGCGAACTCCTCGACCGTACGGCGGAGTTCCTCCAGTTCGGGGGAGAGACGGTAGTCCATGGTGATCAGTGCTCCTCGGTGTCCTCGTGGGACAGGGCTCGGACGGTGCGGGACGGGCTGGGTCGGCCCAGGTGGGCGGCCATCCACGTGCTCGTGGCGACGAGGCGGCCGAGGTCGATTCCGGTGTCGATGCCGAGGCCCCGCAGCATCCACACGAGGTCTTCGGTGGCGAGGTTGCCGGTCGCGGACTTCGCGTACGGGCAGCCGCCCAGGCCGCCCGCGGAGGCGTCGACCGTGGTGACGCCCTGCTGGAGCGCCGCGAGGGTGTTGGCCAGGGCCTGTCCGTAGGTGTCGTGGAAGTGCACGCCGAGGGCGGTGGGCGGGACGCCCGCCTCGTCCAGGGCCGCGAGGAGCGCGACCACATGGCCCGGGGTGGCCACGCCGATCGTGTCGCCCAGGCTCAGTTCGTCGCAGCCCATGTCCAGCAGGGCCCGGCAGACCTTCACCACCTGGGGGATCGGGACCGCGCCCTCCCACGGGTCGCCGAAACACATGGAGAGGTAGCCGCGGACGTGCACCGACTCCGCCTTCGCGCGGGCCATCACCGGCTCGAACATCGCCAGCGCCTCGTCCACCGTGCGGTTGAGGTTGGCCTTGGCGAAGGACTCCGTCGCGCTGGCGAACACCGCGACCCGCCGGGCGCCCAGTGCCAGGGACCGGTCGAGGCCCCTCTCGTTCGGGACGAGGACCGGGAGCGCCACCGGGAGGTCGCTGACGAGAGGGAACAGCTGTTCCGCGTCCGCCAACTGGGGGACCCACTTGGGGTGGACGAAGCTCGTCGCCTCGATCGTGGTCAGGCCGGCGTCGGCCAGACGGTGGATGAACTCCGCCTTGACCTCCGTGGGGACCGTCGCCTTCTCGTTCTGCAGGCCGTCGCGGGCGCCGACCTCGTGGATGCGGACGCGCGTGGGCAGGTCCCTGCTCGGGACGGCCATCGGGAGCCCTGGGACCGTCATTCCGCCGCCTCCTCGTGCGGTGCGATGACCGCCAGCACCTGGTCCATGGCGACCGTGGTGCCGGGCGCCACGTCCAGCTCGGTGACCTTGCCCGCGTGCGGCGCCGCGATGACGTGCTCCATCTTCATCGCCTCCACCACCAGCAGGCTCTGACCGGCGCTCACCTCGTCGCCGACGGCGACCTTCACCACTGTCACCGTGCCGGGCATCGGCGCGGTCAGCGAGTCGGCGCCCGCGTGGGCGGCCCGGGTGAGGGACGCGGCGACCGGGTCGTGGTCCCGGACGTGCCACGCGTCGCCGTCGCGGCCGAGCCAGTCGGCGGCGCGGTGGAAGGTGTGGCGGATGCCGTCCAGGGACACTGCGACCCGGTCGTCGGTGACCGTGGCCGTGCCGCGCGGGGTGTACTCCAGGGCCTCCTGCACCCGCAGGTGGAAGGCGGCCGGCTTCGGTGCGCCGCCCAGGCGCCAGCCGCTCGGCACCGAGAAGGGGTCCGTCCAGCCGCCCGGCTCCGGCTTCAGGGCGTCCAGACGTACGGCGGCCGCCGCCTCGTACACCTCCTCCGGTACGTCCGTGGGGACCAGGCCGTCCACCTCGCGCTCGACCAGACCGGTGTCCATGTCGCCGGAGACCACCGCCGGGTGGGCGAGCAGGCGGCGCAGGAAACCGGCGTTCGTCTGCACCCCGAGCGTGACCGTCTCCGCCAGGGCCGCCCGGAGTTTGCGCAGGGCGGTCGCGCGGTCGGGGCCGTAGGCGATGACCTTGGAGAGCATCGGGTCGTAGAGGCTGCCGACCTCCGTGCCCTCCGTGAGGCCCGAGTCCGTGCGGACGCCGTCGCCCTGCGGCTCGCGCAGCCTGAGGACCGTGCCGCCGGAGGGGAGGAAGCCGCGGGCCGGGTCCTCGGCGCAGATGCGGGCCTCCACCGCGTGACCGGTCAGCCGTACGTCCTCCTGGGCGAAGCCGAGCGGCTCGCCGGCCGCCACCCGCAGCTGCCACTCCACCAGGTCCAGGCCGGTGATCAGTTCCGTGACCGGGTGCTCCACCTGGAGGCGGGTGTTCATCTCCATGAAGTAGTACGACGACGGGTCGGTGCCGGGCACGATGAACTCCACCGTGCCCGCGCCCCGGTAGCCGCAGGAACGGGCCGCCTGGACCGCCGCCTCGCCCATCGCGGCACGCGTCTGTTCATCGAGGAGCACACTCGGCGCCTCCTCGATGATCTTCTGATGACGGCGCTGGAGAGAGCACTCGCGCTCGCCCAGGTGGACCACGTTGCCGTGGCCGTCCGCCAGGACCTGGATCTCGATGTGGCGGGGCCGGTCGATCCAGCGTTCCACCAGGAGGGTGTCGTCGCCGAAGGAGGCGCGGGCCTCCCGGCGGGCCGAGGCGATCTCGTCCTCCAACCGGGTGAGGTCCCGCACCAGGCGCATGCCCTTGCCGCCGCCGCCCGCGCTGGGTTTCAGCAGGACGGGCGCGCCGAGCGCGCGGGCCGCCTCGGCCAGATCCGGGTCGCGGCCGCCGGGCACGACCGGTACTCCGGCCGCCTGCACCGTCTCCTTGGCGCGGATCTTGTCGCCCATGAGCGCGATCGCGTCCGCCGGGGGGCCGATGAAGACCAGGCCCGCCTCGGCGCAGGCACGCGCGAAGGCGGCGTTCTCGGCGAGGAAGCCGTAGCCGGGATGGACGGCCTGGGCGCCCGTGCGGGCCGCTGCCTCCAGCAGGCGCTCCACCGACAGGTAGCTCTCGGACGCGGGAGCCGGGCCGATCCGGACCGCCGTGTCCGCCTCGCGGACATGCCGGGCGTCGGCGTCCGCGTCGGAGAAGACGGCCACCGAGCGCACGCCCATCGACCGCAGCGTACGGATCACCCGTACGGCGATCTCGCCGCGGTTGGCCACCAGTACTGTCTCGAACATCGTCGCCCGTCCCCTCACATCCGGAAGACGCCGAACTGGGGATCACCCAGGGGCGCGTTGGCGCACGCGGTCAGGGCCAGGCCCAGGACCTGACGGGTGTCCAGCGGGTCGATCACACCGTCGTCCCAGAGGCGGGCCGACGCGTAGTAGGCGTTGCCCTGGCGCTCGTACTGGGCGCGGATCGGGGCCTTGAAGGCGTCCTCGTCCTCGGCGGGCCAGGACTCGCCGCGCCCCTCAAGCTGGTCCCGCTTGACGGTCGCGAGGACCGAGGCGGCCTGCTCGCCGCCCATGACCGAGATCTTGGCGTTCGGCCACATCCACAGGAAGCGGGGGGAGTACGCCCTGCCGCACATGGAGTAGTTGCCCGCGCCGTACGAGCCGCCGACCACGACCGTCAGCTTCGGTACGCGGGTGCAGGCCACCGCCGTGACCATCTTGGCGCCGTGCTTGGCGATGCCGCCCGCCTCGTAGTCCCTGCCGACCATGAAGCCCGAGATGTTCTGGAGGAACACCAGCGGGATGCCGCGCTGGTCGCACAGCTCGATGAAGTGGGCGCCCTTCTGGGCGGACTCGGAGAACAGGATGCCGTTGTTGGCGACGATGCCCACCGGGTGGCCGTGGATCCGGGCGAAGCCGGTGACCAGGGTCTGGCCGAACTCCGACTTGAACTCGGCGAACCGCGAGCCGTCGACGACCCGGGCGATGATCTCCCGCACGTCGTAGGGCGTGCGGGAGTCGGCCGGGACCGCGCCGTAGAGGCCGTGCGGGTCGACCTTGGGTTCGGTGGCCTCCGTGACCTCCCAGGGGAGGGGGCCCCGGGCGGGGAGGGTGGAGAC
>NZ_POUC01000790.1 GCF_002891435.1 Streptomyces cahuitamycinicus
GAGTTCGGGGAGGTGGTGGTAAACGCGGGCGGCGGGCGGGTGGCGCTCGCCGCGCTGGAGGCGGCCGGGGCGGAGAACGTCGACGGGAAGGTCCTCGTGGACGTGTCCAACCCGCTGGCGGTCGAGGAGGGTGAGCTGCGGCTTTCCCCCGTCGAGTCGGACAGCGTGGGTGAGCAGATCCAGCGGGCGTTTCCGCACGCGCGCGTGGTGAAGTCGCTGAACACGGTCAACTGCCGGGTGATGGTGGAGCCGGCGAGCGTGCCGGGCGAGCACAACGTCTTCGTCTGCGGGGACGACCCGGGCGCCAAGGAGCAGGTGGCGGCGCTGCTCGGGGAGTTCGGCTGGCCCGCGGAGCGCGTGCTCGACCTCGGCGGGATCCGGGCGGCCCGGGCCGTGGAGATGTGGCTGCCCCTGTGGGCCGGCCTGTTCCGGAAGTTCGGGCACGGCGAGTTCAACATCGAGGTGCGGCGGGCCCGTTGAGCGGCCCGACGCCGTGAAGGCGGCGAATCTTGGGGCTACCGGCGGGTAGCAATTGCTGACAAGCTGTCTACAGCGTCCGTCAGCGAGTACAGCCGAGGAGCACCCCATGTCCGCCACCGTCTCCTTCAAAGTCGCCTCCGCGCGGGGCGAGCAGAGCGTGACCCTGTCCTACACGCGCCGGGGCAGCGGCGAGCCGCTCCTGCTCCTGCACGGCATCGGCCACCACCGTCAGGTGTGGGACCCGGTGATCCCCGCGCTGGCGGCCGAGCGCGACGTGATCGCCGTGGACCTGCCCGGCTGTGGCGAGTCGCCGGCGCTCCCGGGCGGCATGGCGCACGACCTGCCCACGATGAGCACGGTCCTGACCGCGCTCTTCGGTGCGCTGGAGATCGAACGGCCGCACGTGGCGGGCAACTCGCTGGGCGGCCTGCTGGCGCTGGATCTGGCCCGGGCGCGGCTCGTGCGTTCCGTCACCGCCCTGTCCCCGGCCGGGTTCTGGAACGAGGCCGAGCGCCGTTACGCCTTCACGGTGCTGACGGCCATGCGGCAGATAGCCCGCCGGATGCCGCCTCCCGTGGTCGAGCGGCTGGCCCGCCCGGCCATCGGCCGTACCCTGCTGACGAGCACCATCTATGCCCGCCCGGGCCGCCGTTCACCCGAGGCCGTGGTCGCCGAGACGCTCGCGCTGGCCCGGGCGCAGGGGTTCTCCGAGACGCTGCGCTCCGGCCGGACCGTGCGGTTCACCGACGACATCGTGGGCACGCCGGTCACCGTCGCGTGGGGCGACCGTGACCGGCTGCTCATCCCGCGTCAGGGCGTGCGCGCCAAGGGCGTCATCCCCGAGGCCCGGCTGGTGAGGCTGCCCGGCTGCGGCCACGTCCCGATGAACGACGACCCGGCGCTGGTGGCCCGGGTGGTCCTCGACGGCAGCCGCTGACCGGCCCCGGGGGCGGCAGAAGCTCCTCTAAGGTTCTGCCTCATGACGCCAACGCGGAGCGGCGACCCGGGCGAGGGTGCGGCGTCCGGGCCGACGCGGAGCGGTGATCCGGGCGAAGGTGCGGCTTCCGCCGCATGGGAGCTGCTGCTGCCCGCCGCTTCAGCTCCGGCACGCACGCGTGGCCGTTCTCTGCAGGCGGCGCTGCGCGAGGCGGTCCGCTCGGGCCGGCTCACGCCGGGCACCCGGCTGCCGTCGAGCCGGGATCTCGCGGCGGACCTGAGGGTGTCGCGGGGGCTGGTCACGGAGGCCTACGAGCAGCTGACGGCCGAAGGGTACTTGCGCAGCGGCCGGGGTTCGGGGACCTGGGTGG
>NZ_POUC01000791.1 GCF_002891435.1 Streptomyces cahuitamycinicus
CCCCCCTTCTCACGCCCGGTTCCGCCCCGTCCCGTGCCCTGGCAGAAGAACGGCCGGGCAGGTCATCGAGGTGTACCTGCCCGGCCCCCGCGGGCCCTCGCGCCCTGTCCCGGGATCTGTCACGAGCATCGCAGAACGGGCGCCCTGCGGACCAGCACCCTTTGTCACTTGTGCGGTGTGAAAGCGTCATCCCGGGACCGTGAGGAACGCCGATGCGGAATGGGCGTTCGACTCGGTCCCTCCGGATCAGCGGCCGCCGCGGATGAGGCCCGTCAGATAGCGCCACAGCGAGGAGCGCTGCCGCGCGGCCGGGTCCGGCAGGACCTCCTCGGCCACACCCGGTGCGGGGGCGTCCGCCCGCGGCCGCGGGGGCGGCGCGGAGGCGAGTTCGTACCGCACCGGCAGGGAGCGCAGGCCCCGCATGAACGGCGAGGAGCGCCATGGCAGTTGGTCGGCGGGCAGGGCGAGGTCGAGGTGGTCGAACCGCTCGAACAGGCGCCCCACACCGGCCGCCGCGACGGCCGAGGCGAGCTCCCGCGCCGGGCACTGGCGTGGTCCGGCTCCCCAGGACAGGTGGGCCCGGGTGCTGATGGTGGTGCCCGAGGCGACGTGGTCGGCGAAGAGCGGGTCGGCGTGGGCGGCGCCCGGGGAGACCCACACGGGGTCACCGGCCCGGATGGTGTAGTTGCCGAGCGGGGTGTCCCGGGCCGCGAAGCGCGGGACGAAGTTGACCAGGGGCGGCTTGCGCATGACCACCCGGTTCATGCTCTCCCTGACCATGCCGGCGGACAGGCTGGCGCGCACGCTGCCCTCGCCCGAGATGACCTCCACGACGGTGTTGGAGATGAGGATGCCGACGTGGTCGGAGGTCATGCCCAGCAGCATGAACAGTTCGCGGGCGAGCTGGTCGAGCGACAGGTCCGGGTGGGCGGCCAGCAGGTACGAGGGGAAGTCGTCGCCCGGCTTCTCCAGCTTCAGCGCGCCCAGTTCGGCCAGCGTCGCCAGCAGGCGTTCCAGTGCGGCCTCGGCGTCCGGGCCGGCGTCGAGCACCCGCCACATGTCCATCAGCGCGTCGTCGCCCTGTGAGCCGGGGAAGCCCAGCAGGTGGCTGGCCACCATCAGCGGCAGCGGCCGGGAGAACTGCGCGGACAGGTCCGCCACGCCGGTCGCGCCGCCCTGCCCGACGAGGGTGATCAGTTCGTCGGCGTAGGCCGTGACGGCGGCCTTCAGACGCTTGGCCTGCGGGTGGCGGGGGTCCTGGAAGGGTTTGAGGGCGACGTCCCACGCCGTGCGCAGCGGCCGGTAGCCGGGGCCGCCCTGGATCAGGATGTGGTTGACCTCCAGGGAGGGCCCGAGCGGCCAGTCGGACGGCACCCTGCCCTCGGTGCGGGCCCGCCAGTTCTCCAGGCCCTTGGGCCAGCCTTCGTCGTCCTGGAGCACCTGGAGCGACTCGCGGTAGCCGAGCACCAGCCAGGCCGGCACCCCCAGCAGATCGACCGGCGCGACCGGGCCGTGCTGCTGGCGCAGCCGCTCGTACACGAGCGCGGGACGCACCTCGTAGTCCCTGGTCAGCAGCGGTTCGGGAGCGAGCGTCTCCAGGCTCGTGCCGTCCAGGTCCACGGATCCGCCGTCACCCCGCTGGGATTCCATCTCTTGCCACCCTCCGACACGCCCTGTACCGGCGCACCATCAGTCGGTAGCCGGAAACGGTGGGGACCCTACCCCAGACCGAACTCGCGGGTAACGACGGGGGTGGGGCGGGGGCAGCGGCCGGGCCG
>NZ_POUC01000792.1 GCF_002891435.1 Streptomyces cahuitamycinicus
GGACGCTGTTGGTAAATCCGCCCCGCTGGATCTCATCCAGCGGGGCGGATTGCTGCGAAGGGGGAGACGCGGGTGCGGGCGAGGGGTCTGCCGGTGAGCCAGGCATCAATGCGGGCGAGGTTGATCGCGGCACCGGTGAAGTGGTGCTGGAGCCGGGTCTTGGCGAGGCCGCGGTAGCGGGATCTGCGCAGGCCGAACGCCTGGACGCCCTGTGAGATGGTGCCCTCGACGCCGGCGCGGTGTCCGTAGCGGCGGCGCCACTGGTCGGTGTCCTGCTCGATACGGGCCTGTTGAAGGATGTCGTGCTCGGCCTTCGGCCTCAGGGTCAGATTGCGACCGGTCCTGGAGCTGGTGCACGAGGTCCGCAGTTCGCAGGGGTCGCAGTGCCGGGCGGCGAACCGGACCCGGGTGACCGGGGTGCCCCGATGACTCTGGTCCTCCCGCCAGACGACGTTGGTCTGTCCGCCGGGGCAGACGGCCCGGCGCTGGTCCCAGTCGATGGTGAAACGGGTGTTGTCGAAGATGTCTCCGCTCGCCTGTCCCTTCACGGTGGTGGACTTGACCGGACCGACCAGTTCGATGCCGTGATCGCGGCGGGCGTGGTGGATCTGTTCGGCATCGACGTATCCGGCGTCCACCAGGTGCTCGTCCGGCAACAGGCCGCGTTCGGCCAGCGCGGCGTGGATGTCCTCCAGGACGGCATCGTCGTTCACCGGTGCCGGGGTGGTGTGGATATGGGTGATCAGGTGTGGAGCGTCGGGCTCGCAGGTCTCGCTGAGGTGAACCTTGTAGCCGGACCAGCCCAGATCCCGCTTCGCACCGGTCCGCGCCTCGGGCTCATACGGGGTGCGTAAGCGGATCAGGCCGGGCGGGGTGTTCTTCGGCTCCCGCCAGCGCACGACGTCCTCGATGCGCTGGAACTGCTGCACCCACGTCCGGCGCAGGAACTCCACCGCGGGCAGGACCCGCAGGCCGGGCGGTGCCTCCTGCGACCAGACCTCTTCCAGCAGCACCATGCCATCGGCCCCGCACTGGTCGCCGTGCTCGACCCGGGCCGCCCACCGAGAGGGGAAACGACTGTCCTCCGGCCGGGCCGCGTAGCGGTCGAACCACTCCGGAGCCGCCAGTGCCGCCAGCCAGTCCCCGGCCACCTCGGCAACCTCGTTCAGCGCGGCCCGCAAAGTCTCGACCACGAACTCCAGCCGGTTCAGATCCCTGGTCGACGCCAGCACGTGGGTGGCGTCCGTGCGCTGCCGCTTGCCCGCCTTCACCAGCCCGGCCTCCCCGGCGGCGGTCACCACCGCGTCGAACACCGCGCGACCAGCATCCGCCTCCACCAGCCGGGCCCGGAACTCGCTGAGTACGGAGAAGTCGAAGCCGGTATCGGTCAGCTCCAGCGACAGGGCGTACTTCCAGTCCAGACGCGAGCGGACCGCGTGCGCGGCCTGCCGGTCGGTCAGGCCCTCGGCGAACTGCAACACCGACACCAGCGCCAACCGGGCCGGCGAGATCACCGGCCGTCCCCGCGCCGGGAACAACTCCTCGAAGTCGGCGTCGGCGAAGACCGGCCCGAGCACATCCCGCACCCGCATCGCCAGACAGCCCTTCGGGAACACTGCGCGAGCCACCCGCGCGGTCTCCTCCGGGATCTCCGCCAGATCCACCCCACGCAACGACACGAACCCACCCCAGAAACACGACGACGGCCTGCACAACCCCAACGGGGTGGTACAGGCCGCCGTCACGCAGCCCCCGGATTTACCAACAGCGTCCGG
>NZ_POUC01000793.1 GCF_002891435.1 Streptomyces cahuitamycinicus
TTCATAGTGTTTCGGTGGTTATAGCGTAGGGGAAACGCCCGGTTACATTCCGAACCCGGAAGCTAAGCCTTACAGCGCCGATGGTACTGCAGGGGGGACCCTGTGGGAGAGTAGGACGCCGCCGAACAATTCTTGAGAAAACCCCCGTACCATTAGGTACGGGGGTTTTCTGCGTTTGCGGGTTTTCTGCGTTTAGGCTCAGAGCCATGCGCTATGGCCTTGTGATCTTCGACAACGACGGTGTGCTCGTCGACAGTGAGCCCATCTCCAACCGGCTGCTCGCGGCGTACCTCACCGAACTGGGGTACCCCACCTCGTACGAGGAATCCATTCGGGACTACATGGGATCGGCGATGCACCGCATCCATGAGATTGTCCTCCAGCGGACGGGGCAGCGGCTGCCGGAGAGCTTCGACGACGTCTTCCACGCGCGGGTGTTCGCGGCGTTCGAGCAGGAACTGGTGGCCGTGGCCGGGGCATCCGGAGTCCTGGAGAAGCTGGCCGCGGACGCGGTGCCGTACTGCGTGGCGTCCTCCGGGAGCCATGAGCGGATTCGGGTGGGGCATCGGACGACCGGGCTCGACCGGTGGTTCGACGAGGGGCGGATCTTCAGTTCACAGGACGTCGGGCGGGGGAAGCCGGCCCCGGACCTCTTCCTGTACGCCGCCGAGCGGATGGGGGTCTCGCCGGAGCGGTGTGTCGTCGTCGAGGACAGTCCCCTGGGTGTGCAGGCGGCCATCGCGGCCGGGATGGACGTCTACGGGTTCACCGCCATGACGCCGGCGGAAAAGCTCGCCGGCGCGAGCGGACTCTTCTCCGACATGGAGGAGCTGGCCGACCTGCTGGTGTGAGCCGTTCCCGCAGGACGGCACCAGGCCGAAGCTGAGGCAAATTCATCTTTGGCTGGATCTACCCACGGGTAGGCAGGGGCCCTACGCTCGCCGCCATGACTCAAGTGCTGCGGCGCGGCAGGGGCTCGTTGGCGTTCGGCTTCCTGGTGCAGGGTGTCGCCTTCGCTCTGCTCGTGACGAGGATCCCGGCCATCCAGGACCGCTACGGGGTGTCCGACGCGCTGCTGCCGGCGTTCCTGGCCGCCGTACCGATCCTGGCCGGGGTCGGGAGCGTCGCCACCGAGCGGCTGGTGAAGCGGGTGCCGCCGAGCCGGCTGCTGCGGTGGTCCCAGCCCGTGGTGCTGCTGGCGCTGCTCGGGGTCGGGGCCGGGGAGCGGATGGTGGAACTCGGGGTCGCGCTGGCGGCGTTCGGGCTCGCCGTCGGGGTGCTGGACGCGTCGATGAACATGCTCGGGGTGAGCCTGCAGCGGTCGTACGGGCGCAGCATCATGCTCAGTTTCCACGCGGCCTACAGCCTGGGCGGGATCGTGGGGGCCTCGTTGGCCTGGGTCGGTGCGCACTGGCAGCTGGCGTTGTGGGTGTCGTATCTGCCGGTGGTGCTGGTGCTGTTGCCGGCCGTGCTGGTGGGGAGCCGGTGGTATGTCGACGACCGGGATGCGGGGCCGGTGGCGGAGGAGAAGGGCGGGGACGGCCAGGTGGTCGTCTTCAAGTGGCTGTTGCCGCTGTGCCTGGTGATGACGGTCGCGTACATCGGGGACTCGACCGTCTCCAACTGGAGCGCCAAGTACCTGCAGGACGTGCTCGGCAGCTCGGAGCAGATGGCGACGGTGCCGTACAACGTGTACATGGTCACCACGCTGCTGGGGCGGGCGGTCGGGGACCTCGGGGTCCGGCGGTTCGGGGCGGTCGCGGTGGTTCGGGG
>NZ_POUC01000794.1 GCF_002891435.1 Streptomyces cahuitamycinicus
CACCCGCGCGTCCCCCGCGCGTCGGCGAATAGTAACCACAGGTCGGACGGCACCGGAGGTCCGCGATTGTCACTGTTCGGTCCCAACGGACCGCCGGGTCAACCAGCCCTCCTGTCCGGCTACTTCATGGCACTGCCCGCCTTCCATGCGTTCCAGTCCATATTCCATCCTCCGAGCCCATTGTCGGGAGAGACCTTTTTGTCATTGCTGTTGACGACTTCGACGACGTCCCCGATGAGGCTGCGGTCGAAGAACCAGCCGGCCGGGGTGTCCGAGCCACCGCCCTTCACATCACGCAGGCCGATGCAGCCGTGGCTGACGTTGGTGCGGCCGAAGACGGTGTGGTGCGCCCAGTAGTTGCCGTGCAGGAAGGTGCCGGAGTCGGTCAGGCGCATCGCGTGCGGAACGTCCGGGATGTCGTACTCGCCCTTGCCGTCGCGCTTCCTGAAGCCGACCGTGGCGCCGTTCATCCGCGTGACGTCGAGCATCTCGGTCACCACCATCTTGCCGTTGTAGGTGGTCGTCCTCGGGGCGCCGGCCGTGACCGGGACGGTGGCGAGCACGTCGCCGTCGCGCCGCACCTCCATGGTGTGCCGGGCGGCGTCGACCACGGAGACCTGGCTGCGGCCGACGGTGAAGGAGAACGTCTTGTGCTGGAGGCCGTAGACGCCGGGCGCCCCCTCGACGTCGCGCAGGCGCAGGGCAACGGTGACCTGGGTGCCGGGTTTCCAGTAGTCCTGGGGGCGGAAGTCGAGGCGCGTCCTCCCGAACCAGTGCGGACGGATCTCGACGGCCGGCCGGGCGGTGACGCGCACCGCGCGTTCGACGGCGGCCCGGTTCGCGATCTTCCGGTTGAACTCCAGGGAGACGATCATGCCGGTGCCGACCGTGGCGCGGTTCTCCGGGGCGACGTAGCCGATGAAGCGTTCCTCGGGGACGTAGGTGGTGAAGGTGGTGCGCCGGGCGGAGCGGCGGCCGTCGCCGCCCACGGCCACCGCGTCGATCGTGTACTTGGCGGCCAGCGCGAGCCGCCGCTCGTCGGGTTCCCAGGTCAGGCCGTCGGCGGAGAGGTGACCGGGCACCGGGGACTCCTGCGCGTCCTGCGACCTGACGACCTTCACCTTCTCCAGCCGGCCGTCGGGCACGCGCACCCGCAGCCGCTTGCCGGGGCGCACTCCCTTGCTGCCGTCGCCGGGCGAGACCTTGATGACGTCATCGGGCGCCGGGGGCGCGCCGAACGCCCCGGCGAGCCCGCCCGCGTCGTCCGAGGTACAGCCCGTGACCCCGGCGAGGAGCCCTGCCCATGTCACTACGGCGGCCAGCGCGGCCCTCGCGCGCCGCGCGCGCCCTTGTACGTGCCTCACGAGGTGCCCAACGACCGGCCGAGTCCCCGGAAACGACCATGCCCGCCCCCGGGGAAACGTGAGTGCGACCCACGCTCTGGGCAGAACAGTGGGGAGGACGACGCGCAGGGGAGCCGCGGCCCGGGCCGCACACAGGGCCGTACCCCTCTGTCCCCCGTCGTCCCACGAGCCGCGGGAGGCTGACAGGTGTCCAGCGCAGCCGAGCAGGAGGCGGTGGCCGGTCGTCGGGCCACCGGGAACGGGCGCCAGGCCGCCGCCGTGCACGGGGCGCGGCGGGCCGCGCCGTCGCCTACCCTGCCCGCGTGGCCGGGCGCGCCGACACCTGTCTCTTATACTCATCT
>NZ_POUC01000795.1 GCF_002891435.1 Streptomyces cahuitamycinicus
CCGCTACCCCCGCGACCTCGACCTGCTCCTCGCCGCACTGACGACACCGTCACCTGGCGAGAACAACCCCTGGAGCGTCACGCTGCCCACGGCGCAGCGCCCGATCGGCCAGCTCCGCGTGGCGGTGTGGGCCGACGACGCGAGCTGTCCCGTCGACCGCAACATCGCCGATGCTGTCGCCCGCCTCGAAGGGACACTCGCCTCCGCCGGCGCCAGTGTCCACCGCACTGCGGGGTCGGTCGGCTTCGCCGAATCCCTCCGCCTCTTCGAGCAGCTCCTCCACGCCACCACGACGGCCGCCACCGACGATGCCGCCGGCGCGGCCGAACTCGCCGCCGCCCGTGACCTGCACACGGACGACGCGAGCCCACGGGCCGCCATCCTCCGCCACCGCACGCAGACACACCGCGCCTGGCTCCGCGCCAACGAGGAGCGCCTCCGGCTCCAGCAGACGTGGCACCGGTTCTTCGCCAACGGTCAGTACGACGTCCTCATTACGCCCGCCGCTCCCACCGCGGCGATCCCGGCCGGGAGCCGTTCTCTCACGGTCGACGGCGTCGAACGGAGCTTCTTCGACCAGACCGGCTGGGCCAACCTCACCAGCCACGTCGGTCTGCCCAGCCTGGTCATGCCTATTGCGCACGGCGCCGACGGCCTCCCGATCGGTGTGCAGCTCGTAGGACCGGCCTATTCGGACCGGACCCTGCTCGTGATGGCCGAGCAACTGGCGCTCCTGCTCGGAGGGACGGCCAAGGGCGTCATCGCACCATGGAGCGGATGACCTCTACGTCACCGTTGTAGCTGACTGCGTCTTCATCGGCGGTAGGCGGTTCGAACCGAGCGAAGAAGTCGTCCAAGGCTTCGGGAGTGACGGTCAAGGCATTGGCGTCTCGACGCTGGTTGCGTGCGGCGAGGCGCCGCAGGAGGGACTCCTTGGACGCTGGCAGGTAGACGAGCACTGGGCGTCCTCCCACGGCCCGGACGGTCTTCTTCCACTCATCGCGATCGGAACGACGCCAGAGGCCGTGGTCGAGGACGATGGACCGGCCGGCGCGTAGCAGCTCCGTAAGCTGCGTTCGTACGGTTTCGACCACGGCAGCCTCGCGCTCGAAATATTCGTGCTCGGGGTAGTCGACGCCGTACCGGCCGTGGAGGCGGTGAACCTCCTCGTCAACGCTGAGACGGACAACGCCCCTCGCGGAGAGGGCCTGTGCAAGGTGCGTCTTGCCGGAGCCGGTGATCCCGATGAGCAGGACGGCGGTCGACTCGCTCACGATGTCGTGCTCCCTCGTGGTGCTCGTACCGGTGGGGTCGTTGAGGCTTACCCCTGGCTCTAGCGGCAGTGTGCAACAGACGGGCCGGACTGCCACCACGAGCGCATAGGGGCGGCTCCGCTGCCCTTGGCGAGGGATCCGTCCGGGTGGCGGTCGGGCAGGCCCAAGAGCTGCTGTTCTATGGAGGTGAGAGCGGGGTCCGCTCGAAGTTCCGTGGCCGGGTCGTCGACGGGGTGGAGCCAGCGATACCCGTACTGGAGCATCAGGGCGATGCGGGGCCGGCCGGAGAGGTTGATGCCTCCGGTGTGCCAGGTCCGGTTCTCGAAGAGAACTGCGTCGGTTCCGGTGATGGCGGGGGTGACGGCGCCGGGTGGGTCGATGGCGCCGGCGGGGACGACGGGCTCGTCGGTAAGGCGGTGGCTGCCGGGGAGAAACATGGTCAGCCCGCAGTCGGGGGTGACGGGGGTGAGGT
>NZ_POUC01000796.1 GCF_002891435.1 Streptomyces cahuitamycinicus
GGGATGAGGTGCGCGCCTTCGGGGGCCTCGGTGGCGGGGAGGTGTTGCTCTGCAGGTGCCGAACCGGGCAGGCCTTGAGGGTATTCGCCCGACTCGGCGCGTGACGCCCCAGCAGGAGATTCTTGCGGAGTTTTGTCCGAACCGGTCTGGGGTGCCGTGCTCGCCGCCGCCGACAGGGCCTCCGCCAGGCCGCCGAGTTCCACGTGGACCACCAGGACCGGCTTGCCCGGGGCCGCGGCCGAGGCCGAGCGCAGGGCCTGCGCGAGGGCCGCGTCGCCGACCGAGCCCTCCCCCACCGCCGGTATGGCGGTGACGACCACGGCGTCGCATCGGTCGTCGGCGAGCGCGCGGGACAGGGCGGCGTGGAAGTCCGCCGCGGAGGCCGCGGTGGTCAGGTCCTGCGGGGGGTGCGGCCGCAGGCCCTCGGCGAGGCACGCGTCGTACGTGAGCAGGCCGAGCGACTCCGAGTTGCCCAGGATGGCCACCCTGGGGCCGGCGGGCAGGGGCTGGCGGGCGAGCAGCAGGCCCGCGTCCACCAGCTCGGTGATGGTGTCGACGCGGATGACGCCGGCCTGGCGCAGCAGCGCCGACACGGTCGCGTGCGGCAGCCGGGTCGCCCGTACGGCGTGCCCCTGGGGGGCGGCGCCGTGCCGCGCGCCCTGGACGACGACGAGGGGCTTGGCCGCGGCGGTCCGGCGGGCGAGGCGGGTGAACTTGCGGGGATTACCGATGGACTCCAGGTACATGAGGACGACGTCGGTGTCGGGGTCCTCGTACCAGTACTGCAGGACATCGTTGCCGGAGACGTCGGCGCGGTTGCCGGAGGAGACGAAGGTGGAGACGCCGGTCACGCCCGTGACGCCGCCGCCGCGCCGGTGCAGCCGGGACAGCAGGGCGATGCCGATGGCACCGGACTGGGCGAACAGACCGATCCGGCCGGGACGCGGCACCTCGGGGGCGAGGGAGGCGTTGAGCCGTACCCGCGGTGAGGTGTTGATGATGCCGAAGGCGTTGGGGCCGATGATGCGCATGCCGTACGTGCGCGCGTGCCGGACGAGGGCGCGCTGGCGTTCGCGCCCCTCGTGGCCGCTCTCGGCGTACCCGGCGGAGACCACGACGAGCCCCTGCACGCCGTGTTCGCCGCACTCGGTGACGACCTCGGGGACCTGCTCGGCCGGTACGGCGACGACCGCGAGGTCGACCGGGCCGTCGATGTCCCGCACCGAGCGGTGCGCGGGCACGCCGTCGAGCTCCTTCTGCTCCTCGGGAAGGGCGTTGTTCACGGCGTACAGGCGGCCGGTGAAGCCGGCGTCGCGGATGTTGCCGAGGACGCTGCGGCCCACGCCGCCCGGGGTACGCCCGGCCCCGATGACGACGACCGAGCCGGGGGCGAGCAGCCGCTGCACGGAGCGTGCCTCGGCGCGGTGTTCACGGGCGTACTGCACGGCGAGGGAGCGGTCGGTGGGTTCGAGGTCGAACTCCAGACGGACGACGCCGTCCTCGAAACTGCGCTTCTGGGTGTAGCCGGCGTCCGTGAACACCTTGATCATCTTGGTGTTGGAGGGCAGTACCTCGGCGGCGAAGCGGCGGATGCCGCGCTCGCGGGCGACGGCACCGATGTGTTCGAGCAGGGCGGAGGCGACCCCGCGGCCCTGGTGGGCGTCCTGCACGAGGAAGGCGACTTCGGCCCATTCAGAAGGGGCGGGCGCGGAGTGCCCTCCGGCACGGGCGGTGGTGGGA
>NZ_POUC01000797.1 GCF_002891435.1 Streptomyces cahuitamycinicus
CCCGAGGTCCCGCCCACGCCGGAGGCCGGCACGGCATCATGAACAGCGCCGAGTGGCACGCCCGGATCGAGTTACGGGGCCGGGTGGCCGGAGCGGGTTTCCTCATCACGCCGAGCACGGTACTGACGTGTGCTCATGTCGTGGGCGACGGCGAGGATCTGACGGTGACCTTCACCGAGCGGCCCGGCACGCCGGCCGTTGCCGCCCGGGTCGTCGCGGACGGCGGCTGGACCGGAGGCGTCACCGACCCGGGCGACCTGGCCGTGCTGGAGCTCGACCGGGAGGTGCCGGCCGCCCCGGCCGCGCTGGCCCCGGCCGACGCGGCGCACGGCACGACGGACCGCAAGCTCGTCGTCTACGGCTTCCCGCGCGGCTTCGACGAGGGCACCCTCACCGAATGCCGCGTCGCCGCACCGCAGTTGATCCGGCGGGAGTGGCTCCAGCTGGAGGCCTGGCACCAGGGCGGCCAGCCCCTGGCCCCCGGCTTCAGCGGGGCCGCCGTCACCCTGGCCGACACCGGTGAGGTCGTCGGCATGGTCACGGCGGACTCCGGCAGCGGGGAGGTCCGCACCGGCCGGATGATGCCCACCGAGGTCATGGCTCGCTACTGGCCACAGCTGCGGAGCCTGGTCCCGACCTCCGACCACACCAGCGCCGACCGGGCCCGGCTGCGCGCCCTGGTCGAGAAGGCGGCCCGCGCGGGCGTCGACTGCGACCCCGTGCGGCTGTACACGGCGGCGGCCGACCCGTTCGATCCCCCGCCGCCCGAGGAGGGGTTCGACTCGCTGTGGTCCGCGGCCCTGTTCGTGCTGTGCGAACTCGACGGCCCGGGCGCCGCACGGACCGTCGCCCGGTTCGCCGACCGGCTCCAGGACCTGCTGCACGCCCCGGCCGTGGAACCGTCGGCTCCGGACTGGTCGCCGATCCTCGTCGAGCTCGGGCACAGCGGAGCGGGCGACGGCCTGGTCCGGGTGGAGGTGTCCGCCTACAGCGAGGGGCGGCGCCACCCGGTCGACTCCGGCACGGTCGAGCGGCACCGGCTGCACGCGTACGTGCAGGAGGGGATCGAGGCGGCCTTCCGGTATCTGACGCCCGGCGCGGACGAACTGGTCGCGTTCGCGCTGCCCCGGGACTGGCTGGACTGGCCGGTCGACCGCTGGGAGAGCGCCCCGGACGACGACACACCGCTCGGCTGCGTCTACCCGCTGGTCGTCACCGACCAGGCCCGCCGCAAGGCCAGCACCCGGCACGTGCTGACCCGGACGTGGAAGCGCCTCGACTCCTGGCCGGGCGCGCGGATGCACCGTGTGGAGTGCGGCGTGCCGGAGGAGCCCGGGCGGCTGCGGTTGCGGCTGCGGCAGCGCGACACCTGCCTCGCCGGGTTCGGCACCGCCCCGGCCGCCGCCCGCACCCGGCCCCACTTCGACACCTCGCTCGCCGCACCCGCCCCGGTGATCGTGTGGTCGCGGGGCGGCTGCGACTCCGGGCAGGAGGAGTGCGCGGGAGCGGACGGCTGCACCGGCAAGGCGTTCCTCGACGCGCTCGACGCCCACGTCATGGCCGTACCGCCCGCCGAACTCCCGCGCCAGGTCCTCGCGCTGCGCGAGGAGGCGCACGCCGAGGAGCACCACTGGGCCCGCGGCATCCAGCTGCTCTGGGACGACCCGCGGGTCTTCGCCGACCCGCACGCCGTCGCCACCGCGCACGCGAGGTCGCCGGTGTCCTGACCGCCCCCGCA
>NZ_POUC01000798.1 GCF_002891435.1 Streptomyces cahuitamycinicus
GTCCACCGGCACGGGGGGTGCGGACGGGGCGGGGGGTACCGCGGTGCCCTCGTTCTCGGTGCTCACAGCTTTTCTCCTAGATCCACGGCTGTTGTCCGGGTCGCACTCGGTCACGCTTTCTCACGCCGGTCGACGGGTCCGGCGCGATGGAGCTGTGCTTGTCCCTTTGTATGCCGTCAGCTTTTCCCACCGGCCGTCAGAGCACCATAAGCGGTGGCTGTGCGTCCGAGGCCATTCTTTATATAGGTCATTACTGGCGAAAAGGATGCAATCCCTATGCCTCCGTCCGGACCTGCGCACCCGTCGAGTCCGTCCGACCGGACGCGTACCCGCACTCGGTGGCACCATGACGCGGTGACCCACGCACGACAGCACGTGATTCAAGTCGTCGCCCACCGCGGGGCCTCCGAGGATGCCCCGGAACACACCCTGGCCGCGTACACCAAGGCGATCGAGGACGGCGCGGACGCCCTCGAATGCGATGTGCGCCTCACCGCCGACGGCCACCTGGTGTGCGTACACGACCGCCGGATCAACCGTACGTCCAACGGCCGCGGTGCGGTCTCCGCGCTGGAGCTGGCCGACCTCGCCGCCCTGGACTTCGGCTCCTGGAAGAGGGGTGAGGCCTGGAAGGGACGCGACGAGGAACCCGACTGGGAGCACCGCCCGGAGGACCGCGAGGCGACCTCCGTCCTCACCCTGGAGCGACTGCTGGAACTCGTCGCCGACGCCGAGCGCCGCGTGGAACTGGCCATCGAGACCAAGCACCCCACCCGCTGGGCGGGGCAGGTCGAGGACCGGCTGCTGGTCCTGCTGAAGCGGTTCGGTCTCGACGCCCCCGCCTCCGCGGAGGAGTCCCAGGTGCGGGTCATGAGCTTCTCGGCCCGTTCGCTGCACCGCGTGCGTGCCGCCTCCCCGACGCTTCCGACGGTCTATCTGACGCAGTTCCTCACCCCCCGGCTGCGCGACGGACGGCTGCCCCCCGGCGTACGGATCGCCGGCCCCTCACTCCGGATCGTGCGCAACCACCCCACGTACATCGAGCGCCTGAAGCAGTCCGGGCACCAGGTGCACGCGTGGACCGTGAACGAGCCCTCGGACGTGGACCTCTGCGTAGCGCTGGGCGTCGACGCCATCATCACCAACCGCCCGCGCGCGGTGCTGGACCAGCTCGGCCGCTGACGTCCGACGTCGGCGCCGCCAACCTCTCAAGTCACACCAGACCCACGCACACCTCTTGACCCCATGCCCCGGCGAACGGGATCCTCCCATCTCGGCCACACCGATGGTTTCCGGCCAGGTGATGACAGGGAGTGCTCCGGCGCGTTCGATCCGTGACTCGGCTGTGGTGAATGCGTCATGGGACGTGGGTTGGCCGGTTTCCGGTACAGGCCAATGGGGCATCCACACCGTGGCGTGGGGCGAAGGAGGTCTCGGGGGTGGCGTTGGTGGTGGCACAGGAGGTGCCCACGTCGTCGAGCATGGCCGTACCCCATGGCCCTGCGGGCGTGGGGGAAGCGAGACACCGGATGCGTACGCAGTTGCGCGGAGGGGGAGTCGCGGAATCGGTCATCGACGACGCCGTACTGATCCTTTCCGAACTTCTGAGCAACGCGTGCAAGCACGGCAGGCCCCTGGGTGACGCGCTGTCCGGTGACGGTGACGTCCGTGCCGCCTGGCGCGTGGACCCGGCAGGCCGGCTCATCGTCGAGGTCACGGACGGCGGCGGCCCGACCC
>NZ_POUC01000799.1 GCF_002891435.1 Streptomyces cahuitamycinicus
GGGTGAGGCAGGGGGTCGCCGAGTGGTGGCCGCAGGCGTTGGTGCCGGCCGCCCGGGCCACCGCGGCCCCGGCGTCCCGCCACCCGTGCAGTGCGACGATGGTGCTGGTCAGCCCGTCGGCGCGCCGGGCCCGCGCCCGCCCGGGGCCGGCCGACGCGACCGGCGGCGCGCTGTCGTCGGCGACGGCCCAGCCCCCTTCGCGCACGGGTGTGCCGGGCGGCGCGTCGACGCGGTGGACCCGGACCTCCCAGGCGCCGTGGGTCACGCTGACCGTCTCGATGCGGTGTCCTTCGTCGCTGCCCGGGAGCACCGCCCGGTGCCAGGAGGCGGCCCGCGCGCCCTGGACGCCGAGGGGGTGGATGCGGCCGCGCGGGGTGGGCGTGCCGTCGGGGGCGAGCAGGGCGATGTGGTTGTCGGGAGCCCGGTGCGCCGGTGTCTCGGGCGCCGTCGCACTGGAGTAGGCGAACCGGGCGTAGTGCGGGCTGTCCTCAGCCGTCGCGGGTGGGGGTGGCAGCCGGTCGCTGCCGTGGTTGACGAGCCGGACGATTCCGTCGGCGGCGGTGGAGTGCAGCAGCCAGCCCGGGGCGGGTAACGCGCGGCGGACGTCGCCCGACTCGGCCGGGCCGGGTTCCTCGGGCTCGGTCCACACGGGGTGGTCGGCGGGCAGGAGCAGGCCGAGGAAGGCCTTGCTCGCCCAGTACGGGGAGGCGGGGCCCGAGTAGCGCTGGGTGACCGGGAGGAAGGGCCGGTACCAGCCGAGCGTGAGCAGCCCCCGCTCGTCGGGCACGCCCCGCTCGGCGAAGTGCTTCAGCGCCCCGGAGGCGAGGCGGCGGGTGCGGCCGGGCGGGAGCGGAGTGGCGTCGGCGAGCACGCCCGCCCACAGGGGCGCTGTCGTGGCGAACCGGTAGGTGAGGGAACGGCCCTGGTGGACGGGGGCGCCGTCGCCGCCGAAGAAGTGCTGGTGGTCGTGGAGGAACGACCGCAGACGCGCCCGGTGTTCCGCCACCAGCCGGGAGTCGGCGCGCGGTCCGGCGATACGCGCCCAGAGCACCGGATAGAGGTGCAGGGCCCAGGCGTTGTAGTAGTCGAACTTGCGGCCGTCACCGTCGGTGTACCAGCCGTCGCCCCGGTAC
The DNA here is from genome assembly GCF_002891435.1 of Streptomyces cahuitamycinicus. GTDB lineage: Bacteria > Actinomycetota > Actinomycetes > Streptomycetales > Streptomycetaceae > Streptomyces > Streptomyces cahuitamycinicus. Next base: position 1,134 of record NZ_POUC01000799.1, read on the forward strand.
CAGTCCTCCAGTCTGGCCAGCCCGGCGTCGATCTCGGCGCGGCTGTGCGGGGCGCCGACGGAGGCGAGGAACTCCTCGGTGATGACCTGGAACAGCCGCCAGTTGGAGTCGTTGACGACCGCTCCGAGGAAGCCGCCGAGCCAGTCGGCGATCCGCTGCCGTACCCGGTCGTCGAGCCGGTCCCAGATCCAGGGGCGGGTTTCGTGCAGGGCGATCGCGACGGACGACGCCTCGACCATGGGCTGGCTCCGGTCGGTGATGGGCGGCCAGTGGTCGGGGCTGCGCGGGTCGGTGCCGGACTCCAGCCCGGCCGCGTACCGCTCGATCAGGCCGGGCGTCTCCCGCCCGCCCGAACCGGCGATGCGGAACGCGGCCAGCAGGAAGGAGCGGGCGAAGCCCTCCAGTCCGTCGGACCACGGCCCGGATTGGCTGGGCGGCCCGGGCAGGCGGTACTGGGCCAGGCCCGGGGAGGCGTAGGGCGTCAGGGCGTCCAGGAGGCGGTCGGCGACGGCCTCCCAGTGGGCGCGGGTCCAGCCGGTGGCGGGCGAGGCCGACGGGTCGGCCGGGGGCAGCCGGGGCAGGTTG
>NZ_POUC01000079.1 GCF_002891435.1 Streptomyces cahuitamycinicus
CCCCCTGCCCGACCATGTCCACCCGGACGCGGCCACCCACCACCACATCGGCGACCGCTTCCACGACCTGGCCTTCACGCGGGGAGGGCCCTTCGCGGAAGAGGCGTGAGCGGCCCCGGTGTCTGATCGGCTGTAGCCGGTCCGTCAGTCGTCGAAGCCCTGGTCCGCCAGGATCTTGCCGATGCGGGCGCGGTGCTCCGACTCCCACGTGTCCAGGGACTCCGCGGCCTCCTCGGCCCGCTTGGTCCGGGCCGCGGCCAGGATCTCCTCGCGGCGGGCCCCGGGGACCACCACGACGCCTTCCTCGTCGGCGACGACCGTGTCGCCCGCGTCGACCGTGACCCCGCCGCAGCGCACCCGCTCGTTCAGCGGCCGTGCGGCCGACTTGGTGCCCGGGATGGGGATGACGCCGCGTGCGAACACCGGGAAGCGCATCTCCCGGACCTCGGCGAGGTCACGGATCACCCCGTCGGCGACGAACGCGGTGATGCCGCGGCGCCGGGCGACGCCGCAGACGTTGCCGCCGGCCAGGGCGTAGTCCAGGTCGCCCGACTCCACGACGACGACCGAGCCGGGGTCTGCCCGGTGGATCGCGGCGTGCAGCATCAGGTTGTCGCCGGGAGGACACCGTACGGTGAAGGCGGGTCCGGCCGCCCGGGGAACAGGACCCCACAGTGGGCGGATTCCGATGTCCATGACCTGTTCGCGGCCCAGCAGAGGGGCCAGGGTGGTCGTGGGGATGTCCGTGAACGCGTCGGCGTCAGTCATGACACGGAGCCTAACCACCGTTCCCTAGAAGGGCAGTGGCCTCCCCCGCACCACCTCCAGCCGCGACACCGCCCGCGTCAGCACCACGTACAGCCGGTGCAGCCCCCGTTCCTCCGCCTCGGCGATCGCCGCCGGCTCGACGGCCACGACGTGGTCGTACTCCAGGCCCTTGACCACGCTCGCCGGCACCAGGGCGACCCGCGCGCCGAGTTCGTCCGGGCCCGCCGCCCCGATGCCGGCGGCTTCCAGTGCCGCCCGCACCCGGGGAACGTCCGCGTCCGCCGCGACGACCCCGACCGAGCCCTCCCGCCCCAGCACGTCCCGTACGGCCGCCACGACCGCCCCGGGCACGCCGTCCACGGTCGTCTCCCGCATGCGCAACTCCCCGTCCCCGCGCAGCGAACGGGCCGCCGGCACGTCCACGTCGAGGCGCCGCAGCAGCCGGTTGGCGAGCCCGACGACGGCCCGCGGCACCCGGAACCCGGTGGTCAGTTCGACCACGGCCGCGTCCGGTTTCCCCAGGTGCGCGAGGACCGTTGGCCACTCCCGCGCCGCCCAAGGCGTGGTCCCCTGCGCCAGATCGCCCAGCACAGTCAGCGAACCGAAGCGGGCCCGGCGGGCGATGGCCCGGCACTCCATCGGGGACAGGTCCTGTGCCTCGTCCACGACGACATGCCCGTAGCCCTCCGGATGCGCGATCAGCCCGGCGACCTCGTCGAGCAGCACCAGGTCGGCGGCCGACCAGCGCGCCGACTTCCACGACCGGGGCGGCCGTTCCCACAGCAGGGCCCGCTGCTCACCGGCGTCGAGCAGCCCCTCGGCGGCCTCCGCCAACGCCTTCTCGTCGCCGAGCAGTCCGGCCACGACCTCCTCGGGCCGCACCCGCGGCCACACGGCGTCGACGTACGCCGACACCGGCCGCGCCCGCTCGATCCGCCGCGCCCAGGCGCCCGGGGGCGGACCGGCCCGCCGCTCGACCTGCTCGCGCAGACAGCGCACGATCCGCGCCCGGACCCGCTCCCGCCCGACCTCGTACGGCGGTTCCTCCTCCCGTACCTCGGTCACGATCCGCGCCAGCCGCCCCGCCGGCACCCGCCACCGGTAGGCCCCGTCCGGCAGGGCGATCTCCGCGCCGTTCCCCTCGGCGCGCACCCTCGCGTACAGCGCCCGCCGCAGCACCCCGGCCATCCGGGCGTCGTGCTTCACGGCGGCGGCCCGCTCGCCGTCCACGCCCCGGACCGGGCAGCGCGCGATCTCCTCCCCCAGCGTCGACTGCCGCACCCCGGTCTCGCCGAGGGCGGGCAGCACCTCGGCGATGTACGACAGGAAGGTGCGGTTGGGCCCGAGGATCAGCAGACCGCCGCGCCGGATGCGCTGCGGGTACGTGTAGAGCAGATACGCGGCCCGGTGCAGCCCGACGGCGGTCTTGCCGGTGCCCGGCGCGCCCTGCACGCACACCGACAGCGCCAGGTCGCCGCGGACGAGGTCGTCCTGCTCGGGCTGGATCGTCGCGGCGATGTCCCGCATGGGCCCGACCCGGGGCCGTTCGATCTCCCGGGCGACGATCTCGCTGTCGCGCGTCTCCCCCTGCTCCAGGTGTTCGTCCTCCAGGCCGGTGAGATCCCGGGAGTCGCCCCGGCTCCCGGGCGCCCATCCGAACCGGCGCCGTACGGCGACGCCCTGCGGGTCCCGGGCCGACGCCTGGTAGAAGGCCCTCGAGACGGGGGCACGCCAGTCGACGACGAGGGGCGGTTCGGCCGGGTGCTCGGAGATCCGCAGCCGCCCGATGTGCAACCGCCCCTCGCCGCCCCGCAGGGACCCGAAGAACAGCGGCCCCTCGGGCAGTTCCCGCAGCGCCTTCGCCCGACTGCGCAGCTGGTACCCGAGGACTTCGGCGTCGGCCCCGGACGCGGACACGTCCTCCCCGATGACGACCTGTTCACCGGCGCCCTCGACCATCGCGGCGAGGGCGGTCCGGCAGCGCTCGTGGTGGGCGCGTTCCCGGTCGAGGACGGACTGGAGGGCAGGCTCGGTGGAGGTCATTCCACCGAGCGTACGCGAAAACGTGACCGGGTTAAATAAATTACCGAGTCTCACCAGAGAGGTGCGGCGGCAGCCCGGCCGCGAGCCGGCCGAACGCCCGCTCCGCCGCCGCCACCGCGTCCGGCCGCACGTCCGCCACCCGCTCCCCCGCCGCGATCCGCCGCCAGTTCTCCAGCGCGAGCACCCGCAGCACGGCCATGATCTGCCCGGCCGCGAGCCGCGCGTCCAGATCACCCCCGAGCACCTCGGCGAGCGCGGCCTCCGACCGCTCCTGATGCGCGTACGCGCGGGCGACCAGGGAGGGCGTCCCGTAGAGCAGGGAGTGGAAGGCGAGCACACCGGGATGGTCGCTGAGCCCGGTCACGGGGTCCCCCCGCTCCAGCCCCTCCAGGAAGTGCCGCCGCAACGCCTCCACGGCCGCCCCCTCGGCCGCCGCCACCACCCGGGCGGCCTCCCCCTCATGATCGGCGATCCGGTGCAGCACCAGATCCTCCTTGGCCGGGAAGTACCGGAACAGCGTCGGCTTCGAGATCTCGGCCGCCGCCGCCACCTCCGCGACGGACACCGCGTCGAACCCCTTCTCCAGGAAGAGCCGCACGGCGATGTCCGACACGGTCTCGTACATCCGCTGCTTCTTGCGCTCACGCAGGCCGGGGTCGCTCATGAGGGGAGCCTACGCAGCGGGGGAGTCAGGCCAGGGCGCGGGCGAGGTAGGGGCTCGCCCTGGGGGGCGCCGACAGCCCGAGAAGGGCCATCGCGGCCGCGAGAGTCATGGGGTAGGCATCCGCGGCCCGCCGGGCTTCCGGAACGCTCGGGCTCGCACCGGTCACGAGGCGGTCGAGATCGAGATACGCGGACCGCACGATCTCCAGCCGGCGGTACACCAGCCAGTCCCTGCGCCAGTCACGGGGGTACCGCATGCGCACGAGGTGGGTCGCGAGGGGCACACCACTCACCCGGCCCAGGGCCCCGGGAGCGGCAGCCCGGTGTCAGTACACGTCCGACGCGGTGGGCATGGGCCGTTCCTCGCGCGAGGCTTCGCGTTCCCCGTGCCAGCGGACGAGTGCGGCCATGATGTGGGACCGGCTCGGCACCTGTTCCAGGCCGAGCGGCTGTGCGGCGGCGGCCAGGATTCTCTGCAGCCGGCCCGCGGCGACGGGCAGGGCCAGCCAGTTGAAGCCCCACTCCTCGCGCAGGGACAGCGACACCCGGATGACGTCGGTGAAGACCGACTGCGCCTTCTTGAAGTCGAGGATCATCGGCAGGTCCCGCTCCCAGCCGGACGATCCGCCCGGCCGGACCCCCTCGACGACGTGGCACCACTCGCGCACCATGCGGCGTTCCTGATCGGCCGGATAGCGCATCAGGTACAGATGGGTTGCCAGGTCGTAGAGCGGGTCCCCCAGCATCGCCAGCTCCCAGTCGATGGCCCAGAGCCGCTGCCGGGGGTCGAGGACGAAGTTCTCCCGGTGCAGGTCGGCGTGCAGGAGGCAGAAGGGACGCTCCTGCAGCCCCAGTACGCGCTTCCTGAGCAGGGTGAACGATTCCTCCGAGACGCCGAGGGCATGGAAGAGCCGGGCGAACCCGCTGTGATTCCTCTCGTAGACCTGCTCCTCGACGAAGACGATCAGGCGTTCCAGGAATCCGTCGCTGTCGCCGTCCTCGGCACGGTCCCGGTCCTCGCAGCGCCGCTGCACACTGAGCATGTCCGGCGTGACCCGCACCATCTCGCTGAAGAGGTCGACGATCTGGCCGAGGGTGGCGTCGGGAACGCGCCGTCCAGGCCGGCGCTGCTCTCCGAGCGTCCGCCCTTCGATGAAGCCCTGCAGCGCCATGCCCCCCACGTCGATGATGTCCGGGACACGGCTCATGTGCGCTTGAAGAGCCTTGAGCAGCTCCTCCTCCGACCTGAAGCACCGTCGGTCGAACCACAGGATCTCGGCCCGCGGCTCACGGACCTTGACAGTTCGTGCCCGGCCCGGCAACGCGAAGACGTATGTCTCGTGGTGATACCCCTTGAGCGGCCCCATGACCAGGCTCGGGTCGCCGCTCATCTCCTCTGCTCGCTCTCGAGCACCGAAGACCGAGGGGGATGTCATTCGATGGTTCAGCCTGTTCCGGTGGTACCGATGGTGTAAGGGGGAACGCACGTTACTGCACCGAACTCGGTTACCGGAGGAAAACCCGGCCTTCCGGAGAGCGGGTTCCCTCCCAGGGGTAGTCGACTCACACCCCGACGACGGCTGAAGGTCATCATGCTGTCGGACCTGCGCCGTTGGAACCACCAGCGCTCGAACGCCTCACTGATGAGCGGCCGAGCGTGACCATGCGGCCGGGCCAAGCCTGACGATCGCCGCCGTCCTCCTCGGTCTGCTGCCGGCCGAGCGCCGGCGGTCGCGCTCCTCGTCACTCGCGCAGCAGCTTCAGCAGCGTCTCCATGGATCCCACGACCCACTCCGCGCCGGCCTCCAGCAGGAACTTCGCCTTCCTGTCGTTGCGCGCGTAGCCCAGGAACGGCACCCCGGCCCGCTCCGCCGCCTGAAGGTCGGAGGGTGCGTCGCCGATCATCAGCGCATCCGCCGGCGCGGCCCCCATCGCGCTCAACGCGCGGTTCAGGCAGTGCGGGTCCGGCTTCAGGTGGTGCAGCTCCTGGGTCCGTCCGTAGAGGTGGGGCGCGAAGCAGTCGACGAGGCCGCGGCTCGCGAGGTATTCGCGGACCACGCGCGGTGAGTTGTTCGTCGTGATCGCCAGGCGGGTGCCCACCGCCGTCCAGGTGCGGATCAGCGGGTCCGCGTACGCGGTCGGCCACGCCGACGACGCGGCCCGCAGCTCCTCCTGGGTGAGACGTTCCTCCAGCGCGGCGACGAGGTCGCTGCCGGGGTGCCGGCGGTCCACTGCGCGCAGCACCACCTGCGGGTCCAGGGACTCGCGCTCGGTGTCGCTGAGCAGGCCATGCATGCCACGGCCCTCCAGCCAGGACACCAGGTCGCCGGCCACCCGCTCCGCGGAGTGTCCGGCGAACAGGCGGCAGATGGGGCCGTCGAAGTCCCACAGCACGACACGGGCACGGCTGATCAGATGAGTGAGTCGATTCGGATCATTCTCGGTCTCGAAGGGCACCGCACCAGTCTGCGTCGCATCAGAAGTCACTAGGAGAGTGTCAGGTCGGTCGTGATGGTTTCCCAGAGGGCGTTGAACCACTTCTGCGATTCCTCCACGAACGCACCGTCCCGCAGGCCCGCTCGCCTGGCGAAGGCGAAGAGGAGGGAGCGGGAGCCGAGGACGTCGTACATGTCGAGGGTCTGGCTGCCCCACTCCTCCTCGCGCCTGGTCAGCATGTAATAGCCGAGCAGGGCCTCCTGCTCGTTGAGGAGGTACAGCTTCACCGGCGGGGTGAACGGCAGCGCGCGGAAGCGGACGCGTACGTCGATGCCGTGGGTGGAGCGCAGGGCCAGCAGGTTGTGCTGGAGGACCTGGCCCTGGGCGTTGCGCATGGCGAGCCACCGGGTGTGGACCGGGTTGTCCTTCCCGTGGGCCTCGACCGGGACGGGGAAGGCCAGTTCGATGTCCCGGGAGGGGACCAGGATGCGGACGTCGATGGCCTCGGGGTGGATGCGACCCTCGTGGATCAGGCGCAGCGGCTCGGCGATGGCGACCATCAGCGTCTCCGCGGTGTGGCAGACGACGTCGACGCGGACGCGCGGGGCCGAGAACGCCTCCGTCAGGCGCGGGGCCAGGCCCACCATCGTCGGCTGGGGCTCAGCCCGGGCCGGGGCCGGGGCGGCGATCCGCGGCGGGCTGCCCTTGCTGACGTCGGTGAGGAAGCCGTCCTCCTGGAGGACGCGCAGGGCCTGGCGGACGGTGCCGCGCTCGACGCCGAATTCCTCGGCGAGTTCGGCCTGGGTGGGCAGACGGTCCCCGGGCTTCAGCTCACCGGCACGGATGCGTTCCCGCAGGATGTCGGCGATCTCCTGGGGCGATGACCTTCTGCTGCCGTTCACTGCCACGCTCTCCGCCACGCTCTCCTGGGTCACGACCAAACGCTACAACTCTGATCCATCTGGCGGGAGTTGTTTGAAAGTTGTTTATAACTAGGGGCCAAGTGGGGACAACTTAGTCAGAGTTGGTTGCCAACTTCTCGGAGTTGGCGGAAGTTTTGCTTCCGGACTTCCGAAGGGGGAACACCGATGCCCGCCCTCGCTCTCCTCTCCGCCGCCTTCGTCGTCGCCTTCGAACAGCTCGTCCAGTGGAGGTACGGTCCGGCCGGCATCGTCGGTCTGATCCTTCTCACCGTAGGCGTCAAGGCCAAGAGCCCGGCCGTCAGCTCCGCGGGAGCGGTCGTGCTCGCGCTGCTGATGACGGGGCCCGCCCGATGACGCACCGCGCCACCCGGAACGACCCGTGGGAGACGTCAGCTCGTGAGCACCAGCTCCGAACTGATCGTCTCCCACAGCGCGTTGAACCACAGGTGCGACTGCTCCACGAACGTCGTGTCGCGCAGCCCGGCACCCTGCCGGAAGGCGAACAGCATGGACTGGGTGCCCTGGGCGTCGTACAGCGCCGGCTGCTCGTGATCGGCCTCGGCCTCCCGGCGCGTCAGCGTGTAGTACGCGAACAGCGCCTCCGTGCCGTTGAGCAGGTACAGCTTCACCGGCGGGGTGAAGGGCAACGCCCGGAACGTGACGTGCACATCGATGCCGTGCGTGGCGCGCAGGGCCAGCAGATTGTGCTGGAGGACCTGCCCCTGGGCGTTGCGCATCGCCAGCCACCGCTCGTGCACCCAGTCGTCTCCGCTCCCCTCGACCGGCACCGGGAAGGCCAGCTCGATGTCCCGGCTCGGCAGCAGCACCCGCACGTCGACCTTGGCCGGTTTCAGCCGCCCGGCGTGGATCTGCCGCAGCGGCTCCCCGATGGCGAGCGTGAGGGAGATGGACGTCAGGCACACGGCGTCGATCTCGACGTGGTCCGCCGCGAACGCCGTCGCGATCCGGGGCGCGAGAGTCACCGTGGTGGGCAGCGGCGGGGCCTGCGGGCCGGTCAGCGCGCCGGCGGGGTCGGGGGCGACGGTCGCCGGACTGCCCTTGGACACGTTGGTGAGCAGCCTCTCGGACTGCAGGACGCGCAGCGCCTGCCGCACCGCACCGCGCTCGACACCGAACTCCTGGGCCAGCCGGGCCTGGGTGGGCAGGCGCTCGCCCGGCCGCAGCGACCCGGACCTGATCCGGGCGCGCAGCTCGTCGGCCACCTCGTGATGTGTTCTCTGTGGCCGCTGCGACCTGTTCCGCCCAGTGACGGAGTCGTGTTCCGGGTCCACAACTGAACAGTACAACTTCCCGCCATCTTCCGGCAGTTCACGGAAAGGTGGTTATGAGCCGCTTCCAAGCGGAGATAAGAACAGTGAAGTTGGCAACCAACTTGGGGAACATGGCCACACCTTCAGGGGGTTGGCCACCCGCTCAGGGACTCCCTTCCGGAGGGGAGCCGGGAGTCCCGCCCGGCCGGCACGGCCGCACGGCAACCACAACTGAACAGCTCGCTACGGATGCGGGCCCAGCACACCGGCAGGAGGGAGCGGCTCAGAACATGTCCGGGCACCAAGGCCGCCTGGGCGTACGCAGCAGGGCGTCTGCCTTCCGGGCGGCGCCCGCTCGTTCTTCGCGCACCCGCCCCAGCGCCGCCAGCCGCACCGCCGACTCGTCCCCGAGCCACAGGGCCCCCAACTCGCCCAGTCCCAGTCCGAGTTCCGCGCTCTCGGTGGTCGGCGTGCAGGACGCCCCCTCGGGTGATGCCTCCAGCCGGTAGCGCCCGCCGGTCAGCCCGTCCACCCCGGCGATCTCCAGCACCAGCGTCCCCTGCCCCTCGTACGTCCGCGCCTCCAGGGCCCGTACGACGTCCAGGATCCGGACCCACAGCCAGTCCGCAACCGAGGTGATCCCGGCCGCTCGCGGATCGGGCAGGAAGTGCGGGAGCAGGTCGTCGGGCGCCCGCCAGCCGCTCTTCACCTTCACGACCCAGTCGACGGAGCACAGGTACTCCCACAGCGCGCGTTCCGCGGCCGGTGTCACGCCGAGCAGCCACCGCACGGTCGCCGTGTTCAGCGGCTGCTTGGCGTCGCCCCAGTTGTCGTCCACGTCGTACGCGGCCATGCCCTCGACCTCGCCGGACGCCGAGCGGTACACGGCGAAGAACGGCGTCTTCCACGACGGGTCGAACAGCAGGGCGCCGGTGTTCACCTTCCACCAGGTCTCGTCGCGGTCGATGGCGCCGGGCAGGCCCCGGCGCAGCCGCTCGTGCAGCTCGGGGCCGAGCTTGCGGACGTCCTCGCCCTCCACCAGGTCGATCCGCCCGCCGTCCGCCGGACCCGCCCAGCGGGCGTCGAGGCCGGCGCGCGGCACGTCGATCGTCCACTCCGCCATCGTGGTCGCCGGCCCGAAGCCGTAGCGGCCGTAGATCGGGTACTCGGCGGCGATCAGCGTCGCGACGACGTCCCCACGCTCCTTCGCGGCCGCCAGGTCCCGCGCCATCATCCGGCTGAGCAGCCCGCGGCGGCGGTGGGTGGCGGTGACGGTGACGCCCGAGATCGCGTCCGCCGGGACACTCGCGCCGCCCACGGCCGTGAGCTCCTGGTCGAACGACCGGAAGGTCGCCACACACCTGCCGTGGTCGAAGGCTCCGAGGTAGCGGCCCTCGACGAACTTGCCGCGCCGGCCCTCGATCTCCTCCTCGGTGAGGGCGGGCACCCGCAGGAAGCCGGTGTTCACGGCACGCAGCCAGTCGGTGAACTCGGACGCGGTGATCGGGCGTACGTCGATGTCGTCGGCACGGGACACGGAGGTCATGAACTCACGCTAGGCGGAGGGCCGGTCGGTGTCGCGTGAATATCCGACCGCCCGGCCCTCCCCCCGGGCCCCGGACGGCTCACACCAGCAGGTCCTCGACCTGAGCCTCCCCCTCGCGGTACCGGCGGGCGATCTCCGCGCTGCACTCGTCGGCGGTGCGCTGGAGCCGTCGGCGCCGCCGGGAGACCTGCTGCTCGTGGCGTTCGAGCCGTCCCATCGCCGTGGTCAGCTCCTGGTCCGTGCGCGCGTCCAGGTCGGACAGCTCGACCTCGGCGAGCATCTCCGCGGCCAGCCGCCGGTACTCCTCGCCCTGGGGGGTGCCCAGGGTCAGATGGCGGGCAGAGGAGCGGTGCCGGGCCGGGCCGTCCCGCAGGATCTCCGCCAGCCGCTCCACCACCGAACCCGCGTCGGGCACGGCCACGGAGGCCACGCCCGCCGAGCCGCGCCGGGCGACCTCGGCCCGCAGGATGTCGATCCGCCCCTGGAGCAGCCGCCGCAGATAGCTGAGGTCGGCCTCGTCGCGCTGGGCCTCGCGGCGCAGCCTGCGCAGGTCGGGCAGGCTCAGCGCGGGCAACTCGGGCGCGCAGGCGTCCGAAGGCAGCCGCGGGCTGTCCGTGCGCTGTGTGGGCGGCCGGTGGTACTCCGACGCGCCGATCCCCGTGTACGTCGACCGGACAGCCGCCTGCTGCTGTCCGGTGCTTGGTGTGCTCATGTGCCTCAACCGTCCCCTCGACCGGTGTGTGCATGCATCGTGCCACCCCAAGTGGCCGCTATGGGAACGAGTGCCCCCGATAGACCCCAGATGGGCGGTATAGCAGCAAAATACGTCCGTGCAGGGGCTGTTGGCGCCCGCGCAAACCACCCTTTCGGGCCATGCGCCGACCGCCCGCGGCGTCGATGTCACCGCCCTGCATGATGGACGTATGCGAGCAGTGGTGCAGAGGGTGGACGGCGCGAGCGTCGTCGTGGACGGCGAGACCGTGGGGGCGATCGAGGGCGAGGGGCTGTGCGTCCTCGTCGGCGTCACCCACGAGGACACCAAGGAGAAGGCGGCCCAGCTGGCCCGCAAGCTCTGGTCGATCCGCATGCTGCACGACGAGAAGTCGTGCAGCGACATCGACGCCCCGCTGCTGGTGATCAGCCAGTTCACCCTCTACGGCGACGCGCGCAAGGGCCGCCGCCCCACCTGGAACGCCGCCGCCCCCGGCGACGTGGCCGAGCCGCTCGTCGACGAGGTGGTCGCCCGGCTGCGCTCGCTGGGCGCGACGGTGGCCACGGGCCGTTTCGGGGCGGCGATGAGGGTATCGCTGACGAACGACGGCCCGTTCACCGTGCAGATCGAAATCTGACCCGAAAGATCTACAAGTCCTACGGATCGACGACGACTTCCTGCGCTGCGGCGGTGTCTCCGGCCATCAGCGGTGCGTCCACGGCCACGTTCCGCTTCACCAGGGCGAGGGCGACCGGCCCGAGCTCGTGATGGCGCGCGGAGGTCGTGATGAAGCCGACCTTCCGGCCGTCGGGGCTGTCGTCCGCGAGCCGGAGCTCCGTCCCGGCCACGGGCAGGTGGACCTCGCTGCCGTCGAGGTGGAGGAAGACCAGCCGGCGCGGCGGCTTGCCCAGGTTCTGCACCCGGGCGACCGTCTCCTGCCCCCGGTAGCAGCCCTTCTGCAGGTGCACCGCCGAGCCGATCCAGCCCAGCTCGTGCGGAATGGTGCGGTGGTCGGTCTCGAAGCCGAGCCGGGGCCGGTACTGCTCCACGCGCAGCGCCTCGTGGGCGAGGATCCCGGCGGGCGGCCCGGCCTGCGCCGCGTAGGTCTCCAGGTCGGCGCGCGGCAGGAACAGGTCCCGCCCGTGCGGCGTCTCCCGTACGGCCACGCCCTCGGGGACGTCGGCGATGGAGCCGGCCGGGAGGTACACGACCGCGGTGTCCGCCGTGCGGTCGGCGACCTCGACCCTGTAGAAGAACTTCATCGACTCCAGGTACGCGATCAGCGCCTCCTGGGTGCCCGGCTCCACATGGGCCCAGACCGTCGCGCCGTCGTCGACGAGGTACAGCGCGTGCTCGATGTGGCCGTTCGCGGACAGGATCAGCGCCTCGGTGGCCCGGCCCGCCGGCAGGTCGCTGACGTGCTGGGTGAGCAGCAGGTGCAGCCAGGCCAGCCGGTCCTCGCCGGTGACGGCGACGACCCCCCGGTGCGAGAGGTCCACGAATCCGGTGCCGTCGGCGAGGGCACGCTGCTCACGGAACAGATCGCCGTAGTGGGCGGCGACGCCTTCGTCCACGCCCTCGGCGGGGACGGCGCCGGGCAGGGTCAGCAGGGGGCTCTTCATATGCGTAAGCCTACGACTCGGTAGTTGAAGCCTTGAGTGTGCAGTCCTCGCACCGGCCGAAGATCGCGAAGTGCTTCAGGTCGGTGTCGAAGCCGAAGGTCTTCCGCAGCTTGGCCGTGAACTCGGCGGCCACGGAGACGTCCGCCTCGATCACGTTCTGGCAGTCGCGGCAGACCAGGTGGATGTGGTGGTGCCGGTCCGCGAGGTGGTACGTCGGCGCCCCGTGCCCCAGATGCGCGTGGCTGACAAGACCGAGCTCCTCCAGGAGCTCAAGCGTCCGGTACACCGTGGAAATGTTGACCCCCGACGCCGTCTTCCTCACTTCCACGAGGATGTCGTCGGGGGTCGCGTGCTCCAGGGTGTCCACGGCTTCGAGCACGAGTTGCCGCTGCGGGGTCAGCCGGTAGCCGCGCTGCCGCAGATCGCTCTTCCAGTCGGTGTCCACCACACGCCCAGTCTAGGACCCGGCGGCCCCGGTTACGGCTCGGCCGACAGAACGCCGTTCATCAGGGCGTCGGCGAGCTCGCTGCGGTATGCGCGGGTCGCGCGGGCGATCTCGGTATGTGCCTGGATCTTGTCGTCCAGGGCGGCGAGCGTGGCGCCGATCGCCGCCTGCTCGGCGGCCGGTGGCAGGACGACGGGCAGCTCGCCCAGGGTGCGAGTGCTCAGCGACGGGATGACCGCGCCGGCCGCCCGGGTCCTGATCCAGTCCTGTGCGGCGGTCGCGCTCAGATACGCCGTGAGATAGGCGGCTGAGGCCCGTCTCCCCTCGGGCAGCCTGAGCCGTACCAGGTTGGGGTGGAACAGCCAGCCCGCGTGCTCTTCGGTGACGAGCGCGCAGCGGCCCATGGTGCCGGTGCGGGTGAGGAGGATGTCCCCTTCGGCCATCTGATACTTGACCAGCGTCCGCGCCCGCTCCCAGGCGATCGTGGGTACGGCCGCGGCATCCTCGATGACGATGCGCTGACCACGCAGGTCGCGGGGCAGTACGACGGGGCTCCCGCCGTTCGCCTGCGTACGGCCCTTGTCCTCGGCACGTTGGCCCGGCCCGGCCTGGATGGACGAGCACAGTTCCCGCAAGGGGCGACGCGACCAGCCAGGGGCGAGTTCGTCGAGCGTGATCACAGTCCATACCTCCGGAGCCACCGTGCCGCTTCGGCGTCGGCCGCTTCCGCTCGACCGTGGAGGGTGGCGATCTCCTCGGTCAGCCTCGCCAGCCGGTCCCGGGTCTCGGCAGGGTCGGTCGCACGGGCGCCCGAGGCCGGGCCTGTGGGCCGGACATACATCGAGGGGTCCAGACTGTGGCCGTGCGCCGCGATGTCAGGCACCTTCACGACCCGGCTCAGTCCTGGGTCACCCGCGAAGGAGCGCCCTGCCACCCGGGCCGTGTGCCACGACGCATACTCCCCCACCAACCTGGCGATGTCGTCGTCGGTCAGGGCCCACTGCGTCCGGGTGAGCCGGTGTCCCAGGTGTTCCCCGGCCACGAACAGCACCTCAGGGTCCGCAGCCCTCTCGGAGCCGGGAGCACGCAGGAACCAGATCTGAGTCTTGACGGCGGTGAGCGTGAAGAGCCCGGCGGGGAGCGCGATCATGCACTCCACGGCCCCGGCCTCGACCAGCCCGGCCCGCACCCGCTCGGCGGCGCCGCCGTTGAAGGAGGCCCCGGCCGGCATCAGCACGGCGGCGCGGCCCTCGGGAGCGATCAGCGAGACGGCGTACTGCAGCCAGTCGAACTCAGTCCTGCGGGCAGTGCCGTAGTTCCAGTACGGGGGTGGCTCCACGTCTTCCAGGAGCCGGCCGAAGGGCGGGTTGGTCAGTAGCACGTCGAAGGTGCCGGAGGGATCGGCGAAAGGCGCGAGCGCCGGAGTGACCGGACCTTCACCGAACCGCACCGTGAGCCCGTGGTGCACTCGCAGGTTCATCTGCGCCACCTGCCGTTCCCGAATCCCAGGCACTCGGCCGCCGACCTGGGGCGGCACGCTGCCACCGTGTGCGGCGACGGCGTCCAGATAGGCGACGAGCAGTTCTCCGGCACGGCCGTACGGATCGTGCACGCGCGCCGCCCCGGGCCGCACGGCGGCCAGCGCCCCGGCCATGACCCGACTCACGGAGGAAGGGGTGAAGAACGCGCCGCCTTCGCGCGCGTGAGCGGCGCGCCAGAGCACCAGGACGTGGTCGAAAGCCGCTCGTCCCTCTTGCGCGGAGCCCCCGGTGCTGCCGAGCCTGTCGGCGAGTTCGGCCAGCAGGCGGCGCGGAACTGTGGTCTCGGGTGGGTCGTGGTCGCGGACCATCACTCCCCAGCTGTCCACGGCTTTCGTCATCGAGTCCGGTTCCACGATCTGGATCACGACGAAGTGCAGCAGCCATTCGAGATACCGGTCCACCGGCATGGGCCCGCGCAGCCGGTCGGCCTCCGGCCCGGCGAGCCGCTCGACCGTCCGGAGCAGGCCACCGGCCTTTCCTCCGGTCAGCCCCGCGCGGAAACGGTCGCCGTAGGTCGTCCCAACCGGCTCGCCCGGAAGCAGGGCGTTCGCGGAGACGCGCCGCCCGGACAACCAGGCCAGCACTTCGTCGGCACGGAATCGCTCGACCTCGGCACCGGAGTCGACCGGCGGGGGAAAGTCCGCGTGCCGCCGCTCCCAGTTGGTGACAGCGGGGCGCTTCACCCTCGCCAGGCGCGCGATGTCGGGCCGGGAGACAAGCACACCGGCGAACTCTGAGTCGGTCACGGCGCCTTCCCTCCGTCAGAACCGTGGTTGCCTGGTGCCGCGCAGGGCATCCGCCCGGCCTGCGAGCACGGCCGGGAAGCGGTCCATGGTCTGGGCTTCCTTGGCCAGCTCCGGGCTGAGGTAGCCGAGCACGCGGTAGATGGTGTCATGGTCGGCAGCGAGGTGGCGGTGGTGTACCGGCTCGTGGTGCATGACTCGGTTGCGCAGCAGGACCAGGGAGGTCAGGTCGCGGTAGAGGCGGTCGCGGCGTCCGCGGTAGTGCGGGAACGCCGAGTGCAGGACGGGCACCCAGAAGAGCCGGTCGTAACCCGAGCCGTGGCTGAGCAGCGAGACCCAGAAGCCGAACGACAGCTCCGCTACCACGTCGTCCGGCGTCGTGCACTGCAGGCGGCGCCCACATGAGCGGCGGGCGTCGTCCACGAGCTTGCGCCCACGCTCGTTCAAGGGCGCTGCCGCCCACCAGTCTTCCCTGTCGTGATGTCGCGCGAGCGCACCGTGAAGAGCGTTACGCAGGGCCAGTTCCAGACAGTGCAGCGAGCCGAACAGGGCGGCCGACACCTCGATGTTCCACCAGTACAGCCGTTCCGCTGCCCGGGCGTTGCCGTGGGCGGCCCGGATGTAACGCCGCAGACGGGGCAAGGACAGGTCACGCGGCATCCATTCGGGCAGGCGATTGGTCATAGCTCCCCCCAGCGCACTCATGGGTGCGCTGTGCTACGGTGCATGGTGAACGTTCTGGGTCCGCCTCTGCATCGCAAGCCGCCCAGGGCACAGCCTCCGGAGCCCCGGTCGCAGGCAAATTGCGACCGGGGCTCCGCGCATGTGCGCCTCCGGCGCTCGCCCCGCGAAGACATCGTCACCGTAGCGGTGCACCCACAGCGGGCGCAAGCGCATTGCCATGCATCGATATTTGTTAACCCCTGGACGTGAAACAGGACCCCGAGCCTGAAATCGGCGGGGCCCTGTTTCGCGTGAGCGGGGACTACTTGAAGAAGGCGATGCCGTCGTCCGGCATGTCGTCGGGCAGGGCCTTGGCCCAGCGCTCGACCTCCTCCGGGGTGACGACCTTCTTCAGGTGGGCGGACATGTAGGGGCGCAGCTCGACCTCGGGGGTCTGCTTCTCGCCGACCCACATCAGGTCGCTCTTGACGTAGCCGTACAGCCGCTTGCCGCCGGTGTAGGGCTGGGAGGCGGCCGTGCGGGCCACCGCGTCCGTCACGAGGTCGATCTGCGGCTTCTTGTCGGCCAGCTCGCCGTACCAGATCTCGATGACGCCGTCGTCGCGGGTCATCGTCACCTCGACCTTGCGGCCGGAGTCGATCCGCCAGTAGCCGTGCTCGGACTCCAGGGGACGGACCTTGTTGCCGTCCTGGTCCAGCACCCAGCTGTGGGACCGGTACTCCAGGAAGTCCCGGCCGTCGTGGGTGAAGGAGACCTCCTGCCCGAAGTTGCACTTCTCGGAGCCGGGGAAGTCGTGCACGCCGGCGCCCGCCCAGTCGCCGAGCAGGAAGGCGAGCGGGACGAGGTCCTTGTGAAGGTCGGACGGGATCTCGATCATGGGAACTTCCTAGACGTGGGTCAGCGCTGGCCCTGGTACAGCTTCTTCACGGTCAGTCCGGCGAAGGCGAGGACGCCGACGGCGACCAGGACCAACAGGATTTCGAAGAAGATCTCCACGGGGTGCTCCTTGAGCGGGCTGCGGATGTGTGCACGGGGCCGGGCCCAGCTTACGCGGGCCCGTTCGGCCCTACGATCGCGGACTACGATTCCGGCTATGGCGAAGAAGCTGGTGATCAAGGTGACGGCGGGGGCCGATGCCCCCGAGCGGTGTTCTCAGGCGTTCACGGTGGCGGCGGTGGCCGTGGCGAGCGGCGTCGAGGTCTCCCTGTGGCTGACCGGCGAGTCCGCCTGGTTCGCCCTGCCGGGCCGTGCCGCCGAGTTCGAGCTGCCGCACGCGGCTCCCCTGCCCGACCTGCTCGAATCCCTCCTCACGGCCGGCCGCGTCACCCTGTGCACGCAGTGCGCCGCCCGCCGCGAGATCACGGAGCAGGACGTCATCAAGGGTGTCCGCATCGCGGGCGCGCAGGTCTTCGTCCAGGAGGCGATGGCGGACGAGACGCAGGCACTCGTCTACTGAGGCGTTCGCGTGCGGAGGCGGGACGGGTGGCCCGCCTCCGTCCATGAGCACCCGGACGTCGTCCTGCGGCCGGCCGCAGGACGACCTCGGCGACGGCCCCCGGGCGGTCGGGGCGACGCCGCTCACCGTGGTCGCTTCTTGCCGTCCAGTTCGTCCCACCACTCGTCGGACTGGGGATCCCCGGACGGGTCGTCCCACCACCGGTCCTCCGGGCCGCGCCGGTTGGCGACCATGGCCGCGACAGGCGGGATGACCATGGCGACCACGCACATCCCGACGGCCACGGGAACGGACCAGAGGCGCACGACACCCCAGGCCAGGACGAAGAGGCCGATGCAGAGGCCCATCATCGCGAAATACGTGTGACGCCGCCGTGCGTACATGTGTCCAGCGTAGGACGGACAGGCCGAAGGGCCGCACCCCAGGCGTCCAACCCGGGGGTGCGGCCCTTCGAGGAGCTGATCGCCGTCAGACGGCGATCGCGACCTCCGCCAGGCCGCCCTGCTGGGCGACGACCGTGCGGTCGGCGGTGGCGCCGGGCACGAGGGCACGGACGGTCCAGGTGCCCTCGGCCGCGTAGAAGCGGAACTGTCCGGTCGCCGAGGTCGGCACCTCGGCCGTGAACTCGCCGGTCGAGTCCAGCAGACGGACGTAGCCCACCACGGGCTCGCCGTCCTTGGTCACCTGACCCTGGATGGTGGTCTCACCGGGCTTGATCGTCGAGGCGTCGGGGCCGCCGGCCTTCGCACCGCACATGTCGTACTCCTGAAGTCTGGAAAGGTCGGTCGGGGAGGGTTACTTGTTGGCGCCGAGCTCGATCGGCACGCCCACGAGGGAGCCGTACTCGGTCCAGGAGCCGTCGTAGTTCTTGACGTTCTGCACATCGAGGAGCTCGTGCAGCACGAACCAGGTCAGGGCGGAGCGCTCACCGATGCGGCAGTAGGCGATGGTGTCCTTGGCCAGGTCGACGCTCTCCTCGGCGTAGAGCTCCTTGAGCTCGTCGTCCGACTTGAAGGTGCCGTCGTCGTTGGCGTTCTTGGACCACGGGATGTTGCGGGCGCTCGGCACGTGGCCGGGGCGCTGCGACTGTTCCTGCGGCAGGTGGGCCGGGGCGAGCAGCTTGCCGGAGAACTCGTCGGGCGAACGCACGTCGACGAGGTTCTGCGCACCGATGGCAGCCACGACGTCGTCGCGGAAGGCACGGATGGACGTGTCCTGCGCCTTGGCCTTGTAGTCCGTCTTCGGACGCTCGGGCACCTCGTCGCCGGGGACCAGCTCGCGGGCGTCGAGCTCCCACTTCTTGCGGCCGCCGTCGAGGAGCTTGACGCTCTCGTGGCCGTACAGCTTGAAGTACCAGTAGGCGTACGAGGCGAACCAGTTGTTGTTGCCGCCGTAGAGGACCACGGTGTGGTCGTTGCCGATGCCCTTGTCGGACAGGAGCTTCTCGAAGCCCTCCTGGTCGACGAAGTCACGGCGGACCGGGTCCTGGAGGTCCTGGGTCCAGTCGATCCGGATGGCGTTGCGGATGTGGTTCTTCTCGTAGGCGGACGTGTCCTCGTCCACCTCGACGATGGCGATGGTCGGGTCGTCCAGGTGCTCCTGGAGCCAATCGGCGTCGACCAGGACGTCGCTGCGGCTCATACTTCTTCTCCTCCGGGGCAGTTACGGCGGGGCGTGCGAGGTCTGCGGGGCGCGCCCTTGAGGCAGGGCGGCGCACGGGTGCCCTTGATGCGGGGCTGCGGGGATGCGCGCGCCGGCGCGACTGCCGACGCGATCGCTCAGAAGGTGCGACAGAGCATGGCGGCGACGCGGCACAGGTCTACTGCCCGCCGCTTCGTGAGGTCCGCCTGTCGCTTCATAGCGTCGATCGTAGGGACGGTCAGGCGGGCATGTCACCGGTGTGTCGCATGCTGAGACGCGATAATCCACGATGTGGGACCAGAGGGGGATGCGAGGCTGCGGGGCACGGATCGTGACCCCATGTATCGGCCGTCACATCTGAGCTGCGGACGCCGCCGTCTCGCCCACCGGACACCCCTGGTCCGCCGCCCTGCGCTCTGTCTACCCGGCCAGCCGGACGCCGGAACCCTTCACCGTGATCTCGACGCCGTTCGGGGCGGCCTGGACCGTGTCCAGCTCGATGCCGCCGGGCAGGCCGTCGATCTTCTGCTGGAAGTCGGTGATCGCCCGGACGCGGTCCTCGGCGATGTCGACACCGCCGAACTCGGGCAGGCCGTCGGCGTGCACGCTGACGGTGCCGTTGTCCACCTTCACCGAGCTGAGCACGGAGACCGGCTCCGGGAGCTTGGTGCCGAGGACCGTGGCCTCGACGGTGACCTTGATCTTGCCGTTGCCGCCGTCGGAGAGGCCGACGACGTTGGCGGTGACGCCCGGGGCGACCTGGGTGGGCTCGGACTTCGCCGTCTTCAGCAGCTCGTCGTAGGCGATGGTCGCGGTGCCGGTGGCGCTGGAGGCGACGGCGGAGCTGTAGTCGCCGGAGAACTCGACGCCCTTCATGTCGGCCTGGAGGTCGTCGATACGGATCTTCTGGCCGCCGTTGCCCGCGGCGGCCTCGTAGTCCTTGATACCGACCTCGATGTCGTCCAGGGAGCCGCCCGCGACCTGGGTGAGGAACGGGAAGCCCTTGATCGACACGTCGGGGGTCGCCGACAGGTTCTCCGCCGTCTTCAGCCGGTCGGCGGCCTCGTCCTCGGCGAAGTTGACCGCGACGCGGTCGGCGATCACGAAGAGCCCGCCCAGAATCACGACGAAGATCAGCAGTATTCGCAGTGCGCGCATGCGGTGTGTCCCCCACCGGTCCGGTGTTTCGACGGCCCGGTGGCCGTCCCTTGCGTGAGGGTAACGCCGAGGGGAAGGGGGGCCGGTAAATTGTTGATCATCTGTGACAGCCCCCGGCCCGGAGCGCTACGCCAGCGCCCTGCCCAGGACGTACACCGCCGGGGCCGCCGCGGCCAGCGGCAGGGCCACGCCCGCAGTGAAGTGCACGAAGCGGGACGGGTAGTCGTAGCTCGCGACCCGGTGGCCGATCAGGGCACAGGCGGCGGCGCCCGCGCCGAGGAGGGCACCGGAGGTGCCGAGGCCGGTGACCGGCCCGGCCGCGATACCCGCGCCCGCCGCGGCGAGGAGGGACACCACCACCGAAGCCGGGGTCGGCAGCGGCAGCGCGCGGGCCAGGACGGCCGCCGCCACAGCCACCGCGCCCACCGTCACCGCGTCCGCGGCGGCCGCGAGGTACCCGCCGGCCACGATCGCCAGCGCCGAGGCCGCGACCGTCGCCATCAGGCCGTACATCCGCTCGTCGGGGTCGGCGTGCGACCGCAGCTGGAGGACGAGCGCGAGCAGCACCCACACCCCGATCGTGCCGAGGATCGCCGCCGGGGAACGGCCCGAGACCAGCAGCGCCGCGTCCGCGGCCAGCGCGCCCGCGAAACCCAGCGCGATGCCCTGCCGGGCCGGCCACATCCCGTTCAGCCGGAACCAGCCCGCCGCGGTGACGGCCTGGAGGACCACCAGCGGCACGAGCAGCGCGTACGTACCGACCGCCGCCGCACCGGCCAGCAGCAGGCCGAGCAGCGCCGTCAGCGCGGCCGGCTGCATGCCGGGCTCGATGACCGGGGAACGCCCCTCCGCCCGGGCCCGCTGCGCGTCGGTGACGCGGGTGTTCCCGCCGACGGTGGCGGGGCCGTAGCCGGTACCGGCGTCGGCCCCGGACGGGGCCGGCGGTCTCCGCGGCGGCGACTGCGGGGTCAGGATCGCCGTCTCCGGATCCGGCGCCTGCGCGGGCACCGGCTGGTGGTTCTGCGTCTCCCAGGTCTGCCCCTGCCACTGCTGCGTGTACTGCTGGGCGGCCTGCGGGTCCTCGTACCCCTGGTGCCCCTGCCCGGGCCACGCCTGCGGCTGCTGGCCGTAGGGGGCGTAGCCGTCGTACGGCTGGTGGGGCCGGTTCGGCTGGTCGTTCATCGTCATCCTCCTGCGAACGGCGGGAGCACCTCGACCGTGCCGCCGTCGGCCAGCCGTACCGTCTCATGTCCGCGGGTGCCCACGGGGTCGCCGTCCACGAGGAACGAGCACCGGCGCAGGACGCGCTCCAGTTCGCCCGGGTGCCGTTCGCGCACCGCGGTGAGCGCCTCGGCGAGCGTGACCGCCTCGTACGGCTCCTCGGCCACCCCGGCCGCGGCCTTGGCGGCGGCCCAGTAGCGCACCGTGACCTTTGGCATCTGCTTCCTCAATGAATGCGACGGTGAACACCGTCAGGCTAGCCCGCCCGGCCGGCGCCCCACTCCCCGATCCGGGCCAGCAACTCGTCGCTCGCCGCGTTCTCGGCATGCCCCATACCCGGCTCCAGCCACAGTTCGCCCTGGTCACCGGCGGCCGCGGCCAGCATCCGCGGATGGTCGACGGGAAAGTAGCCGTCGGCGTCGCCGTGCACGACGAGGAGGGGGGTCGGGGCGATCCTCGGCACCGCCTCCACCGGGGAGAGGGGCACCGGGTTCCAGTCCCGGCGGTGGATGCGCGTACGGAATCCGTAGCGGCCCACGATCCGCCCCTCGGGCCGGGTCACCAGCCAGTGCAGCCGCCGCATCGGCGCGGTGCCCCGGTAGTACCAGCGGGCCGGTGAGCTGACCGCCACCACCGCGTCGGTCTGCCGCGGGTGCAGCGCCGCGTGCCGGAGCACCACCGAGCCGCCCATGGAGAAGCCCACGGTCACCACCCGCTCGTGGCCGCGGCTGCGCGCCCAGGCCGCCGCCACCGCCAGGTCGAGCACCTCCCGGTCGCCGACCGTGGAGTGCCCGCCGGACATGCCGTGCCCGCGGAAGGAGAAGGTGACCACGCCCCCGTACCGGGCGAGGACCGCGGCGATCCGACGCACGTGCGGCCGGTCCACCGAGCCGGTGAATCCGTGGGCGACGACGAACGCGGGATGAGCGGAAGGCGTCCCGGAGGTGTCGTACACAGCCGCTCCCGGCTCGTATACGGCGTCGATCGCAACACCGTCGGACGTGCGCAGAAACGCCCGCGAAGACATCCTCACCGGCCTTCCCCCGCCCGTCTCGGAATGCGGACGATCGGTGGAACGCGCCACATGACCTGCCGGACCAGAGCTCATGTGGGCTATTCTGCTGGGCAGAGGACTCGGGCAACGTAGCCCCCGGGTCCTTTTGTGCTTTCGGAAGCGTTGTATACGACGCGGGAAACCGCAGGTGTACGGGGCCTTCGGGATCGCAGAGCCCGTGCTGTGCCAACCAGCGTCCTCGCAGGGACCGAGGAGGAACCAGACGTATGAGTTCTCTGCTGCTCCTGACCAACGCCCTCCAGCCGTCGACGGAGGTGCTCCCCGCACTCGGCCTGCTCCTGCACAACGTGCGTGTGGCCCCCGCGGAGGGCCCCGCCCTCGTCGACACCCCCGGAGCCGATGTCATCCTCGTCGACGGCCGCCGTGACCTGCCGCAGGTCCGCAGCCTCTGTCAGCTGCTGCGCTCCACCGGGCCGGGCTGCCCGCTCGTCCTCGTCGTCACCGAGGGCGGTCTCGCCGCCGTGACCGCGGACTGGGGCATCGACGACGTCCTGCTCGACACCGCCGGCCCGGCGGAGGTCGAGGCGCGGCTGCGCCTGGCCATGGGCCGCCAGCAGATCGTCAGCGACGACTCCCCGATGGAGATCCGCAACGGCGACCTGTCGGTCGACGAGGCGACGTACTCCGCCAAGCTCAAGGGCCGCGTCCTCGACCTCACCTTCAAGGAGTTCGAGCTCCTGAAGTACCTCGCGCAGCACCCCGGCCGCGTCTTCACCCGCGCCCAGCTCCTCCAGGAGGTGTGGGGCTACGACTACTTCGGCGGTACGCGCACGGTCGACGTGCACGTACGGCGGCTGCGCGCCAAGCTCGGCCCCGAGCACGAGTCGCTGATCGGCACCGTCCGGAACGTCGGTTATCGATTTGTTACGCCGGAGAAGCCGGAGAAGATGGAGCGCGCCGCCGAGGAGGCGAAGGCCAAGGCGGCCAAGGCAAAGACGGACAAGGCGGACGAGTCACCCGCCCTGGACGCCGCTGAGGCCCGCGCCAAGGCGTGAGAGGCGTACTGCGGCGCCGACCTGGGCATCGCTTCCCGGGCAGGGCACCCCGGACGGCGGTCGGGATATCGTACAGAACCTCCTTTACGCCCTGCCCGGAGCCGGTATATCCGCGTAGACTCCGCGCGTGGCCAAGGTGACTCGGGATGATGTGGCGCGGCTGGCAGGGACTTCCACTGCCGTGGTCAGCTATGTCATCAACAACGGACCCCGGCCGGTCGCCCCGGCCACGCGCGAGCGTGTCCTCGCCGCGATCAAGGAACTGGGGTACCGGCCCGACCGGGTGGCCCAGGCGATGGCGTCCCGGCGCACGGACCTCCTGGGCCTGATCATCCCGGACGCCCGCCAGCCCTTCTTCGGGGAGATGGCGCACGCGGTCGAGCAGGCCGCCTCCGAGCGCGGGAAGATGGTCCTCGTCGGCAACACGGACTACGTGGCCGAGCGCGAGGTCCACTACCTGCGCGCCTTCCTGGGCATGCGGGTCTCCGGCCTGATCCTCGTCAGCCACGCGCTCAACGACCTGGCCGCCGCCGAGATCGAGGCCTGGGACGCCCGGGTCGTCCTGTTGCACGAACGCCCCGAGGCCATCGACGACGTCGCCGTCGCCACGGACGACCTGGGCGGCGCCGAGCTCGCCGTCCGCCACCTGCTGGAGCACGGCTACGAGTACGTCGCCTGTATGGGCGGGATAGCCGAGACGCCGGCGGTCGGCGACCCGGTCTCCGACCACGTCGAGGGCTGGCGCCGCGCGATGGACGAGGCCGGGATCTCCACCGAGGGCCGCCTCTTCGAGGTCCTCTACAACCGCTACGACGCCTACCAGGCCGCCCTGAAGATCCTCTCCGGGCCCGAGCGCCCGCCGGCGATCTTCTGCTCCACCGACGACCAGGCGATCGGCCTGCTGCGCGCGGCGCGTGAGCTGCGCATCGAGGTCCCGGGCGAGCTGGCGGTGGCCGGCTTCGACGACATCAAGGAAGCGGCGCTCACCGACCCGCCCCTGACGACGGTCGCCTCCGACCGTCCGGCGATGGCCCGGGCGGCCGTCGACCTCGTCCTCGACGACGGGCTGCGGGTCGCGGGGACCCGGCGGGAGCGGCTGAAAGTGTTCCCCTCGCGGCTGGTGACCCGGCACTCCTGCGGCTGCTCGTAGTCTCGGGCGGCCGACCCCGGCCAGGGGCGGCAGGTCTCTTTATATCGGGCATACGAGGTTCTGTCGGGCTTCTCAGCAAGCACTCAGGAAGCTCTCATGGTCGGGCGACAGGCTCGGTTCCATGACCGAGAGCTTCCACCGCAGTGGCGAGTACGAGAACCCTTACGAGGGTCAGCAGCAGGCCCCGGTGAACCCCGAGTGGCCGCCCCCGCCGGCGTACGCCCCGGCACATGCTCCGCATGCCCAGCCTCGGAAGAAGCGTGGCCGTGGCCCCCTCGCCCTGATCGCCGCCGTGGCGATCGTCGCGGCGGCGACAGGCGGCGGCACCGCCTACGGCATCCAGGAGCTGACCGGCAACGACACCGTCGCCTCCAGCTCCACCAGCACCACCGTCGTCCCCTCCAGCCAGAAGGGCACGGTCGCCGGGGTCGCGAAGGCGGTCAGCCCGAGCATCGTCGAGATCAGCGCCGATTCCAATGCCGGGTCCTCCACCGGCTCCGGCGTGATCATCACGGGCGACGGCGAGATCATCACCAACAACCACGTCGTCGCCGGCGCCTCGCAGATCAAGGCGACCACCAGCGACGGCAAGTCGTACACCGCGAAGGTCGTCGGCACCGACAGCAAGAAGGACCTGGCGCTGATCAAGCTGGAGAACGCCTCCGGCCTGAAGGCGGCCACGCTCGGCGACTCGGCCGGGCTCCAGGTCGGCGACCAGGTCGTGGCGATCGGCTCACCCGAGGGGCTGTCCGGCACCGTCACCAGCGGCATCATCTCGTCCCTCGACCGTGACGTCACCGTCCCGACCGAGGAGGGCCAGGACCAGAGCCAGGGCCAGCAGCAGTGGGGGCAGGGGCAGGGGCAGGGTGACCAGTGGCCGTTCGAGTTCGGCGGGCGTCAGTTCAACGGCGACACCGGGTCCGACACGACCACGTACAAGGCGCTCCAGACCGACGCGTCCCTCAACCCGGGCAACTCCGGCGGGGCGCTGATCGACATGAACGGCAACATCATCGGGATCAACTCCGCGATGTACTCGCCGACGAGCCAGGCCTCCTCGTCCTCCGACGCGGGCAGCGTCGGCCTGGGCTTCGCCATCCCGATCAACACCGTCAAGGCCGACCTGGCGAAGCTGCGGGCGGGTTCGACCGACTGAGTCCGAGCACCTGACAGCGAGGAGTACGGCGATGATCCAGCAGGTTGTGCACACGGAGCCGGGCGAGGACCCGGCGGCGGTCGGGCTGGCCCTGGCGGTGGCGTCCGCCCTGCACGCGCCCGTCAGC
Source organism: Streptomyces cahuitamycinicus (assembly GCF_002891435.1). Taxonomy (GTDB): domain Bacteria; phylum Actinomycetota; class Actinomycetes; order Streptomycetales; family Streptomycetaceae; genus Streptomyces; species Streptomyces cahuitamycinicus. Next base: position 25,377 of record NZ_POUC01000079.1, read on the forward strand.
CGGGCGCCGGAGGTGCCGGCCAAGGCACCCCGGCGCGGCGGCCGGGCCGCGACGGCCCGACGCCGCGCGGTACGGGGCTGACGCTCCTCCCGGCACCGCACGGCAGGGGGCTGACGCTCCTCCCGGCACCGCCCGCCGACATGCGACGCTGAGAGCGTCAGAGCACCCCCGTCCCCCCTTCACC
>NZ_POUC01000007.1 GCF_002891435.1 Streptomyces cahuitamycinicus
CCCCGCTTCTCCGCGACCCCGACCTCCGTCCGCACCGGCCCGGCCCGGCCGGGCGCCGACACGGCGGACGTCGCCCGGGACTGGGACGTCCCCGGGCTGCTCCCGTCGCCCCGCACCCCTCAGTGAAAGGCCTCCTCGTGAGCACCGAAGCGTATGTGTACGACGCGATCCGCACCCCGCGCGGCCGCGGCAAGGCGAACGGCGCCCTGCACGGCACCAAGCCCATCGACCTGGTCGTCGGACTCATCCACGAGATCCGCGCCCGGTTCCCGGACCTCGACCCGGCCGCCGTCGACGACATCGTCCTCGGCGTCGTCAGCCCCGTCGGCGACCAGGGCTCCGACATCGCCCGGACCGCCGCCATCGCCGCGGGCCTGCCCGACACCGTCGCGGGCGTGCAGGAGAACCGCTTCTGTGCCTCGGGCCTGGAGGCCGTCAACCTCGCCGCCGCGAAGGTGCGCTCCGGCTGGGAGGACCTCGTCCTCGCGGGCGGCGTGGAGTCCATGTCCCGGGTGCCGATGGCCTCCGACGGCGGCGCCTGGTTCAACGACCCGATGACCAACCTCCAGGTCAACTTCGTGCCGCAGGGCATCGGCGCCGACCTCATCGCCACCATCGAGGGCTTCTCCCGGCGCGACGTCGACGAGTACGCGGCGCTCTCCCAGGAGCGGGCCGCCACCGCGATGAAGGACGGCCGCTTCGAGAGGTCCGTCGTCCCGGTGAGGGACCGCAGTGGCCTCGTCGTCCTCGACCAGGACGAGTTCCCCCGCCCCGGCACCACCGCCGACTCCCTGGCCAAGCTGAAGCCGTCCTTCGCGGACATCGGCGAGCTCGGCGGCTTCGACGCGGTGGCCCTCCAGCAGTACCACTGGGTGGAGAAGATCGACCACGTCCACCACGCGGGCAACTCCTCCGGCATCGTCGACGGCGCCTCGCTCGTCGCGATCGGCTCCAAGGAGACCGGCGAGCGCTACGGCCTCACGCCCCGCGCCCGGATCGTCTCCGCCGCCGTCTCCGGCTCCGAGCCGACCATCATGCTCACCGGCCCCGCCCCGGCGACCCGCAAGGCCCTCGCCAAGGCCGGACTGACCATCGACGACATCGACCTCGTCGAGATCAACGAGGCGTTCGCGGCGGTCGTGCTGCGCTTCGTGCGGGACATGGGCCTGTCCCTGGACAAGGTCAACGTCAACGGCGGCGCGATCGCCCTCGGCCACCCCCTCGGCGCCACCGGCGCGATGATCCTCGGCACCCTCGTCGACGAACTGGAGCGCCAGGACAAGCGCTACGGCCTCGCCACGCTGTGCGTCGGCGGCGGCATGGGCGTCGCCACGATCGTCGAGCGCATCTGACCCCCTCCCGACGGACCACACGGAGCACCTCCACATGAGCACTGAGTCCACCACCATCCGCTGGGAACAGGACCGCACCGGCCTCGTCACCCTCGTCATCGACGACCCGAACCAGTCCGCGAACACCATGAACCAGGCGTTCCGCGACTCCCTCGCCGCCGTCACCGACCGCCTGGAGGCCGAGAAGGACTCCGTCCGGGGCGTCATCATCACCTCCGCGAAGAAGACCTTCTTCGCCGGCGGCGACCTGCGCGACCTCATCCGCGTCACGCCCGAGACGGCCCAGCAGCTGTTCGACGGCGGCATGGCGATCAAGCGGAACCTGCGCCGCATCGAGACCCTCGGCAAGCCCGTCGTCGCCGCGCTCAACGGCGCGGCCCTCGGCGGCGGTTACGAGATCGCCCTGGCCTGCCACCACCGCGTCGCCCTCGACGCGCCCGGTTCCAAGATCGGCTGCCCCGAGGTCACCCTCGGCCTGCTGCCCGGCGGGGGCGGCGTCGTCCGCACCGTCCGCATGCTCGGCATCGCCGACGCCCTGCTGAAGGTCCTCCTCCAGGGCACCCAGTACAACCCCCGCCGCGCCCTGGAGAACGGCCTCGTCGACGAGGTGGCCGACAGCCCGGAGGACATGCTCGCCAAGGCCCGCGCCTTCATCGACGCCAACCCCGAGTCCCAGCAGCCCTGGGACAAGCCGGGCTACCGCATCCCGGGCGGCACACCGGCCAGCCCCAAGTTCGCCGCGAACCTGCCCGCCTTCCCGGCCAGCCTGCGCAAGCAGACCAACGGCGCCCCCTACCCGGCCCCGCGCAACATCCTCGCCGCCGCCGTCGAGGGCTCCCAGGTCGACTTCGAGACCGCGCAGGTCATCGAGGCCCGCTACTTCGTGGACCTGGCGGCCGGACAGACATCGAAGAACATGATCCAGGCGTTCTTCTTCGACCTCCAGGCGGTCAACTCCGGCGCCAACCGGCCGAAGGGCGTCGAACAGCGCCAGGTCCGCAAGGCCGCGGTCCTCGGCGCCGGAATGATGGGCGCGGGCATCGCCTACTCCTGCGCCCGCGCCGGCATCGACGTCGTCCTGAAGGACGTGTCCCTGGAGGCGGCCCTCAAGGGCAAGGGCTACTCCGAGAAGCTGTGCGCCAAGGCCGTCGCCAAGGGCCGTACGACCCAGGAGAAGGCCGACGCGTTGCTCGCCCGCATCACCCCCACCGCCGAGGTCCAGGACCTGGCCGGCTGCGACGCCGTAATCGAGGCCGTCTTCGAGGACACGTCCCTCAAGCACAAGGTGTTCCAGGAGATCCAGCACGTCGTGGAGCCCGACGCGCTGCTGTGTTCCAACACCTCCACGCTGCCCATCACCGCCCTCGCCGAAGGCGTGGAGCGCCAGAGGGACTTCATCGGCCTGCACTTCTTCTCGCCGGTCGACAAGATGCCGCTGGTCGAGATCATCAAGGGCGAGCGCACCGGCGAGGAGGCGCTGGCCCGCGCCTTCGACCTGGTGCGGCAGATCAACAAGACGCCGATCGTCGTCAACGACTCGCGAGGATTCTTCACCTCCCGTGTCATCGGCCACTTCATCAACGAGGGCGTCGCCATGGTCGGCGAGGGCATCGAGCCCGCCTCGGTCGAGCAGGCCGCCGCCCAGGCCGGCTACCCGGCCAAGGTGCTGTCCCTGATGGACGAACTGACCCTGACCCTGCCCCGCAAGATCCGGGCCGAGTCGAAGCGGGCGGTCGAGGAGGCGGGCGGCACCTGGACGGCCCACCCCGCCGAAGCCGTCGTCGACCGCATGGTCGACGAGTTCGGCCGCACCGGCCGCAGCGGCGGCGCCGGCTTCTACGACTACGGCGACGACGGCAAGCGCACCGGCCTGTGGCCCGGACTGCGCGAGCACTACACCAAGCCCGGCCACCGGATCCCGTTCCGGGACATGCAGGAGCGCATGCTGTTCTCCGAGGCGCTGGACACCGTCCGGCTGCTGGAGGAGGGCGTGCTGACCTCCGTCGCCGACGCCAACATCGGCTCCATCTTCGGCATCGGCTTCCCGGGCTGGACCGGCGGCGTGCTGCAGTACATCAACGGCTACGAGGGCGGCCTGCCCGGCTTCGTGGCACGCGCGCGGGAACTCGCCGAGCAGTACGGCGAGCGCTTCACCCCGCCCGCGCTGCTGGTGGAGAAGGCGGAGAAGGGGGAGCGGTTCAGCGACTCAGCGCGCGTCTGACCCGCCGGAGCCCGAAGGCCCGGTGAGCCACTCGCCCAGCTCTTCCTTCAGCGACCGCTGAAACGCGGTGAGGAGTGCCTGCACCACCAGCGGATGCATGTGCGCCGACAGGGACCGCACATCCCGCGCGTCACGCTCCGCCACCTCACCGCGGAAGAGCTGGGACAGCTCCCGGGCCGCAGCGCGCGCGTGCTCGACGAGCACCTTGCGCGCCGCGAAGATCGCCTCCTGCGAGAGGGGCACGTCCAGCAGCCCGGTGCCCAGCCGCAGCAGCCCGAGGTCGGCCTCGTACCCGCCGTCCGCGGGCCGGACCACGCCCATGGCGACGAGCCGCTCGACGTCCTCGTCGCCCATCGGCCGTCCGGCCCGCCGCCCCAGCTCCGCCCGGGTGACCGTCTCGACGCTCTCCGGCGCCCAGGAGGCCACCACGGCCCGGTGGATGGCGAGGTCGTGCGCGCTCAGGTCCGGCGGCAACTGCCGCAGGTAGCGCTCGATGCCGGCCAGCGTCATGCCCTGCTGCTGCAACTCCTCGATCAGCGCCAGCCGGGCCAGGTGATCGCGCCCGTAGTGCCCGACGCGCCGCGGACCGAGCACCGGCGGCGGCAGCAGCCCCTTCGTGCCGTAGAAGCGGACCGTGCGCACCGTGACGCCGGCCCGGGCGGCCAGCTCGTCGATCGTGAGGGTCGGCTCCTCGGTGTCGGTCGTCGTCATGTGCAGCAGTATCGCTGTCCCACCAGTGCTGTGAAACCTCCGGCGACCCGGGCGACGGCCGTGTGAGCAGCAGCGCTGTGTGACGTATGCCACCGCGTGAGCCGCGCGGCGTGGGGGAAGGCGGCCCCTCGGTCTGTGCCTTTGCCGAGGGCGCAGGCCCTACGTACGTCCGCAAGCCGAGCGCTACCCGCTCGGGCGCACCAGAGAGTGGATCCACCGTGAGCAAGGACGCCGTGAACACGGCAGCAGCCGCATCCCCCCGTGACGCGGCGCAGGTGCCCGCGGACGCGGGTGACGCCGGCTACAGCAAGGACCTCAAGGCCCGCCACGTCAACATGATCGCCATCGGAGGCGCGATCGGCACCGGGCTCTTCCTGGGCGCGGGCGGCCGCCTCGCCAGCGCCGGCCCGGCGCTGGCGATCGCCTACCTGGTCTGCGGCGTCTTCGCCTTCTTCGTGGTCCGGGCCCTCGGTGAGCTCGTGCTCTACCGCCCGTCCTCGGGCTCCTTCGTGTCGTACGCGCGCGAGTTCCTCGGTGAGAAGGGCGCGTACGTCGCCGGCTGGATGTACTTCCTCAACTGGTCGACCACCGGTATCGCGGACATCACCGCGATCGCGCTCTACACGCACTACTGGAGCCTGTTCACCGACGTCCCGCAGTGGGTGCTCGCACTGGTCGCCCTCGCCGTGGTGCTGGCGGTGAACCTGATCTCGGTGAAGATCTTCGGCGAGATGGAGTTCTGGTTCTCGATCATCAAGGTCGCGACGCTGGTCGGATTCATGCTCATCGGCATCTTCCTGCTCGCCACGCAGCAGGAGGTGGGCGGCCAGACCCCCGGCCTGAGCGTCATCACCGACAACGGCGGCCTCTTCCCGCACGGCATGATGCCGGTCGTCCTGGTCATGCAGGGCGTGATCTTCGCGTACGCCGCGCTGGAGCTGGTCGGTGTCGCCGCGGGCGAGACCGCCGAGCCCGAGAAGGTCGTCCCGCGCGCCGTGAACTCGATCATGTGGCGCGTCGGCCTCTTCTACGTCGGCTCGGTCGTCCTGCTGGCCCTGCTCCTGCCCGGCTCGGTCTACTCGGCCGACCAGAGCCCCTTCGTCACGGTGCTGTCGAAGATCGGCGTCCCGGCCGCGGGCGACGTGATGAACCTGGTCGTCCTCACGGCCGCCATGTCCTCCCTCAACTCCGGCCTGTACTCCACGGGCCGCATCCTGCGCTCCATGGCGATGGCGGGCTCCGCCCCGAAGTTCACCGCCCGCATGAACCGCAGCCAGGTCCCCTACGGGGGCATCCTGCTGACCTGCGCGGTGTGCGTGCTCGGCGTCGGCCTGAACTTCCTCGTGCCGGCCCAGGCCTTCGAGATCGTGCTGAACGTCGCCTCCCTCGGCATCATCAGCACCTGGGTGATCATCATGGTCTGTCACCTGGTCTTCGTCCGCCGCGCCAAGGCCGGCCAGGTCACCCGCCCCTCCTTCCGCCTCCCCGCCAGCCCGGCCACGGAGATCACCACGATCGCCTTCCTGCTGGCCTGCCTCGGCATGATGTGGAACGACCCCGAGGTCGGCCGCAAGACCCTCCTGCTCGTCCCGCTGATCGCGGCCATGCTGGTCGCGGGCTGGTTCGCCGTCCGCCGCCGGGTGTCCCGGACGGCGGACCAGGAACTGTCGCAGCTGACGAAGTAGCGGACCGGGGCCCTCCTGTTCAGCTGGACAAGGGCGTCCCGCCCCCGCACGGCGCTTCAGATTCCGGCGAGGGCCGGCCGGCTCAGCCCTGGCTGTCGAAGGCCCGCACCAGGCAGTCGGCGAGGCGCTGCGCGATGGTGCCGTCCGGGTCCAGGCGGGGGTTGAAGATCGCGACGGTGAGGCCCACCGCCCCGCCGCCGGACAGGGCCGTGCGCAGGACGGTCTCCAGCTCCTGCCAGGTCAGACCGTCAGGCTGCCGGTAGTCGACGGCGGGCATGACCGCGTCGTCCAGCACGTCGGCGTCCAGATGGATCCAGTACCCGGCCTCCGCGCCGCCGGTCAGCAGCCCGACCGCGCGCCGGGCCGCCTCGGCCGCCCCCAGTGCGCGCACGGTGTCCAGTTCCATCGCGTGCAGCGCCGTCGGCAGCTGCTGCATCCCGTACGACGCGGATTCCTCCGCGTCCCGGAAACCCAGGGCGACGACGTCCTCGTCCCGCACGAGCGGGCCCCGGCCCTCCAGATCGGCCAGCACGCGCGGGCCGCGCCCGGTGGCCAGGGCGAGTTCCATGGACGCGACCTCGCCGGCCGGCTCCGCGGACGGCTGATAGAAGTCGCTGTGTCCGTCCAGGAAGAGCAGGCCGTGCCGGTCACGGCGGCGCAGCGCGAGCAGGGCGCCGAGCAGCACGCTGCAGTCACCGCCGAGCACGACGGGGAACCGGCCCCGGTCGAGGACGCCGCCCATCGCGTCGGCCAGCGCGCCGGAGTACGCGGCGATGCCGCCCGGGTTCAGGAGCCCCGTTTCCGGGTCCCGCTCCGGCTCGTACGGCGGAGGGTCCACCCGGCCCGCGCGCACCGCCCCGAGCCCCTGGGCCAACCCGGCCCCCAGGAGTGCCGCCGCCAACTCCTCGACACCGGTGGGGCGCAGCCCGAGCACGGACGGTGCCTCGACGATCGCCGTGTTCCGCACGCCTGCTCCTCGTTCAGCAGCCCTGCCCGGCCGCCGGGCCCGTACGACCGGCGCCTACGAGCCCACCGTAGAGCGAAAGCCGAGGCCGGTCGCGCCGGGCGGCGCCCGGACGCCCTGGTCGGCTCCGAGCCCGTTGTCAGCGCCCGTGCGTCAGTGCCCGTGCACCCCGTTCGTCGAAGCGATCCGCTTCCACGACCTGGGCTGGGGAGCCCCCTTCCCTGCCTTCGCCACCTTCGCGGCCCGGGCTGCCGGCGCCCCCGGCTTCGACGGCTGGAACAGCCACGTGTCGAACAGCGCGGCCAGCGGCTCGCCCGACACCTCCTCCGCGTACCGCCGGAAGTCCGCCACCGACGCGTTGCCGTGGGCGTACTTCGCCGGCCAGCCCTTGAGGATGGTGAAGAACGCCTTGTCGCCGATCCTGTTGCGCAGCGCCTGGACGGCCAGCGCGCCGCGGTCGTAGACCGCGATGTCGAACTGGTTCTCAGGGCCGGGATCCCCGGGCTTCACCGTCCAGAACGGGTCGTCGGCCGGATGGGAGGCGTACACGTGGTCGGCGAGTTCCTGCGCCGTGCCCTCGCCCTCGTGTTCGGACCACAGCCACTGCGCGTACCGGGCGAACCCCTCGTTGATCCAGATGTCCTGCCAGCGCTTGAGCGACACCTCGTCGCCGTACCACTGGTGGGCCAGCTCATGGACGACGACGGACACGTTGGACCCGCCCGCGAACTGCCGCGGGCTGTAGAACGGCCGGGTCTGGGTCTCCAGGGCGTATCCGGTGCCCGTGTTCGGCACGTACCCGCCGAGCGCGTTGTACGGGTACGGGCCGAAGTACCCCGCGAGCCAGTCCGCGATCTCCCCGGTCCGTTCGATGCTCGCCCGCGCCGCCCCGGCATGGGCGCCGAGATCCTTGCTGTAGGCGTTGAGAACCGGGATGCCGCCCTCGGTCGTGCCCGTCGTGATGTCGAACTTCCCGACCGCGAGCGTGGCGAGGTACGTGGCCTGCGGCTTGTCGGACCGCCAGTTCCAGCGGGTCCAGCCGAGCCGCGAACTCGTCGACTGCAGCCTGCCGTTGGAGATGGCCTGGGTGCCGTTCGGGACCAGCACGGAGACGTCGTACGTCGCCTTGTCGAGCGGATGGTCGTTGCTCGGGAACCACCACGCCGCCGCCTCGGGCTCGTTTGCCGCGACACCCCCGTCAGGGGTGCGGTGCCAGCTGGTGAAGCCGTGGGCCTGCTCCGACGACGGCACCCCGCGGTAGCGCACGACGACCGTGACGGGCGAACCCCGGTCCAGCGGGGTCTTGGGGGTGATCTCCAGCTCCTGCTCGCCCGAGGTCCGGAACGAGGCCTTCGCTCCGTTGACGCGCACCTCGCCGACGTCCAGCAGGAAGTCCAGGTTGAAGCTCGACAGATCCTGCGTGGCGCGGGCCACGAGGGTCGCCGTGCCCTCCAGTTCGTCCGTGGCCGGCTGGTACTTCAGCCGGAGGTCGTAGTGGGAGACGTCGTAGCCGCCGTTGCCGTAGGCCGGGTAGTAGGGGTCGCCGATGCCCGGCGCGCCGGGGGAGTGGGGCGCGGCCGATGCCGGGATCGCCAGCAGGAGAACGGACGCGGCCAGGGCTCCCGGCGCGATGATTCCGCGGTGCACGCAAGGCTCCAAGTCGTAGGGTCCCGAGGTCGGTCAGGGGTCTGTCGGGAATCTGTCCGGGGTTGGGTCTTGCCCGGGGTCTGTCCGGGGTCTTCCGGTCTGTCCGGAGCCTATTGACTCCCTGTCCCTGATCATGTCCATGGCCCCTGCTGTCACACGATCGCCATTCGGCCGACATGGAACACCCGCGTCGAGGGTCCGTCCCGGACATGCCGGACCGTCAGCTGCCCTCTTCTGCACAGCAGTTCACCGATGTACCGTCCGGCCCATGCCGAAACGCACGCGCTTCACGACCTGGAGACCGCTCGCGACGGCGGCCACGGCCGCCCTCTTGGCCACCCTGATCACCCCGGTGGCCGTACAGGCCGCACCGGCCACCCCGCGCGGGAGCGAACCCGTCTACTCCTACGAAGACGCCGTCCGCGAGGCCGTCTGGGTGGACACCGGGCTCGACGCAGACCGTGACGGGAAGACCGACCGGGTCGCCGTCGACATCGTCCGCCCCCGCGAAACCGCCCGGCAGGGCCGCAAGGTCCCCGTCATCATGGACGCCAGCCCGTACTACTCCTGCTGCGGGCGCGGCAACGAGAGCCAGAAGAAGACCTACGACGCGAACGGCGACATCGACCAGATGCCGCTGTACTACGACAACTACTTCGTGCCCCGCGGCTACGCCTTCGTCGGTGTCGACCTGGCCGGAACCAATCGCTCCGACGGCTGCGTCGACGTCGGGGGCCGCTCCGACGTCCAGTCCGCCAAGGCCGTCGTCGACTGGCTGAACGGCCGGGCCAAGGCGTACACGAGCCGCACCGGCACCACCCGCGCCAAGGCCGGCTGGACCAACGGCCGCACCGGCATGATCGGCAAGAGCTGGGACGGCACCATCGCCAACGGCGTCGCCGCGACCGGCGTCGAGGGCCTGAAGACCATCGTCCCGATCAGCGCCATCTCCTCCTGGTACGACTACTACTTCCAGCAGGGCGCTCCCCTCTACGACTCCGGCCCTCAGTGGCTGTCGGAGTACGTCAACAGCCCCGACGCACGCGCCAAGTGCGGAGCCGTCCAGCAGAAGCTCACCGACGGTGCCCCGCGCACCGGCGACCGGACCCCGCTGTGGACCGAGCGCGACTACGTGAAGGCCGCGCGCAAGGTCAGGGCCAGCGTCTTCCTCGTCCACGGCATGCAGGACCTCAACGTCCGCATGAAGCACGTCGGCCCGTGGTGGGACGCCCTCGCGAAGAACGGCGTCGAGCGCAAGATCTGGCTGTCGCAGACCGGGCACGTCGACCCCTTCGACTTCCGGCGCGGCGCCTGGGTCAAGACGCTGCACCGCTGGTTCGACCACGAACTCATGGGCATCGACAACGGCATCGACCGTGAACCCATGGCCGACATCGAACGCGCGCCCGACCGGTGGGACACCTCCCGGGTCTGGCCGCCGAGCGGCACCCGGGCCGCCACCCTGCGCCCCGACCGGGGCCCACAGGGCGGCGTCGGCACCCTCGGCCTGCACCGCGGTCACGGCACCGAGAGCTTCACCGACGACCCGGAACTGAGCGAGACCGACTGGGCCGCGCACATCGACAAGCCGACACCGGAGAAGGCCGGTTTCGCGACCGGGCCGCTCACCCGTGACCTGCGCCTGTCCGGCTCCTCCGAGGTCACCGTCACCGCGACGCCCTCCACCCCGACGGCCCATCTCTCCGCCGTCCTCGTGGACATCGGCCCCGCCACCATCCGCGACTACGCGGACGCCGGTGAAGGCGTCACCACCCTCACCGACCGCACCTGCTGGGGCGCGAGCACCACCGGCGACAGCTCCTGCTTCAAGGAGACGAAGGCGAAGACCGCCGACGTCGACTACACGGTCGTCAGCCGGGGCTGGGCCGACCTCGGCAACCACGCCTCCGACCACAAGGGCTCCCCGCTCACCCCGGGCAAGAGGTACACGATCACGCTCGACCTGGCGGCGACCGACCACGTCGTGCCGAAGGGCCATCGCCTGGCGCTGATCGTCGCGGGCACCGACCAGGGCCTCATCGACCCTCCCTCCGACAGGCCGGCACTCACGCTCGACCTTGCGCGCACCTCTGCGCGCGTCCCCTTCGTCGGCGGAGCCACCGCCTTCGCCCGCGCCACCACCGATGCCGCGCCCGCCGCCCGCGACGCCACGGTCCTGGACGGCGTACGGGAGCCGCGCACCACGCACCGCGTCCCGGAGGGAAACCGGTGACCCGCGCCGGCGCCCTCATGCTGACCATCACGGCCCTCACGGCCTCCCTGGTCGCCGCACCGGCTCAGGCGGCCACCGGCTCCCCGCCGCGCACCGGCTTCGAACAGTCGAACGGCGCCCGCTGGACCACCCAGCCCGAGGAGCAGGACTTCCTCAAGGCGGTCGACCGCTCCAGTGGCCGCGTCTCCATGACCCGCTTCGGCACGACGAAGCAGGACCGCCCGCTCCGGCTGGTGCGCATCGGCACCCGCCCGAGCCCCAGCAAGGTGCTGCTCGTCTGCAGCCAGCACGGCGACGAGCCCTCCGGCCGCGAGGCCTGCCTGTCCACCGTCCGCGACCTCGCGTACGCCCGGGACAGCCGCACCCGGCGCTTCCTGGACCGCACCACGGTCCTGGTCGTGCCCACCGCCAACCCGGACGGCCGGGCCGCGAACACCCGGGGCAACGGCGACGGCGTCGACGTCAACCGCGACCATCTCGCCCTGAAGACCGCCGAGGGCCGCGCCCTGGCCGCCCTCATCCGCGACCAGCGCCCCGACGTCGTCTACGACCTGCACGAGTACGGCGCCACCCCGCCGTACTACGACAAGGACCTCTTCGACCTGTGGCCGCGCAACCTCAACACCCACGAGGCGGTCCACGACGAGGCCACGGCCCTGTCCGAGTCGTACGTCCGGCCCGTCGCCCGGCGGGCCGGCCACTCGACCGGCACCTACGGCATCTGGACCGACCCGCGGACCGGTGAGCCGGTCAGACAGGTCGCCGGCGACGGACAGGAGCGCATTCTGCGCAACATGTCCGGTGTGAAGCACTCCGTCGGGCTGCTCATCGAGAGCCGTGTCGACCCGCTCACCGAGGCGGAGAAGGCGGACGAGGCCCTGAACAACCGCCGCAGGGTCACCTCCCAGCTCGACGCTCTCAAAGGCCTGTACGAATACACCGACCAGCGCCGCGGCAGGATCGAGACGGCGACGGCCGGGGCCCGGCTCGCGGGCTACACCACCACCGGCCCCGTCTACGTCGGCGGCGCCGACAACGACCCGCCCGAACCGGCCGAAATCATCCAGAATCCACCCTGTGGCTACCGGCTCACCGCCGCCCAGTACGCCGAGGTCGGCGACGAACTCGCCCTGCACGGCGTGCGCGTGCGCAAGGACCGCGCAGGCGTGCTCGTCCCCCTGAGCCAGCCCCTGCGAGCGCTCGTGCCGCTGCTGCTCGACGACCGGGCCGAGTACCACCTGACCGGAGGTTCATCCGAAACCGCATGTTGAGAGGGGTGAAATTACGCCACACGTGGTAGCAGCGTTACGGAGGACCTACGGTTCTACCCTGCTTTCCCAGATGAAAGGTGCCGCCAGTGACGCAAGAACGACCAAGCGACAAGGACTCCCCCGAGGGACCCGCGCTGCCGGGGTCGGAAGCGGGCCTGCCCGGTCAGGACCGGCCGCAGACCGACCGCATCGTCTTCGGCGTCACGGCGGTGCTCACCCTCGCCTTCGTGGTCTGGGGCGCGGCGGCGACCGACTCGCTCACAGATGTCTCCACCACCATGCTCGGCGGGCTGATGCACAACGGTGGCTGGGCGTTCATGCTCGCCGCCTCCGGCTTCGTCGTCTTCGCCCTCTGGCTCGCGATCAGCCGCTACGGCCGGATCCACCTCGGTACGGAGGGCGAGGAACCCGAGTTCCGCACGGTGTCCTGGGTCGCGATGATGTTCAGCGCGGGCATGGGCATCGGCCTGATGTTCTACGGCGTGAGCGAGCCGCTGTCGCACTACGGCACGCCCCCGCCGGGCACGAACCCGGCCGACTCCGGCGACCGCATGGAGACGGCCATGGCCACCACCCTGTTCCACTGGACGCTCCACCCCTGGGCGATCTACGCGGTGGTCGGCCTCGCCATCGCCTACAGCACCTTCCGCAGGCGGCGCCGGCAGACCATCAGCGCCGTCTTCACCCCGCTGATCGGCAAGAAGAACGCCAACGGCGGCGTCGGCCGGGCCATCGACATCCTCGCGATCATCGCGACCGTCTTCGGCTCCGCCGCCTCCCTGGGGCTCGGCGCGCTCCAGATCGGCTCCGGTGTGCAGGAGCTGAAATGGATGGACAAGGTGAGCACCGGGCTGCTCGTCACGATCATCGCGGTGCTGACCCTGGCCTTCGTCGCGTCCGCGATCTCCGGTGTGGAGAAGGGCATCCAGTGGCTGTCCAACACGAACATGGTGCTGGCGCTGGTGCTCGCCCTGTTCGTGTTCGTGGCGGGTCCGACCATCATCGTCCTCGACCTGCTGCCCACCTCCGTCTTCGCCTACCTCGGCGACCTGCCCCAGCTGGCCGGCCGCACCGAGGCGAGCGGCGGCGAGGGCGTCCCCGACTGGCTGAGCAGCTGGACGGTCTTCTACTGGGCGTGGTGGATCTCCTGGACGCCGTTCGTGGGCATGTTCATCGCCCGCATCAGCCGCGGCCGCACCATCCGCCAGTTCGTCGGCGGTGTCATCCTCGTGCCCAGCACGGTCAGCCTGGTCTGGTTCGCGATCTTCGGCGGCTCGGCCATGAAGATGCAGGAGGCGGGGCAGCTCAGCAAGGAGGCGACCCCGGAGGGCCAGCTCTTCGGCGTGCTCCAGCAGTTCCCCATCGCCACCGCCACGAGCCTGCTCGTGATGGTCCTCGTCGGCATCTTCTTCGTCTCGGGCGCCGACGCGGCCTCGATCGTCATGGGCACCCTGTCGCAGAAGGGCGCCCTCGAACCCGGCCGCTTCGTGGTGGTCTTCTGGGGCGTGGTCACCGGTGCGGTGGCCGCGATCATGCTGCTGGTCGGCAGCGGGCAGGGTGACGCGCTGACCGGGCTGCAGAACCTCACGATCCTCGCGGCGGCACCGTTCGTCGTCGTGATGATCTTCATGTGTATCGCCCTGATGCGCGACCTTCGCCGTGACCCGGTGATCGTGCGTGAGCAGATGGGCTCCGAAGCCGTCGAAATGGCCGTCATGGCAGGACACAAGAAGTACGACGGCGAGTTCGAGTTCCGCGTCGGCCCGGGCCGCGGCCCGGACGTGGAGGGTGACCCGATCGGCAAGCACTGATCCGCACGGCGAAGGGCGGCCCGGGTCCGGTGAACCCGGGCCGCCCTTCGCCCGGGACGGCGCCGCGCGCCCTCAGCCCGCGACCAGCCGCGCCGCTTCCTCCGCACATCCCCAGGCCACGGTGACGCCCGCGCCGCCGTGGCCGTAGTTGTGCACCAGGAGCCGCCCGTCCGGCAGGGCGTCACGCTCCAGCCGGACCGCCGGCCGGGTGGGCCGCAGACCGACCCGGTGCTCCAGCACGCGGGCCCCGGCGACCTGCGGCCTCAGCGCCGCACAGCGCCGGACGATCGCCTCGGCCGTCGCGGGGTCGGGCTCCAGCGACCAGACGTCCTCCTCGGACGTACCGCCGAGGACGAGCCCGCCCGGCTGCGGGAACAGGTACGCGTGCTCCCCGGCGGCGTCGGTGGTGACCAGCCAGGTGTCGATCCCGGGATTCTCCACGACGACCAGTTGCCCCCGCACGGGCCGCACGGACGGGTCCGGCACCAACTCCCGCGCGGCGAGCCCCGTGCAGTTGACCACGACCGGCGCGTCCACCTCCGCGAACCCGGACACCGCACGCGTCTCGATCACACCGCCTACCGCGATGAACCGCTCCCGAAGCCACCGCAGATGGGCCGGCATGTCGATGAGCGGCAGCCGTGCCCACAGGCCCGTGCCCGCGTGTTCGCCGGCCGTGGCCTCCCGCAGCCCCGGCACCCGGCCCGCCAGCCACGCGTCGGCCTCGTCGAGACGGGTCTCGCCCAGTACCCCTTCGACCATGCGTACACCGGCCGGTTCGTCCCGTGCGGCCAGCTCCTCGTACACCTCCAGCGACCGCAGCGCCCACATCCGCGCCGTCGCGACCGGTTCGATCCGGTACGGCCACCACAGCGCACCCGCAACGGCCGAGGTGGTCGCCCCGACGGCGTCCCGCGTCCACACCCGAACCCGCCGCCCGCGCTCCGCGAGAGCCAGGGCCGTCGTCAGCCCGACCACGCCGCCACCGACCACCACGATCTCGCCACTCGACTCACTCGCCATGCCCGGACCGTAGCGGAATGTGTCATGCCGTGCTCACATCACGCGCAGTGTGGGAATACTCACAGCATGTGTGCCGAGTACGCGACCTTCGGCCTGGCTCCCGCGATGCGGGCCGGGGGAGTCCTCAACGACGGCGGTTACCAGGTCCACCGGGATTTCGTGGACTTCATCGTCGACGGACGCCCGCTGCTGTTCCAGCTCTCCGACCTCGACGCGGTCTCCCCGCTCGCCTCCGACGTCCCTCCCGCGATCTTCACCGCGCAGGTCCGCAGCCTGCTCCTGGAGAGCGAGGCCCCACTGCCCGGCGGCCGTTACGTCGTCTACGGCTGTCCGGAGTGCGAGGACCTGGCCTGCGGAGCCGTCACCGCGGTCATCCGATGCGACGGTGAGGACTTCATCTGGCGGGACTTCGCCTGGCAGACCGAAGAACACGCGGATCTGGAGCTCAACGGCTACCACGGCATCGGCCCGTTCCGGTTCCGCGGCGCCGAGTACCGCACGGCTCTGGGCGCCCTGCTGAACGGCTCCGCGCCCGATCCCCGGCGCCGCGTGCTGCTGATCGGCTCCCGCGTCGCCGTCCTCGCCAAGCTCGCCGCGGCCTTACGCACCATCGGTGTCGGCGCCGACATCGCCCATGACACCGACGGCGTACCCCCGGACGAACTCCGCGGCTACGGCGCCGTCGCCTTCGGCCACGCCGCCGGCGAGCAGGAACGCGCCGCCGTCCGCCGCGCCTTCGAGCGCGCCGGGGTCCCGGTCGCCCACGTCGACGGCCTCGCCCCGATCGTCCCCCTCCTCGTCGCCCAGATCGAACACGCCCTGGACCGCGGCCCGGCCGACCGGCGCCGCCTCACCGGCCTCACCGCCACCGACGGCGGCGCGGACGTCGAGGTCACCTCCGCCTGCCGTGTCACCCTCACCGCCTACCGCCTCGACCGGCTCTCCCGCACCCACACCCACGAGATCTTCGACGGCGTCCTCGAAGCCGGCCGCCATCGCGTCACGCTCGACGCGAGGACGGTCCGGGGGCGGTCGTTCGTCGTGGCCCGCACCGCCGGAAGCGTCCTGGTGGCGGCCGTGAACCGCTGAGCGGCCCGGCCGTTAAAATCGGCGCTCTGATGACTGCCACCCTCGTCGCCAAGAACCTCGCCGCCGGCCACGGCGACCGCTCCCTGTTCGCCGGACTCGACCTCGTCGTCGCGCCCGGCGACGTGATCGGCCTGGTCGGAGCCAACGGCGCGGGCAAGTCCACCCTGCTCAGGATGCTCGCCGGACTCATCGCGCCCGAGCAGGGCGACCTGCGCCTGTCCCCGCCGGCCGCCACCGTCGGCCACCTCCCGCAGGAGCCGGACCGCCGGCCCGGCGAGACCGTACGGGCGTTCCTGGCCCGTCGCACCGGCGTCGCCGAGGCGCAGCGCACCATGGACGAGGCGACCCAGGCCCTGGTCGACGGGGCGCCCGGCGCCGACGACGCCTACGCCACCAGCCTGGAGCGCTGGCTCGGCCTCGGCGGCGCCGACCTCGACGAACGCGCCGAGGAGGTCGCCGACTCCCTCGGCCTCGCGGTCGACCTGGACCAGCCGATGACGTCCTTGTCCGGCGGCCAGGCGGCCCGTGCCGGCCTCGCCTCCCTGCTGCTGTCCCGCTACGACGTCTTCCTCCTCGACGAGCCGACCAACGACCTCGACCTGGACGGCCTGGAGCGCCTCGAACGCTTCGTGAGCGGCCTGCGCGCCGGCACGGTGGTCGTCAGCCACGACCGCGAGTTCCTCACCCGCACCGTCACCAAAGTCCTCGAACTCGACCTGGCCCAGCGGCAGATCAACCTGTTCGGGGGTGGCTACGAGGCCTACCTGGAGGAGCGGGAAGTCGCCCGTCGGCACGCCCGCGACGAGTTCGAGGAGTACGCCGACAAAAGGACCGCCCTCCAGGACCGCGCCCAGATGCAGCGCTCCTGGATGGACAAGGGTGTGAAGAACGCGCGCCGCAAGGCGGGCAACGACAACGACAAGATCGGCCGGAAGTTCCGCAGCGAGGCCAGCGAGAAGCAGGCCGCGAAGGCCCGCCAGACCCAGCGCATGATCGAGCGCCTGGACGTCGTCGAGGAGCCCCGCAAGGAGTGGGATCTGCGCATGGAGATCGCGTCGGCCCCGCGCTCGGGCGCCGTCGTCGCGACCCTGCGGGACGCCGAGGTGCGCCGCGGCGGCTTCGTCCTCGGCCCCGTCTCCCTGCAGATCGACTGGGCGGACCGGGTGGCGGTGACGGGCGCGAACGGCGCCGGCAAGTCCACGCTGCTCGGCGCCCTCCTCGGCCGTGTCCCGCTGGACGCCGGGCACGCCGCGCTCGGCTCGGGCGTCCTGCTCGGCGAGGTCGACCAGGCCCGCAAGCTGTTCCACGGCGAGGAGTCCCTGCTCGACGCCTTCCGCCCGGCCCTCCCGGACACCGAGCCGGCCGAGATCCGCACCCTGCTGGCCAAGTTCGGTCTCAAGTCGGACCACGTCCTGCGCCCCACCGCGAGCCTCTCCCCGGGTGAGCGCACCCGGGCCGCCCTGGCGCTGCTCCAAGGCCGGGGCGTCAACCTCCTGGTCCTCGACGAGCCGACCAACCACCTCGACCTGCCCGCCATCGAGCAGCTGGAGTCCGCCCTCGACGCCTATGAGGGCACGCTCCTGCTGGTCACCCATGACCGCCGCATGCTGGACGCCGTACACGTCACCCGCCGCCTGGAGGTGGCGGAAGGCAAGGTGACCGAGCGCTAACCGGCCGTCAGGCGAGTGGCCAGCCGCGGATAGTCGACGACGTATCCGTCCTCGTCGAACTCCAGGTCGCTGCGGAAGTCGCCGGAGGCGAACCGGACCCGCCCGGGGCCGAGATGCGTGTACGTCTGCCGCGACCCCCGCACCGCCAGGTCCGGCACCGACACCCAGGCCATCAGGAACTCCCGCTCGCCTGGCGCCTGATGGAGCCCGTGCCGCAGTACCGGCATGGTGTTGGTGAGCGGGCACAGGCCCAGGTCGCAGTCGAGGGCGCCGTCGACCTCGGGCAGCGGCTCATCGTTCGCGGTCCATCGGCCCTGACCGTCGTGGAGCAGAACGAGCTCCCGACTGCCGGCCTCCGCCTCCGCCGTGACAGTCAACCGCCTGGTCACGAACCCTTGTGCGGTCTGAAGCTCGTACGAGATCCAGTACGGTTCCGGAACGGTACCGACGGCCCGCCCGCGCGCCCGCAGCCGGCCGTCTCCGAGCTGGACCCAGGCGGTCTCGACCCCCTGGCTCCCGGACACTTCCCAGGTGATGGCACGCATGCGGCAACCCTAGAACGGAAAGGGCGCGAAGCGCCTCCTTCCCAGGGGCGTGGGGAACTGCGCGACCAGCCACAACGGGCCCGCAGCTCCCCACGGCCTTCCCGGCGGGGCAGTCAGCGCTTGCCGCCCTTGGGATCCGCCAGCCCCGCACGGCGCAGCGCGTCGGCCATCGCGCTGTTGGCAGGCGGCGGCGCCTGACGCGAACCGCCACCGCCCCCACGGCGCCCGGCGCCACCGCCCTGCCGCTGCTGCGGCGGACGCCCGCCGCGCTGCCGGCGTTCACCGGGACCGCCGCCCTGCTGCCCCTGCTGGGCCGCCTCGTCCTCCAGGCGCAACGTCAGCGAGATCCGCTTGCGGGGGATGTCGACGTCGAGCACCTTCACCTTGACGATGTCCCCGGGCTTCACCACGTCCCGCGGGTCCTTCACGAACGTCTTCGACATCGCGGAGACGTGCACCAGGCCGTCCTGGTGGACGCCGATGTCGACGAACGCCCCGAACGCTGCGACGTTCGTCACGACACCCTCCAGGATCATCCCGGACGACAGGTCGGAGATCTTCTCCACGCCCTCCTTGAAGGCGGCTGTCTTGAAGGCCGGGCGCGGGTCGCGGCCGGGCTTCTCCAGCTCCTTGAGGATGTCCGTGACCGTCGGCAGACCGAACGTCTCGTCCACGAAGTCCTGCGGCCTCAGCGAGCGCAGTACCCCGGTGTTGCCCACGAGCGAGGCGACCTCCTGCCCGGTGGTCTTCACCATGCGCCGGACCACCGGGTACGCCTCGGGGTGCACGCTCGACGCGTCCAGCGGGTCGTCACCGCCCCGGATACGCAGGAAGCCCGCGCACTGTTCGTACGCCTTCGGGCCGAGCCGCGTCACCTTCTTCAGCTCGCCGCGGGCCTTGAACGGCCCGTTCTGGTCGCGGTGCGCCACGATGTTCTCGGCGAGCCCGGAGGTGATGCCGGAGACCCGGGCGAGCAGCGGGGCCGACGCCGTGTTGACGTCCACGCCCACGCCGTTCACACAGTCCTCCACCACGGCGTCCAGCGAACGCGACAGCTTCATCTCGGACAGGTCGTGCTGGTACTGGCCGACGCCGATGGACTTCGGGTCGATCTTCACCAGCTCGGCCAGCGGGTCCTGGAGCCGACGGGCGATCGACACGGCGCCGCGCAGCGACACGTCCATGTCGGGCAGCTCCTGCGAGGCGAAGGCGGACGCCGAGTACACGGACGCGCCGGCCTCGGACACCATCACCTTCGTGAGCTTCAGCTCCGGGTGCTTGGTGATCAGCTCCCCGGCGAGCTTGTCGGTCTCGCGCGACGCCGTGCCGTTGCCGATGGCGACCAGCTCGACCGCGTGCTCCTTCGCGAGCCGGGCCAGCTTGGCGATGGCCTCGTCCCACCGGTTGGCCGGGACGTGCGGGTGGATGACGTCCGTGGCGACGACCTTGCCGGTCGCGTCGACCACGGCGACCTTCACACCCGTACGGAAACCGGGGTCCAGGCCGAGCGTCGCGCGCGTGCCCGCCGGGGCGGCGAGCAGCAGATCGCGCAGGTTGGCCGCGAAGACCCGCACCGCCTCGTCCTCGGCGGCCGTGCGCAGCCGCAGCCGCAGGTCGATGCCGAGGTGCACGAGGAGGCGGGTGCGCCACGCCCAGCGGACCGTGTCCTTCAGCCACTTGTCGCCGGGGCGCCCCCGGTCGGCGATTCCGAACTTGTGGGCGACGATCCCCTCGTACGAGGAGGGCCCGTCCGTCTGCTCCTCGGGCTCCAGGACGAGATCGAGGACCTCCTCCTTCTCGCCGCGCAGCATCGCGAGGATGCGGTGCGAGGGGAGCTCGGTGAAGGGCTCGGCGAAGTCGAAGTAGTCGGCGAACTTCGCGCCCGCCTCCTCCTTGCCGTCCCGCACCTTGGCGGCCAGCCGCCCGCGCACCCACATGCGCTCGCGCAGTTCACCGATCAGGTCGGCGTCCTCCGAGAACCGCTCGGTGAGGATCGCCCGGGCGCCGTCGAGGGCGGCCTGCGGATCGGCCACGCCCTTGTCCGCGTCGACGAATGCGGCGGCCGCGGCGAGGGGCTCGACGCCCGGGTCGGCGAGCAGACCCTCCGCCAGCGGTTCGAGACCGGCCTCGCGGGCGATCTGCGCCTTGGTGCGCCGCTTGGGCTTGTACGGCAGGTAGATGTCCTCCAGGCGTGCCTTCGTCTCGGCGCTCCGGATGCTCGCCTGAAGCTCCTCGGTGAGCTTGCCCTGCTCGCGCACCGACTCCAGGATGGCCGTCCGCCGCTCCTCCAGCTCCCGCAGGTAGCGCAACCGCTCCTCGAGGGTGCGCAGCTGCGCGTCGTCGAGCATCTCGGTCGCTTCCTTGCGGTAGCGGGCGATGAAGGGCACCGTGGAACCGCCGTCGAGCAGTTCCACGGCGGCCCTGACCTGCCGCTCCCGTACGCCGAGCTCCTCGGCGATCCTGCCTTCGATGGACACTGCGCTGATGGACCCGATGGACCCGGGTGTCGTCACGATCCCGTACCGCCTTCTCCGCTGAGGTTGCGCGGCAATTGTGGCAGGTGTCACGGACACCCGGGGATCAGGGCGGCACCCGGCGGGCCGGGGTTCCGGTCAGGCCCTGCGGCTGCGGGTGGAGGACGAGGCCCCGCCGAAGAGCCGGGCGAGGGCCCGGAAGGGCAGCGTCACGACGGTGGCGATCGCGCCGCCGATCTGGCGCAGCACGTCTGCGATAGCACGGAACACGGAATTCCCCTTTCTCGGTCCCGGCCGCGCCGGCCGGTGGAGAGCGGGTACCTCACCGGCGCGTCACTATGCGTCACCCTTTCCGATCAGGTCTGCGGGGAACGCCCCGGCCACGAGCGCCGCGTGCGCGAACACCCCGCCCAGCTCGGTCAGCCGGGCCACGCCCTCCGGGCCGAGGTGCTCGTAGGGGGCCCGGTCCAGCCGGTCGGTCTCGTGCTCGATGTCCCGCCGCAGTGCGACGCCCTGGTCGGTGAGGTCGCCGGACGCCGTCAGCAGCCCCCGCCCGTGCAGCCGTCCCGCCGCCGCGTCCCACTCCTCCCGGCTCCAGCCACGGGTGGCGCACACCCACTTCGGGGTCATGCCCTTGCCCGTCGCGGTGTGGGTCACCATCGCCTCCAGCCCGTCAAGACCCGCGGACATCAGAGCGGCCAGGTGCCCGTCGCCCCGGTGCTCGCGCAGCAGGGTCGCCGCGTGCCAGTAGGCGAGGTGCGGCTCCTCGGGGACGGGCAGATCGGCGTGGGCGGCGTACAGCGGACGCGCATCGCGCGAGCAGGCCTCGGCGGCGCGCAGCGCGAGCCGCGCGGCCTCCGCCATCTCCGCCGATGCCAGGGCTTCCTCGCCGAGCAGGCGGCGCAGCGTCGCGTCGACCGCACGCACCCGTGCCGCCAGGACCTGCCCGGGTGCGGCGCTCTTCCACACCGCCGGCACGTGCCGGGCCACGAGTTCGTACTTGTAGTTGTAGAAGGCCGCCGTGACGGCCCCGGCCCCGACCGGTCCGAGGGCGGCGGCCCGCACGGCGAAGTTCACGGCACGCGGGTCGGTGATCCCGACAGCGCTCAGCTCCCGCCCGAGGTCGGGTGAGAAGTAGTGGGTCGCGTGCAGGGAGTTGAGCATGTTGTGGCAGCGCCGGCCGGCGCGCGGCTCCAGGGCGGCAGTCGTCATGCCCGGCAGGTTACCAACCGCTTGGTATGTACTCCACGGCCCGGCGTCCGATGGCAGGAAAGGTGGGGTACTCGTCCTTGCCGCCATACTCCGCTCCCGCGAAGAATCGGCGGCATGGCCCAGCGCATGGTTCTCGCCGTCCTCTTCGACGGCCTGCAGAGTCTCGACGTCACCGGACCCGTGGAGGTCTTCGCGGGCGCGGACCTGCTCTCCCCGGGCGCATACCGGATCCGCACGGCGTCCGTGGACGGCGCGCCCGTGCGGACCACCAGCGGCCTGACCCTCGTACCCGACGGGCCCCTGACCACCGCGCCGGACCCCGACATCCTCCTCGTGCCCGGCGGGTCGGGCAGCCTGCGGCCCGACCCGCGTCTGGTGGCCTGGGTGCGCGAGCGGGGCCCGCGTGCCGGCCGCCTGGTCTCCATCTGCACCGGTGCGGCCGTGCTGGCCGCGGCGGGCCTCCTGGACGGCCGCCGCGCCACGACCCACTGGGCGTACTGCGACCGGCTCGCCCGCGAGCACCCGGCCGTCGAGATCGACCCCGACCCCGTCTTCGTGCGCGACGGGCACATCGCCACCTCGGCCGGTGTCACCGCCGGCATCGACCTCGCGCTCGCCCTGGTCGAGGAGGACCTGGGCCGGGACGCCGCCCTCACCATCGCCCGCCACCTGGTGGTGTTCCTGCGCAGGCCCGGCAACCAGGCCCAGTTCAGCGCCCAGCTCGCGGCCCAGACCGCACAGCGCGAGCCCCTCCGGGACGTCCAGCGGTGGATCACCGACCACCCGGAAGCGGACCTCTGCGTCGACACCCTCGCCGCCCGCGCCCGACTCTCGCCCCGCCACTTCGCCCGCGCCTTCCGCGCCGAGACCGGCATGACACCGGGCCGCTACGTGGACCGCGTCCGCCTCGAACACGCCAGGCGCCTGCTGGAGGACACCGCCGGCGGCGTCGAGGAGATCGCCCGCGCCAGCGGCTACGGCACGCCCGAGGCCATGCGCCGCGCCTTCGTCAGGGTCCTGGGGACGCCCCCGGCCGAGTACCGCCGCCGCTTCCGCCCCGCCACCACTTCCTGAATCCCGTCCACATCAGCCGACCGGAAGGACCCCATGCAGATCGCCATCGCCCTCTACGACCGCTTCACCGCCCTCGACGCCGTCGGACCCTATGAGACCCTCGGCCAGGTCCCGGGCGCGGAGACCGTCTTCGTCGCCGAGCAGGCCGGCCCCGTGCGGAACGACTCGGGGAACCTCGCGCTCATCGCCGACCGGTCCCTGGCCGACGTACCGCGCCCCGACGTCATCGTGGTCCCCGGCGGCCCCGGCCCGCTCCCGCTGGCGGCGGACGGGCCCCTGCTCACCTGGCTGCGCAGGGCCGACGCCACCAGCACCTGGACGACGTCCGTGTGCACCGGCTCCCTGCTGCTGGCCGCCGCCGGACTGCTCGAGGGCCGCCGGGCGACGTCCCACTGGCTGGCCCTGGAGGAGCTGAAGCGCCACGGCGCCGAGCCGACGGGGGAGCGGGTCGTCACCGACGGCAAGTACGTCACCGCGGCCGGCGTCTCCGCCGGCATCGACATGGGGTTGACGCTCCTCGGCCGGATCGCCGGCGACGACCACGCCCGGATCGTCCAGCTCGCCACCGAGTACGACCCGCAGCCGCCCTACGACGCCGGATCGCCCGAGAAGGCCCCCGCGCACCTCGTCGAACTGCTCAGGTCGCACGCCGGCCTCAGCCTGACCTAGGCACACTCCAGCCGAACCGCGGCTGCCGGCGCTCCAGGAACGCGGCGACCCCCTCGGCGGTGTCGCCGCTCGCGCGCGCCTGCCCGGCCCAGTGCGCGTCCCGGTCCGTACGCCCGTCCGCGAACTCCTTGGCCGCCGCCTGGGTCAGCTGTGAACGCGCAACCAGGACCCGGGTGAACTCGGCGACCCGCTTGCCGAGTTCCCCCTCGGGAAGCACCTCGTCGACCAGCCCGGTGCGCAACGCCCGCTCAGTCTCGATCAACTCGCCGGAGAACAGCAGGTACTTGGCGGTGGCCGACCCCACCAGGGACACCAGCCGCCGGGTCGAGGAGGCCGGGTAGACGATGCCGAGCTTCGCGGGCGTCACCCCGAACAACGCCCCCTCCTCGGCGAACCGCAGATCGCAGGCCGCCGCCAGCTGCGACCCGCCGCCCACGCAGTGACCCCGGATCGCGGCGAGTGTCGGCTTCGGGAACGCGGCCAGCGCCTCCTCAGCCCGCACGGCCAGTCCCTGCGCCTCCTCGGGCGAGCCACGCAGCGTCGAGATGTCGGCCCCGGCGCAGAACGTGCCGCCCTCACCGGTCAGCACCAGCGCCCGTACGGCCGGATCACCGGCGAGCTCCTCCAGCAGGACGGGAAGAGAGCGCCACATCGAGGCCGTCATGGCGTTGCGCTTCTCGGGATGGCGTATGACGACCGTCGCGACCGACTCGGTCACGCGGTGCTCCAGCTGCGGCTCCATGCGCCGGATGCTATCCGGATGCCAAACCCGTACAACCCGAATAGTTCGCCGAGACGGCACAACAGGGACAGGACCAGTCCCACAACTGACCGTGTCATACGCCAACGGTCAGAAGCGCTCGATATCTGCTGACTTGTGTTCAGTGTCGGGGTACGAGGCGCATCGTTACCAACACTTCGGGGTGTGGCGACAATCGAGCGCGAGGGTGGCGACCGGACGATGGACGACGACGGGCGTGGGTTCGGCCCGCGCCCAGAGGGTGGCGCGGCGCCCCTCGGCCCCGCGCCCGCGGATCCGTTGCCGTACGAGGGGGTCTGGAGGTTCACCGCACCGGCGGTCGAGGCCTCGGTCCCCCAGGCACGGCACGCCGTACGGGACCTGCTGCTTCGTCAGGGCGTACCGGTCTCGGACGACCTGGCCCAGGGACTGCTGCTGATCGTCTCGGAGCTGGTGACGAACGCCGTGAAGCACGCGGCGGTGCTGTCGCCGACCATCGCCGTCGAGCTGGCCGTCGGCGCCGAGTGGCTCCGGGTGTCCGTGGAGGACAACCACCCGTACCGGCCCACCGCCCTGGAGACCGACCACGGCCGGACCGGGGGGCGCGGACTGCTCCTCGTGCGCGAGGTCGCCCGGGAGGCGGGCGGCGTGTGCGAAGTCGAGTACACCGCGAGCGGCGGCAAGGTGATCTGGGCCGCCCTGCCGCTCAAACCCGCGCGCTTCGCCTGAGGGGTCCTTTCACTATGCCCGTCCGGGTCACCAGCCGGCCGACGGGCCCGTCAGCTCCCTGATCGCCGGCCGGGCCGCGTCCAGGACGGTCATGAACCAGGACGAGAAGGTGTCCTTGGCGTGCCGCTCCGCCAGCTCCGGCGGGGTCACGAACACCGTCGACGCCACCTCCTCCGCGTCCGGCCGCACCACGGCCTGCACCATGCCGACGAAGAGGTGGTTGTACTCCTGCTCCACCAGACCGGACTCCGGGTCCGGGTGGTTGTAGCGGACCGTGCCCGCCTCGGCCAGCAGGGACGGGGAGGCACCGAGCTCCTCGAACGTGCGCCGCGCAGCCGCCGCGAAGGGCGCCTCGCCGGGGTAGGGGTGGCCGCAGCAGGTGTTGGACCACACACCGGGGGAGTGGTACTTGCCCAGCGCGCGCTGCTGGAGCAGCAGCCGGCCGTACTCGTCGAAGAGGAACACCGAGAACGCGCGGTGCAGCTGTCCGGGCGGCTGGTGGGCGGCGAGCTTCTCAGCGGTGCCGATCGTCACGCCGTCCTCGTCGACCAGTTCCAGCAAAATCGCGTCCGCGGTGCCGTTCGACGGGCTGTGCGTCGCGGTGGCAGGTGTGATCGGCATACCCATCCTTCACATCGGTCTTCGCGCCCCAAGTCTGCCGTACGAATCCGGCACTCCCGGCACTTCGCGGCACGCCCGCATGTCCCGCGCGGCGGCGCGGACCGCGGCCGGCACCGGTCCGACGCCGGGAAAGGGACCCGGTAGGTGATCGTGCCCGGCCGGGCAGGCGGAAAATCGTCCATGGCGGAGCTGTGGGGCTCAGGACGCGCGCACGGCGGAGGGTTGCGTTCCCCGGCGCACTCGCAGCGGAGTGCGCCCCATTTGCCTCAAGAGCCCCACAAACAACCGCGTCAGTGACAGAGCCGCGCCTCGTGTTCGGCGTGCCCGCTCGGTTCCAGCTGGAAGGTGCAGTGCTCCACGTCGAAGTGGTCACCGAGGCACCCCTGGAGCTCGTGGAGCATCTTCTCGTGGCCTATCGCGTTCAGCGTCTCCGGGCTGACGACCACGTGCGCCGACAGCACCGGCATGCCCGAGGTGATCGTCCAGGCGTGCAGGTCGTGGACGTCCTCCACGCCGTCCGTGGCGAGTATGTGCGAGCGCACCTCCGCCATGTCGACCCCCTTGGGGGCGGCCTCCAGCAGCACGGAGAGCGTCTCGCGCAGCAGCTTCCACGTCCGTGGCGCGATCATCAGCGCGATGACGAGCGAGGCGATCGGGTCGGCGCGCTGCCAGCCTGTGAGCATGATCACCACGGACGAGACGATCACGGTCACCGAACCGAGGGCGTCGGCCGCGACCTCCAGGAACGCGCCGCGCACGTTCAGGCTCTCCTTCTGGCCGCGCATGAGCAGTGACAGCGACACCAGGTTCGCGACCAGGCCGATCGCACCGAACAGCAGGGCCAGCCGACCCTCGGTCTCGGCGGGTGTGATGAAGCGCTGGACCGCCTCGTACACCACGTACCCGCCGGCCCCGAGCAGCAGCAGGCAGTTGGCCAGGGCGGCGAGGATCTCCGCGCGGGCGTAGCCGAAGGTGGCCTGCTCGCTGGGCGGGCGGTTCGCGAAGTGGATCGCGAGCAGCGCCATGCCGAGGCCCAGGGCGTCCGTCGCCATGTGCGCGGAGTCGGCGACGAGCGCGAGCGAGTCGGCGAGGGCGCCGCCGACGATCTGCACCACCACGATGCCGAGCGTGATCGCCAGCGCGGTTCGCAGCCTGCCGCGGTACGCCGAGGTCGCCGTACCGCCGGCCGCGCCGTGCGCGTGCCCGTGATCGTGCCCAGCCCCCATGAGAAGTCAGCCTCCCTGTGTCCGCCTGATCGTGCTCGGGGGCCCCAGTGAACTACGGGGAGGGGGTATGCGCAACGCGGCACTGAACACCGTTGTCATGTGCCCTGACCTGCGGAAACGATGTGCAGGTCAGGGCGCCTCCGGTCAGTCAGGAGCCGCGGTGCAGCAGCCAGCCCCCCCAGGCCGACTCGACCATCTCGCGCACCCCGCGCCGCGCCGTCCAGCCGAGCTCGGCGGCTGCCCGGGCGGCCGAGGCCACCGCCCGGGGGGCGTCCCCGGGGCGCCGCTCCTCGACGAGCGGCGGCCGGCGGTCGCCGGTGACCTCGCCGATGACCGTGACGAGTCCGCGGACCGAGACGCCCTCGCCGCGGCCGATGTTGACCGTCAGGTCACCCGTGCCGCCGCCGGCCGCCAGGCGCCGCGCCGCCGCCAGATGGGCCTCGGCCAGGTCGGCGACGTGGATGTAGTCACGGACGCAGGTGCCGTCCGGGGTCGGGTAGTCGTCGCCGAAGATCCTGGGCGCCTCGTCGCGGGTCAGCCGGTCGAAGACCATCGGGACGATGTTGAAGACGCCGGTGTCCGCCAGCTCCGGCGCGGCGGCGCCCGCCACGTTGAAATAGCGCAGACATACCGTGGAGATCCCGTGCGCCTGTCCCGCCGCCCGCACCAGCCATTCCCCGGCGAGCTTGGTCTCGCCGTAGGGGTTCACCGGCGCGCAGGGCGTGTCCTCCGTGATGAGGTCCACACCGGGGTCGCCGTACACCGCCGCCGACGACGAGAACACGAACCGCCCGATCCCCGCCCCGGCCACCGCGTCCAGCAGGGTCACCAGGCCGCCGACGTTCTCCCGGTAGTACCGCGTCGGCTGCGCGACGGACTCGGCGACCTGCTTGCGCGCCGCGAGATGCACCACACCCGTCACACGGTGCTCGGCGAAGACCCGCTTCAGCAGCTCCCCGTCCAGCGAGGAGCCCCGTACGAGCGGGACCTCGGAGGGGAGCCGCGCGGGCACCCCGGCCGACAGGTCGTCCAGCGCGAGGACGCGCTCCCCGGCCTCGGCCATGGCCCTGGCCACATGTGCTCCGATATAGCCGGCACCGCCGGTGATCAGCCACGTCATGGTCGCCCACCCTATGCGGCCACTGCGGCGCCCCCCCGCAGTGTCCCCGATGTCCCCATAGGGGGCGCGGTTTGTGGGGCGGGCCCCGGATCCACGATGATGATCGCGGCAAAGGCTTGTGCGAACCACGTCGATCCATCCGCCGAACGGGTGGTGAACGTGGCCGCCCTGGCATCCGATAGCCTCTGCCGACATGCCGCCCGGGAGCCACCGGAGAGGGCGCCCCCACCATGTACGTCACTGGCGCGGACGCGTCGGTACCCAGGGAGTGAATTCGGTTGTCGACCGCCATCCTCACCGGCCAGCCGGTCCCCGGATCGTCGATCGAGGCCGACCTGCGGTCCCTCGGGTTCGACCTCCGGATCGCGACCGACGCCGCCGAGGCCGAGACCCTCCTCGCCGAGGTGCCGGGCGACGAACGGGTCGCCCTGGTCGACGCCCGCTTCGTGGGGCACGTGCACGCCCTGCGCCTCGGCCTCACCGACCCCCGCTTCCCGCTCGCCGCGATCCCCGGAGCCGTCACGGCCCAGCCCGCAGGCCGCCAGGCCCTGACCCGGGCCATGGCCCGCGAGAACTCCGCCGGTGGCGGCACCACGCTGGTCGACAGCAGCCTCGCCGACCGCATCCGCACCGCCCTCGACGCCGACGGCACCGCAGTGCACCGCCCCGAGCTGGGCAGCCTCGTCGCCGCCGTCCCCGCCGACCCGCAGGCCCGCAACGAGGCCCGGCAGGCGGTGGCGGACGTCGACGACGAAGCCGTACGCCTGAAGTCGGCCGTGAAGTCCCGCGACGGCTTCTTCACCACCCACTGCATCAGCCCCTACTCCCGCTACATCGCCCGCTGGTGCGCCCGCCGCGGCCTGACCCCGAACCAGGTCACCACCGCCTCGCTGCTCACCGCCCTCATAGCTGCGGCCTGCGCGGCCACCGGCACCCGCGGCGGCTTCGTCGCGGCAGGCGTCCTGCTGATCGCGTCCTTCGTGCTGGACTGCACCGACGGCCAGCTCGCCCGCTACTCCCTGCAGTACTCCACGCTCGGCGCCTGGCTGGACGCCACCTTCGACCGGGCCAAGGAGTACGCCTACTACGCGGGCCTCGCGCTGGGAGCCGCCCGCGGCGGCGACGACGTCTGGGCGCTGGCCCTCGGCGCGATGGTCCTGCAGACCTGTCGGCACGTCGTGGACTTCTCCTTCAACGAGGCCAACCACGACGCCACCGCGCTCTCCGAAATGTCGCTGGCCAGCCCCACCGCCGCCCTGTCCGACAAGCTCGACAGCGTCGGCTGGACCGTCTGGGTCCGGCGGATGATCGTCCTGCCCATCGGCGAGCGATGGGCGATGATCGCCGTCCTGACCGCGGCCACGACTCCCCGCATCACCTTCTACGCGCTCCTCATCGGCTGCGCCTTCGCGGCCACCTACACCACGGCCGGCCGGGTGCTGCGCTCCCTGACCCGCAAGGCCAGGCGCACCGACCGGGCGGCCGCCGCCCTGGCCGACCTCGCGGACAGCGGCCCGCTCGCCGAGGGCTTCGCCGAGGCGCTCAGGAAGCCCGCCCGCGGGCTGCCGGGCTTCACCGCCCCCGCCGTCGCCCTCCTGGGCGGCCTCGCCGCCGTCCTCACGGCGGCCCTGACCGGCTTCGGCGGACCCTGGCCGATCGTCGCCGCGGTCGCCTACGCCCTCACCTCCGGCCTCGCCGTCGCCCGCCCCCTCAAGGGCGCCCTCGACTGGCTGGTGCCCCCGTTCCTGCGCGCCGCCGAGTACGGCATGGTCCTGGTCCTGGCGGCCCGAGCGGACGTGAACGGAGCCCTTCCCGCGGCCTTCGGGCTGGTCGCCGCGGTCGCCTACCATCACTACGACACGGTCTACCGCATCCGCGGCGACGCCGGAGCGCCTCCCGCCTGGCTGGTGCGCTCCATCGGGGGGCACGAAGGGCGGACGCTGCTCGTCACCGTCCTCGCCGCGCTGCTCACCGCCTCGCAGTTCACGGTCGCGCTCACGGCACTGGCCGTGGCCGTGGCCCTGCTGGTGCTCGTCGAGAGCATCCGCTTCTGGGTCGCCGCCCACCAGGGGGGCGCACCCGCCGTACACGATGAAGGAGAAACCGCATGATCGGCCTCGTGCTCGCGGCCGGCGCCGGACGGCGTCTGCGCCCCTACACCGACAGCCTTCCCAAGGCGCTGGTGCCGGTGGGCCCCGCGGGCATAGAAGGCGAACCCACGGTTCTCGACCTGACCCTCGGCAACTTCGCCGAGATCGGTCTCACCGAGGTCGCGATCATCGTCGGCTACCGCAAGGAGGCCGTGTACGCGCGCAAGGAGGCCCTGGAGCGGAAGTACGGCCTCAAGCTCACACTCATCGACAACGACAAGGCCGAGGAGTGGAACAACGCCTACTCCCTGTGGTGCGGGCGTGACGCCCTCAAGGACGGGGTGATCCTCGCCAACGGCGACACCGTCCACCCGGTCTCCGTCGAGAAGACGCTGCTCGCCGCCCGCGGCGACGGCAAGAAGATCATCCTCGCCCTGGACACGGTCAAGGATCTGGCCGACGAGGAGATGAAGGTCGTCGTCGACCCCGAGAAGGGCATGACGAGGATCACCAAGTTGATGGACCCCGCCGAGGCCACCGGCGAGTACATCGGCGTGACGCTGATCGAGGGCGACGCCGCCCCCGAGCTGGCCGACGCGCTCAAGGCCGTCTGGGAGACCGACCCGCAGCAGTTCTACGAGCACGGCTACCAGGAGCTCGTGAACCGCGGCTTCCGTATCGACGTGGCGCCGATCGGCGACGTCAAGTGGGTGGAGATCGACAACCACGACGACCTCGCCCGCGGACGGGAGATCGCATGCCAGTACTGACCCGGCTCATCCCCTCCCCGCTCGTCGTCGACATCCGCCCGGGTGCCCTCGACGACCTGGCGTGCGTCCTCGCCGACGAGCGCATCTCGCACTCCGGCCGCCTCGCCGTCGCCGTCAGCGGCGGCTCCGGCGCCAGGCTGCGCGAGCGCATCTCGCCGAGCATGCCCGGCGCCACCTGGTACGAGGTCGGCGGCGGCACCCTCGACGACGCGGTCCGGCTGGCGAGCGACATAAAGGCCGGCCACTTCGACGCGGTCGTCGGCCTCGGCGGCGGCAAGATCATCGACTGCGCCAAGTTCGCCGCGGCACGCGTCGGCCTGCCCCTGGTCGCCGTGCCCACGAACCTCGCGCACGACGGCCTGTGCTCGCCGGTCGCCACCCTCGACAACGACGCGGGCCGCGGCTCCTACGGTGTGCCGAACCCCATCGCGGTCGTCATCGACCTGGACGTCATCCACGAGGCCCCGGTGCGTTTCGTGCGCGCGGGCATCGGTGACGCGATCTCCAACATCAACGCGATCGCCGACTGGGAACTGGCCAACCGCGTCAAGGACGAGAAGATCGACGGACTCGCCGCCGCCATGGCCCGCCAGGCGGGCGAGGCGGTGCTCCGGCACCCGGGCGGGGTCGGCGACAACGGCTTCCTCCAGGTACTCGCCGAGGCGCTCGTCCTCACCGGCGTCGCGATGTCGATCTCGGGCGACTCGCGGCCGGCCTCGGGGTCGTGCCACGAGATCAACCACGCCTTCGACCTGCTGTTCCCCAAACGCGCCGCCTCCCACGGCGAGCAGTGCGGTCTCGGCGCGGCCTTCGCGATGTGGCTGCGCGGCGCGCACGACGAGTCGGCGTACATGGCCGAGGTGCTGCGCCGGCACGGACTGCCCGTGCTGCCGGACGAGATCGGCTTCACGACGGACGAGTTCGTCAAGGCCGTCGAGTTCGCCCCGGAGACCCGCCCCGGCCGCTACACCATCCTCGAACACCTCGACCTGAACACCGAACAGATCAAGGACGCATACGCCGACTATGTCAAGGCCATCGGTAGCTGAACTCCGCCCCGTCGTTCACCCCGCGGGGGTGAAGGACCGGCGCAGCGGTGAGCACTGGATGGGACGCCTCTACATGCGTGAGGTGTCCCTGCGGGTCGACCGTTACCTGGTCAACACCAGGGTCACACCCAACCAGCTCACCTACCTGATGACCGTCTTCGGTGTGCTCGCGGCGCCGGCACTGCTCGTGCCGGGGGTCGCGGGCGCCGTCCTCGGCGTGGTGTGCGTCCAGATGTACCTGCTGCTGGACTGCGTCGACGGCGAGATCGCGCGCTGGCGCAAGCAGTACTCCCTCAGTGGCGTCTACCTGGACCGCGTCGGCGCCTACCTCACCGACGCCGCCGTGCTCACCGGCTTCGGCCTGCGCGCCGCCGACCTGTGGGGCACCGGCCGTATCGACTGGCTGTGGGCCTTCCTCGGCACCCTGGCCGCCCTCGGCGCCATCCTCATCAAGGCCGAGACCGACCTCGTCGGCGTCGCCCGCCACCAGACCGGCAAGCCGCCGGTCCAGGAGGCCGCCGCCGAGATGCGTTCCTCCGGCATGGCGCTGGCCCGCAGGGCCGCCGGCGCCCTGAAGTTCCACCGCCTCATTCTCGGCATCGAGGCGTCCCTGCTGATCCTCGTGCTGGCGATCGTCGACCAGGCCCGCGGTGACCTGTTCTTCTCGCGGCTCGGCGTCGCGGTGCTGGCCGGCATCGCGCTGCTGCAGACCCTGCTGCACCTGGTGTCCATCCTCGCCTCCAGCAGGCTGAAGTGAGCGGCATGAAGGTCGGCGCCGTCATCATCACCATGGGCAACCGGCCCGAGGAGCTGCGCGCGCTGCTCGACTCCGTCGCCAAACAGGACGGCGACCGGGTCGAGGTGGTCGTGGTCGGCAACGGCTCGCCCGTGCCGGACGTCCCCGAGGGCGTCCGCACCATCGAGCTGCCCGAGAACCTCGGCATCCCCGGCGGCCGCAACGTCGGCATCGAGGCCTTCGGCCCGGCCGGCCGGGACGTCGACATCCTGCTCTTCCTGGACGACGACGGACTGCTCGCGAGCCACGACACCGCCGAGCTGTGCCGCGAGGCGTTCGAGGCCGACCCGAAGCTCGGCATCGTGAGTTTCCGCATAGCCGACCCCGAGACCGGCATCACCCAGCGCCGCCACGTCCCCCGGCTGCGGGCCTCCGACCCGATGCGCTCCTCGCGCGTGACCACGTTCCTCGGCGGCGCCAACGCCGTCCGCACGAGGGTCTTCGCCGACGTCGGCGGCCTCCCGGACGAATTCTTCTACGCCCACGAGGAAACCGACCTGGCATGGCGGGCCCTCGACGCGGGCTGGATGATCGACTACCGGTCCGACATGGTGCTGTACCACCCGACGACCGCTCCCTCGCGGCACGCGGTCTACCACCGCATGGTCGCCCGCAACCGCGTCTGGCTGGCCCGCCGTAACCTCCCCGCGCTGCTCGTCCCGGTCTACCTCGGTGACTGGCTGCTGCTCACCCTGCTGCGCCGGCCCTCCCGCAGCGCGCTGCGGGCCTGGTTCGGCGGATTCCGCGAAGGCTGGACCACCTCGTGCGGGCCCCGCCGGCCCATGAAGTGGCGTACGGTGTGGCGGCTGACCCAGCTGGGCCGGCCCCCCGTCATCTGACAAGCTCGTATCCGGCGATACCCGGGAGCCTCCGGGCCTACCCTGGCCCCCGGCTCATGCCAGACCCCGGCACAGGCCGAGCATCTCGAAGACGAAAGTTTCCACTAGTGAGTGAGACAACGCACGACGCCACGGTCGCCGTGAGCGCGCCCGCGGCGCCCGACGAGGGCCTCACGGCGAAGGAACTCGCCGCCAAGCACGGGCTGACCGTGAGCGGCGCCCGGCCGTCCCTCATCGAGTACGTCCGTCAGCTGTGGGACCGGCGGCACTTCATCCTCGCCTTCTCCCGCGCGAAGCTGACCGCCCAGTACAGCCAGGCCAAGCTCGGCCAGCTGTGGCAGGTGGCCACGCCGCTGCTGAACGCCGCCGTGTACTTCTTCATCTTCGGGCTGCTCCTCGAGGCCGACCGGGGCATGGAGCGCGAGGTGTACATCCCGTTCCTGGTGACGGGCGTGTTCGTGTTCACCTTCACGCAGAGCTCGGTGATGGCGGGCGTGCGCGCGATCTCCGGCAACCTCGGCCTGGTCCGCGCCCTGCACTTCCCCCGGGCCTCGCTGCCGGTCTCCTTCGCGCTGCAGCAGCTCCAGCAGCTGATGTTCTCGATGATCGTGCTGTTCGCCATCACGGTCGGCTTCGGCCACTACCCGGACCTGTCCTGGCTGCTGATCGTGCCGGTGCTGGTCCTGCAGTTCTTCTTCAACACCGGCCTCGCGCTGATCATGGCCCGGGCGGGGGCCAGGACCCCCGACCTGGCGCAGCTGATGCCGTTCGTGATGCGGACGTGGATGTACGCCTCCGGCGTGATGTTCTCCATCCCGATCTTCCTGGCGGACAAGCCGGCCTGGATCGCGAACGTCCTGCAGTGGAACCCGGCCGCCATCTACATGGACCTGATGCGCTTCGCCCTCATCGACGACTACAGCTCGAAGTTCCTCCCGGACCACGTGTGGGCGGCCGCGGGCGCCTGGGCCGTGCTCTTCGCTCTGGGCGGCTTCGTGTACTTCTGGAAGGCGGAGGAGAGGTACGGCCGTGGCTGAGCAGAAGCAGGACGCGCGCGTCCCCACCGTCGTCGCGGACGATCTGCACATCGTCTACCGCGTCAACGGCGCCAAGACCGGCAAGGGCAGCGCCACCGCCGCCCTGAGCCGCATCATCAAGCGGGGCGAGGAGCGGGGCGTGCGCAAGGTGCACGCCGTGCGCGGCGTCTCCTTCGTGGCGTACCGCGGCGAGGCCATCGGCCTGATCGGCTCCAACGGCTCCGGCAAGTCGACCCTGCTGCGGGCCATCGCCGGTCTGCTGCCCGCCGAGCAGGGCAAGGTCTACACCGACGGCCAGCCCTCGCTGCTCGGCGTCAACGCGGCCCTGATGAACGACCTCACCGGCGAGCGCAACGTCATATTGGGCGGGCTCGCCATGGGGATGTCCCGTGAGGAGATCAAGGAGCGCTACCAGGACATCGTCGACTTCTCCGGCATCAACGAGAAGGGCGACTTCATCACCTTGCCCATGCGCACCTACTCCTCGGGAATGGCGGCCCGGCTCCGCTTCTCCATCGCCGCGGCCAAGGACCACGACGTCCTGATGATCGACGAGGCCCTGGCCACCGGCGACCGGAAGTTCCAGAAGCGCTCCGAGGACCGCATCCGGGAGCTGCGCAAGGAAGCGGGCACGGTGTTTCTGGTCAGCCACAACAACAAGTCCATCCGCGACACCTGCAACCGCGTCCTGTGGCTGGAGCGCGGCGAGCTGCGCATGGACGGCCCCACCGACGAGGTGCTCAAGGAGTACGAGAAGTTCACGGGCAAGTAGCCCGAATGCGGACAGGGCCCCGACGGAACTGCTCCGGCGGGGCCCCGCGTCTGCAAAGGAAACGTCAACTCCGGCCCATCTCAGGAATCTTGGGGCCAATCGGTGTGTTCTCGTGATGTGCGGTACACCCTGACGAACCGTCTCGCGTTGTACAACGTAAGCTGTACCGGTCCCGAAACACGGCAATCAGGGCCATAATGCGCGACACCGCTCGTCGGGCCTCCGTGCGGACGGCCGGGCGGCGTGTCCGAAATAGTGTGTATTGGGTCGGCAGTGTAGAACGGGAGATGTGACGGCGATGGCTTCGGAAACTCCCCAGCTCCACGCAGCACGTGCCGTCCCCGCGCCGGGCAGCCGGCGGTGACGGGAACCGGCACGGCCCGCCCCCTCGATCCGGAGCGCGGCACGCTCGACAAGGCCGCCGGCGAGAACTTCCCGGTGGCCCCCTTCTTCCTGCCCCGGGCCTGGCGCGACGACCTCAGGGCCGTCTACGGCTTCGCCCGCCTGGTCGACGACATCGGCGACGGCGACCTGGCCCCCGGCGGCGCCGACGCCCGCCTGCTCGGTGTGTCCCCGCGGGAGGCCGAGGACCGGCTGGTCCTGCTGGACGCCTTCGAGGCCGACCTGCGCCGGGTCTTCGACGCGACCCCGCGCCACCCCCTGCTGCGCCGCCTCCAGCCGACCGTGCGCCGCCGCTCGCTGACCCCCGAGCCGTTCCTCGGCCTGATCGCCGCCAACCGCCAGGACCAACTGGTCGGCCGCTACGAGACCTACGACGACCTGCTCGCCTACTGCGCGCTGTCCGCCAACCCCGTAGGCCGTCTCGTCCTCGCCGTCACCGGCACCCCCACACCCCAGCGGATCCGCCGCTCCGACATGATCTGCACGGCCCTGCAGATCGTCGAGCACCTCCAGGACGTCGCCGAGGACCTCGCCCGCGACCGGGTCTACCTGCCCGCGGCCGACATGAAGCGCTTCCACGTCCAGGAAGCGGATCTCGCCACGAAAACCGCCGGAGCGTCGGTCCGTGCGTTGATTGCGTACGAAGCGCAAAGGGCCAGGGATCTCCTGAATGAAGGCGCCCCCCTGGTGGGTAGCGTCCACGGCAGGCTGAAGCTGCTGCTCGCGGGGTTCGTGGCGGGGGGAAGGGCGGCCCTCCACGCGATCGCCGCCGCCGAACACGACGTACTTCCCGGCCCGCCCAAGCCCGGCAAGGTCCGGTTGCTGCGTGAGGTGGGCGTGACTCTGCGAGGAGAGGGGTGATCCGCACCGTGGAGCCGGAACCACACGCGTCCCCGCCGGTACTCGCCGCCTACAGCTACTGCGAGGCC
Organism: Streptomyces cahuitamycinicus; assembly: GCF_002891435.1. Lineage (GTDB taxonomy): Bacteria > Actinomycetota > Actinomycetes > Streptomycetales > Streptomycetaceae > Streptomyces > Streptomyces cahuitamycinicus. Next base: position 36,771 of record NZ_POUC01000007.1, read on the forward strand.
GTCACCGGGCGCCAGGCCCGTAACTTCGCCTATGGGATCCGGCTTCTGCCGACGCCCCAGCGCCGGGCGATGTCGGCGCTGTACGCGTTCTCGCGGCGGGTCGACGACATCGGTGACGGCGCGCTCTCCGACGACGTCAAGGTGGCCAGGCTGGAGGAGACCCGGGCGCTGCTCACGCGGATCCGCGAGGACGAGGTCGCCGAGGACGACACCGACCCGGTGGCCGTCGCCCTCTCGCATGCCGCCGGGGCCTTCCCGATCCCGCTCGGCGGCCTGGACGAGCTCATCGACGGCGTCCTGATGGACGTCCGCGGGGAGACCTACGAGACCTGGGACGACCTGAAGGTCTACTGCCGTTGCGTGGCGGGCGCGATCGGGCGCCTCTCCCTCGGCGTCTTCGGTACGGAGCCGGGGACGCGTGGCGTCGACCGCGCGCCCGAGTATGCCGACACGCTCGGGCTCGCGCTCCAGCTCACCAACATCCTCAGAGACGTCCGCGAGGACGCCGCAGGCGGGCGTACCTATCTGCCCGCCGACGACCTCGCCAAGTTCGGCTGCTCGGCCGGCTTCAGCGGGCCGCGGCCACCGGAGGGCTCCGACTTCGCGGGTCTCGTGCACTTCGAAGTGCGACGGGCCCGCGCTCTGTTCGCCGAGGGCTACCGGCTGCTCCCCATGCTCGACCGGCGCAGCGGCGCCTGTGTCGCCGCCATGGCCGGCATCTACCGCCGCCTCCTCGACCGCATCGAGCGCGAACCGGAGGCCGTGCTGCGCGGCCGGGTCTCCCTGCCCGGCCGGGAGAAGGCGTACGTCGCCGTGCGCGGCCTGTCCGGTCTCGACGCCCGGAATGTGACCCGGCGGACCGTCAGGAGGCGTGCGTGACGAACGGACCGGTCCAGGGAGACGCCACCGACGACCGGGCTCGCCCCGGCCACGCGGGGGCGGGCTTGTGCCGCCGGGCAGTCTCGGAGAGCACGCTGCCGCCCGCCCCGCAGGCCCGCCACGAGACCGGGCCGGTGGTCTTCCCGGTGCGTCGGCTGGGGCGCGCCGGGCTGGGTGCTCGTGTGTGGGTGGCCCAGTCGGCCCGGGTGGCCGCGTGTGGGTGGGACGACGCCTTTCGGGACCGTGGCGAGGTCGAGCCGGCGTCCTCCCCGTTCCCCCCGCGGGGCTGCGCCGCAGCCGCCGGCGTCGGGCCGGGGGCTTCCGCGCGCGTGGCCCGGGTGGCGCAGCGTGGGTGCGGCGCGTCTCTCGGCCAAGCTGGCGGAGACAACCGGCGGGCAACCCTCCGGTGCGGGGCCGCGTCCCTGACACAGACGACCGGTCGTGCCCCCATCGAGCGGCACGGCCGCCGCGCAGGGGAGGGGGCGTGATGACCGACGGCACGCGGTCCCACGGACCGGTCGCGGACGGGCGGCACACCGTCGTGGTGGGCGGCGGGCTCGCCGGTGTCACCACCGCGCTCGCGCTCGCCGACGCCGGGGTGCGCGTCACCCTGCTGGAGGGCAGGCCGAGACTGGGCGGCCTGGCCTTCTCGTTCCAGCGCGGCGATCTCACCGTCGACAACGGCCAGCACGTGTACCTGCGCTGCTGCACCGCCTACCGCTGGTTCCTCGACCGCATCGACGGCGCGGCGCTCGCCCCGCTCCAGGACCGGCTCGACGTACCCGTCCTCGACCTCGCCCGGCCCGAGGGACGCCGGCTGGGCAGGCTGCGGCGGGACGCCCTGCCCGTGCCGCTGCACCTGGGGCGCAGCCTCGCCGCCTATCCGCACCTGTCGCTCGCCGACCGGGTCAGGGTGGGCCGGGCCGCGCTCGCGCTCAAGGGACTCGACCTCACCGACCCGGCGCTGGACACACAGGACTTCGGCAGCTGGCTGGCCGCGCACGGCCAGTCGGAGCGCGCCGTCGAGGCCCTGTGGGACCTGGTCGGAGTCGCCACCCTCAACGCGGTCGCGGGCGACGCCTCCCTGGCGCTCGCCGCGATGGTGTTCAAGACGGGACTGCTGTCCGACCCCGGCGCGGCCGACATCGGCTGGGCGCGCGTCCCGCTCGGCGAGCTGCACGACCGGCTGGCCCGCAAGGCGCTCGACTCCGCGGGCGTGCGCACCGAGCTCCGCGCCCGCGTCACCTCCGTCTCCCTCGACGGGACCGGGCAGTGGACCGTCGAGGTGCCCGGCGAGAGGCTCCGGGCCGACGCCGTGGTCCTCGCCGTACCGCAGCGCGAGGCGCACGATCTGCTGCCCGCGGGCGCCCTCGACGCGCCCGAACGGCTCCTGGGGATCGGCACCGCGCCCATTCTCAACGTCCATGTGGTGTACGACCGGAAGGTCCTCGGTCGGCCGTTCTTCACCGCCCTCGGCAGCCCCGTGCAGTGGGTCTTCGACCGGACCGACGCGTCCGGCCTGCGCGAGGGGCAGTACCTCGCGGTGTCCCAGTCGGCGGCGCAGGACGAGATCGACGCGCCCGTGGCCGTGCTGCGCGAGCGGTACCTGCCCGAGCTGGAGCGACTGCTGCCGCCGGCCCGCGGCGCCGAAGTGAGGGACTTCTTCGTCACCCGGGAGCGCACCGCGACGTTCGCTCCCACCCCCGGCGTCGGGCGCCTCAGGCCCGGCGCCCGCACCAAGGCATCCGGCCTCTACCTGGCCGGAGCGTGGACCGCCACCGGGTGGCCCGCGACCATGGAGAGTGCGGTCCGCAGTGGTGTGAGCGCGGCTGACGCCGTGCTGGGCGCCCTGGGCCGGCCCCGTCCGCAAGCCCTCTTCGAGTTCGAGGAGGCGGCATGATGCCGGCTCAGGCCGGCGCGGCAGGCGGCCCCCGCACCCCCGGTACCGCGACAAGAGGAGAGACTGTGCCCACTGTGCCCCCGGCCTCGAAGACTGCCGAGGCGGTGGACGTGACCGCGCTGCTGGAGCGCGGCCGGACCCTGGCCACTCCGGTACTGCGGGCGGCCGTCGACCGCCTGGCACCTCCCATGGACACTGTTGCCGCCTACCACTTCGGCTGGATCGACGCCCACGGCAATCCCGCCGAGGGCGACGGCGGAAAGGCCGTGCGTCCCGCCCTCGCGGTGCTGTCCGCCGAGGTCATGTCCGCCGCCCCCGAGACCGGCATCCCCGGCGCCGTCGCCGTGGAACTGGTCCACAACTTCTCCCTCCTCCACGACGACCTCATGGACGGCGACGAGCAGCGCCGTCACCGCGACACGGTCTGGAAGGTGCACGGCCCCGCCCAGGCCATCCTGGTCGGCGACGCCCTGTTCGCCCTCGCCAACGAGATGCTCCTCGAACTCGGCACCGTCGAGGCCGGCCGCGCCACCCGCCGTCTGACCACCGCCACCCGCGCCCTGATCGACGGCCAGGCCCAGGACATCTCCTACGAACACCGCGACCGCGTCAGCGTCGAGGAGTGCCTGGAGATGGAGGGCAACAAGACCGGCGCCCTGCTCGCCTGCGCCAGCTCCATCGGCGCGGTCCTCGGCGGCGCCGACGACCGCACCGCCGACACGCTGGAGAAGTACGGCTACCACCTGGGCCTCGCCTTCCAGGCCGTCGACGACCTCCTCGGCATCTGGGGCGACCCGGTCGCCACCGGCAAGCAGACCTGGAGCGACCTGCGCCAGCGCAAGAAGTCCCTGCCGGTCGTGGCCGCGCTCGCAGCCGGCGGCCCGGCCTCCGAGCGGCTCGGCGAGATCCTCGCCGCCGACGCCAAGGCCAGCGACTTCGAGAACTTCTCCGAGGAGGAGTTCGCGGCCCGCGCCGCCCTCATCCAGGAGGCGGGCGGCCGCGAGTGGACCGCCGACGAGGCACGCCGTCAGCACACCATCGCCATCGAGGCCCTCGACGCCGTGGACATGCCCGACCGGGTGCGGGCACAGTTCACGGCCCTCGCGGACTTCGTCGTCGTACGAAAGAGATGATCACTATCGGCCGAATAACCCTCGCGTAGTCGCCGGCCGGTGCCGTGAGTCATCACGGAGCACCGGCCGACGGCGGACCCACAGCAGATGCACGCCATGCAGGACTGCACGAAGGGGAAGCCATGACAGCGACGACCGACGGAAGCACCGGGGCCCTGCCGCCCCGCGCCGCCGCGGCCAGCGACACCGACACGCACACCCCCGGGGCGGCCGGGGTACCGGAAGCCGCCGCACGCGCCGCCCGGCGCGCCACCGACTTCCTGCTCTCCCGCCAGGACGCCCAGGGCTGGTGGAAGGGCGACCTCGAGACCAACGTCACGATGGACGCCGAGGACCTGCTGCTCCGTCAGTTCCTCGGCATCCGCGACGAGAAGACCACGCAGGCCGCCGCCCTCTTCATCCGCGGCGAGCAGGGCGAGGACGGCACCTGGGCCACCTTCTACGGCGGACCGGGCGAACTGTCCGCCACCATCGAGGCGTACGTCGCCCTCCGCCTGGCCGGTGACGCGCCCGACGCCCCGCACATGGCGAAGGCCTCCGCCTGGATCCGCGCGCGGGGCGGCATCGCCGCGGCCCGGGTCTTCACCCGGATCTGGCTGGCCCTGTTCGGCTGGTGGAAGTGGGAGGACCTGCCCGAACTCCCGCCGGAGCTCGTCCTGTTCCCCAAGTGGGTGCCGCTCAACATCTACGACTTCGGCTGCTGGGCGCGGCAGACCATCGTCCCGCTGACGATCGTCTCCGCGAAGCGGCCGGTACGCCCCGCGCCCTTCCCGCTCGACGAGCTGCACACCGACCCGGACCGGCCCAACCCGCCGCAGCCCCTTGCGTCGCCGTTCAGTTGGGACGGCGCCTTCCAGCGGATGGACAAGGGCCTGCACGCCCTGCGGAAGGTCGCCCCGCGCAGACTGCGCAGAGCCGCCATGAACAGCGCCGCCCGCTGGATCATCGAGCGGCAGGAGAACGACGGCTGCTGGGGCGGCATCCAGCCCCCGGCGGTCTACTCCCTCATCGCCCTGCATCTGCTCGGCTACGACCTCGAACACCCCGTGATGCGCGAGGGGCTGGCGTCCCTGGACCGGTTCGCCGTTTGGCGCGAGGACGGGGCCCGGATGATCGAGGCCTGCCAGTCACCCGTGTGGGACACCTGCCTGGCCGCCATCGCCCTCGTCGACGCCGGACTGCCCGCCGATCACCCGCAGTTGGTGAAGGCGGCCGACTGGATGCTGGGCGAGGAGATCGTCCGGCCCGGTGACTGGTCCGTGAAGCGGCCCGGACTGCCGCCCGGGGGCTGGGCGTTCGAGTTCCACAACGACAACTACCCCGACATCGACGACACCGCGGAGGTGATCCTCGCGCTGCGCCGGATCGCCCACCACGACCCGGAGGGCCTCGACAGGGCCGTCGTCCGCGGCATGCGCTGGACGCTCGGCATGCAGTCAAAGAACGGCGCGTGGGCCGCCTTCGACGTCGACAACACCAGCCCCTTCCCCAACCGGCTGCCGTTCTGCGACTTCGGCGAGGTCATCGACCCGCCCTCCGCGGACGTCACCGCGCACGTCGTGGAGATGCTCGCCGTCGAGGGCCTCGCCCACGACCCCCGCACCCGGCGCGGCATCGAGTGGCTGCTGGCCGAGCAGGAACCGGACGGCTCGTGGTTCGGGCGCTGGGGCGTCAACTACGTCTACGGCACCGGCTCCGTCGTTCCCGCCCTGACCGCCGCCGGCCTTCCCGCCGCGCACCCGGCGATCCGGCGGGCCGTCGCCTGGCTCGAGTCGGTCCAGAACGACGACGGCGGCTGGGGCGAGGACCTGCGCTCCTACAAGGACGCCGGGCAGTGGAGCGGCCGGGGCGCCTCGACCGCCTCGCAGACGGCATGGGCGCTGATGGCCCTGCTCGCGGCGGGGGAGCGCGACTCCAAGGCCGTCGAACGCGGTGTCGAGTGGCTCGCCGCCACCCAGCGGGAGGACGGCTCCTGGGACGAGCCGTACTTCACGGGGACGGGCTTCCCGTGGGACTTCTCGATCAACTACCACCTCTACCGGCAGGTGTTCCCCCTCACGGCGCTCGGCCGGTACGTCCACGGGGAGCCCTTCGCCGACCGGCACAAGGGGAGCTGATGAGCGCGCAGCCCGCCCCGGTCCCGCTGCTGATCGCCTGCGCCCTCGGCATCGAGCAGTTCGCCCTGCGCGCGGGCGGCCGCAGTGGGGCCGACGGGCCGGTCACGGTGGTGCGGACGGGCATGGGACCGGCCGCCGCCGAGCAGGCCGTCACCCGCATGCTGGCCGACCCCGCCCAGCATGACGCCGCGGTGCTGGCCACGGGCTTCTGCGCGGGGCTCGCGCCGGGCATGCACCCCGGCGATCTGGTCGTCGCCGAGGAGACCCGCGACCCGCGCGGCACCACGCCCTGCGTGGGGACCGAACTGCTGGTCAAGGAGCTGGCCCGCACGCTGCCGGGCAGGACCGTGCACACCGGGCCGCTCACCGGCTCCGACCACGTCGTGCGCGGCCCCGAACGGTCCGCTCTGCGCGCGACCGGCGCGATCGCGGTCGACATGGAGTCCGCCGTCACGCTCCTGAGCGCCGTGCGCGCAGGCGAGCGCCCGGTTGCGGCCGTCCGGGTGGTCGTGGACGCTCCTGAACATGAACTCGTCCGGATCGGCACGGTGCGCGGTGGAATATCGGCTTTCCGTGTCCTTCGTTCCGTCCTTCCCGCTTTCTTCGAATGGCACCGTTCCTTGCTGCTCCCCAGGAGGTGAGCCAGATGGCCATGCCGCTCCGACAGTCCATCAAGGTCGCTACATACTTGGCTGAACAGAAGCTGCGTCGGCGGGACAAGTTCCCGCTGATCGTGGAGCTGGAGCCGCTGTTCGCCTGCAACCTCAAATGCGAGGGGTGCGGCAAGATCCAGCATCCGGCCGGGGTGCTGAAACAGCGGATGCCCGTCGCCCAGGCCGTGGGGGCGGTCGTGGAGTCCGGCGCCCCGATGGTGTCCATCGCCGGCGGCGAGCCGCTGATGCACCCGCAGATCGACGAGATCGTGCGTCAGCTGGTGGCCAAGCGGAAGTACGTCTTCCTCTGCACCAACGCCATGCTGCTGCGCAAGAAGATGGACAACTTCACACCGTCGCCCTACTTCGCCTTCGCGGTGCACATCGACGGGCTGCGCGAGCGGCACGACGAGTCGGTCGCCAAGGAGGGAGTGTTCGACGAGGCCGTGGAGGCGATCAAGGAGGCCAAGCGGCGCGGCTTCCGGGTCACCACCAACTCGACCTTCTTCAACACCGACACCCCGCAGACCATCATCGAGGTGCTGAACTTCCTCAACGACGACCTCCAGGTCGACGAGATGATGATCTCGCCCGCCTACGCCTACGAGAAGGCCCCCGACCAGGAACACTTCCTGGGCGTGGAGCAGACCCGCGAGCTCTTCAAGAAAGCCTTCTCGGGCGGCAACCGGCGGCGCTGGCGGCTCAACCACTCGCCGCTCTTCCTGGACTTCCTGGAGGGCAAGGTCGACTTCCCCTGCACCGCGTGGGCGATCCCGAACTACTCGCTCTTCGGCTGGCAGCGCCCCTGCTACCTGATGAGCGACGGGTACGTGCCCACGTACCGGGAGCTGGTCGAGGACACCGACTGGGACAAGTACGGCCGCGGCAAGGACCCGCGCTGCGCCAACTGCATGGCGCACTGCGGGTACGAGCCCACCGCCGTCCTCGCCACCATGGGATCGCTGAAGGAGTCCCTGCGCGCCCTGCGCGAGACGGTCTCCGGGAACCGGGAGTGACGTCATGACCGCTGTCTCGCTGGGTGTCCCCGAGGTGCCGGCCCGGCCGATCGCCGAGCGGCGCATGTCGCGCCGGATCCAGGTCGGTCCGGTGGCGGTCGGGGGCGGAGCCCCGGTGTCGGTGCAGTCGATGACGACGACCCGGACGTCGGACGTCGGCGCCACCCTGCAGCAGATCGCGGAGCTCACCGCGTCCGGCTGCCAGATCGTCCGGGTCGCCTGCCCCACCCAGGACGACGCGGACGCGCTCGCGACCATCGCCCGCAAGTCGCAGATCCCGGTGATCGCGGACATCCACTTCCAGCCGAAGTACGTGTTCGCGGCCATCGAGGCGGGCTGCGCGGCGGTCCGCGTCAACCCCGGCAACATCAAACAGTTCGACGACCGGGTCAAGGAGATCGCCCAGGCGGCCAAGGACCACGGCACCCCGATCCGGATCGGCGTCAACGCCGGGTCGCTGGACCGTCGCCTGCTCCAGAAGTACGGCAGGGCGACCCCGGAGGCGCTCGTGGAGAGCGCCCTGTGGGAGGCGTCCCTCTTCGAGGAGCACGGCTTCCGGGACATCAAGATCTCCGTCAAGCACAACGACCCGGTCGTGATGATCGAGGCGTACAGCCGACTGGCCGAGCAGTGCGACTACCCGCTGCACCTGGGCGTGACGGAGGCGGGGCCGGCGTTCCAGGGCACGATCAAGTCGGCGGTGGCGTTCGGGGCGCTGCTGTCCCGGGGCATCGGCGACACGATCCGGGTGTCGCTGTCCGCGCCGCCGGCCGAGGAGGTCAAGGTCGGCATCCAGATCCTCCAGTCCCTGGGGCTCAAGGAGCGCCGGCTGGAGATCGTGTCGTGCCCGTCCTGCGGACGCGCCCAGGTCGACGTCTACAAGCTGGCCGAGGAGGTCACGGCCGGGCTCGACGGCATGGAGGTGCCGCTGCGGGTCGCCGTCATGGGGTGTGTGGTCAACGGGCCCGGTGAGGCGCGGGAGGCCGATCTCGGAGTGGCCTCCGGCAACGGCAAGGGGCAGATCTTCGTCAAGGGCGAGGTCATCAAGACCGTCCCCGAGTCCAAGATCGTCGAGACGTTGATCGAAGAGGCGATGAAGATCGCCGAGCAGATGGAGCAGGACGGCGTGGGGTCGGGGGAGCCGGCCGTCACCGTGAGCTGAGCAGCACGGAATGCGAAGGGGGCCCGAGCGTGACGATTCTGGAGAGCATCCGGGGACCGCGTGACCTGAAGGCGCTGTCCGAGGCGGAACTGGGGGAACTGTCCGAAGAGATCCGGGAGTTCCTGGTGCACGCGGTCGCCAGGACCGGCGGCCATCTGGGACCCAACCTGGGCGTGGTGGAGCTGACCATCGCCCTGCACCGGGTCTTCGAGTCGCCGGTCGACCGCATCCTGTGGGACACCGGCCACCAGAGCTACGTCCACAAGCTGCTGACCGGACGCCAGGACTTCTCCAAGCTGCGCGGCAAGGGCGGCCTGTCCGGCTACCCCTCGCGCGAGGAGTCCGAGCACGACGTCATCGAGAACAGCCACGCCTCCACGGCCCTCGGCTGGGCCGACGGGCTCGCCAAGGCCCGCCAGGTGCAGGGCGGCAGGGGCCACGTCGTCGCGGTCATCGGCGACGGGGCGCTCACCGGCGGCATGGCATGGGAGGCACTGAACAACATCGCCGCCGCCAAGGACCGGCCGCTGATCATCGTCGTCAACGACAACGAACGCTCCTACGCCCCCACCATCGGCGGCCTCGCCAACCACCTCGCCACGCTGCGCACGACGGACGGCTACGAACGGGTCCTCGCCTGGGGCAAGGACGTTCTCCAGGGCACGCCCCTGGTCGGAAACACCCTCTACGAGGCCCTGCACGGCGCGAAGAAGGGCTTCAAGGACGCGTTCGCGCCCCAGGGCCTCTTCGAGGACCTGGGGCTGAAGTACCTGGGGCCGATCGACGGGCACGACACCGGGGCCGTGGAGTCAGCGCTGCGGCGCGCCAAGCGCTTCCACGGGCCGGTGCTGGTCCACTGCCTCACGGAGAAGGGCCGCGGCTACGAACCCGCCCTCGCCCACGAGGAGGACCACTTCCACACCGTCGGCGTCATGGACCCGCTGACCTGCGCACCGCTCTCCCCGTCGGGCGGCCCCTCCTGGACCTCGGTGTTCGGCGAGGAGATCGTCAGAATCGGTGAGGAGCGCCAGGACGTCGTGGCGATAACCGCCGCCATGCTGCACCCGGTGGGTCTGGGCGGGTTCGCCGAGCGGTTCCCGGACCGCGTGTGGGACGTCGGGATCGCCGAGCAGCACGCGGCCGTGTCCGCGGCGGGCCTCGCGACGGGCGGCCTGCACCCGGTCGTCGCCGTCTACGCCACCTTCCTCAACCGCGCCTTCGACCAGCTGCTCATGGACGTGGCCCTGCACCGCTGCGGAGTCACCTTCGTGCTGGACCGGGCCGGGGTCACCGGCGTCGACGGGGCCTCCCACAACGGCATGTGGGACCTGTCCGTCCTCCAGGTCGTGCCCGGGCTCAGGATCGCCGCGCCACGGGACGCCGACCAGCTGCGCGCCCAGTTGCGGGAGGCCGTCGCCGTCGACGACGCGCCGACGCTGCTGCGGTTCCCGAAGGAGTCCGTCGGCCCGTCGATCCCGGCACTCGACCGGGTGGGCGGACTGGACGTGCTGCACCGGTCCTGCGAACCGCAGGCTCTCCTGGTGGCCGTCGGCGCGATGGCGCCGGTGTGCCTCCAGGCCGCCGAGCTGCTGGAAGCGCGCGGCATCGGCTGCACCGTCGTCGACCCGCGCTGGGTCATGCCCGTCGACCCGGCGCTGCCGGGGCTCGCCGCGGAGCACCGCCTGGTCGCCGTCGTCGAGGACAACAGCCGGGCGGCCGGGGTCGGTTCGGCCGTTGCGCTGGCCTTGGGCGACGCCGATGTCGACGTGCCGGTGCGGCGGTTCGGCATCCCCGACCAGTTCCTCGCGCACGCCAAGCGCGGTGAGGTGCTCGCCGACATCGGCCTGACACCCGTCGAGGTCGCCGGACGCATCAGCGCGAGCCTGACCGTCAGGGAAGAGCCGTCCAAGGAGCCACAGGAATGACAACCGCCGAGTCCGCGTCGGAGTCGTCGCAGGCCGGGGAGTTCGACCTCGGCAAGCTGCTGGCAGAGCGCGGAGCCGAGCGCTACGAGCTGCACACCCGCTACCTCAACCACCAGCTCCCGCGCATGCTGCACACCATCGGCTTCGACAAGGTCTACGAGCGCGCCGAGGGCGCCTGCTTCTACGACGCGGACGGCAACGACTACCTGGACATGCTCGCCGGGTTCGGGGTGATGGGGCTGGGCCGCCACCATCCCGTGGTGCGCAAGGCGCTGCACGACGTGGTGGACGCCGGCCTGGCCGACCTCACCCGGTTCGACTGCCAGCCGCTGCCCGGTCTGCTGGCCGAGAAGCTGCTCGCGCACAGCCCCCACCTGGACCGGGTGTTCTTCGGTAACAGCGGCACCGAGGCCGTCGAGGGCGCCCTGAAGTTCGCCCGGTTCGTCACCGGCAGGCCCAGGGTCCTCTACTGCGCCCACGCCTTCCACGGCCTGACCACCGGCTCCCTCTCCGTGAACGGCGAATCCGGCTTCCGCGACGGCTTCGCCCCGCTGCTGCCCGACACGGCCGTGCCGCTGGGCGACCTCGACGCGCTGGAGAGGGAGCTGAGGAAGGGCGACGTCGCCGCCCTGATCGTCGAGCCGATCCAGGGCAAGGGCGTGCTGGAGTCCCCGCCCGGCTATCTGCGGGCCGCCCAGGAACTGCTGCACCGGCACAAGGCGCTGCTCATCGCCGACGAGGTGCAGACGGGCCTCGGCCGGACCGGCGACTTCTACGGCTACCAGCACGAGGACGGCGTGGAACCGGACCTGGTGTGCGTGGCCAAGGCGCTCTCCGGCGGCTATGTGCCGGTGGGTGCCACGATCGGCAAGGACTGGATCTTCAAGAAGGTCTACTCCTCCATGGACCGGGTGCTGGTCCACTCGGCGAGCTTCGGGTCCAACGCGCAGGCCATGGCGGCGGGCCTGGCGGTGCTGTCGGTGATGGAGAACGAGCAGATCGTCGCGAACGTCCGGGCCACCGGGGAGCAGCTCAGATCCCGGCTGGCCGCGCTCACGGACCGGTACGAGATGCTCGCGGAGGTCCGCGGCCGGGGTCTGATGATCGGCATCGAGTTCGGCCGGCCCAGGTCGCTGAAGCTGCGCAGCCGCTGGGCCATGCTCCAGGCCGCCCGCAAGGGACTCTTCGCGCAGATGGTCGTCGTGCCGCTGCTCCAGCGGCACCGGATCCTCACCCAGGTCTCCGGCGACCACATGGAGGTGATCAAGCTGATCCCGCCGCTGATCATCGGCGAGCGGGAGGTGGACCGGTTCGTCGACGCCTTCACGGCCGTGATGGACGACGCGCACAACGGCGGACTGGTGTGGGACTTCGGCAAGACGCTCGTCAAGCAGGCGGTGGCCAACCGCTGAGACCGGGACAGGGTCTGCCTGGGGATTCCTGGGAGTTTGCCTGAGAGGCAAGGAATTTGCCGCCGAGGCAACGCTCCTGCTGAATGGGGGCATGAGCTCCTCCGAGACCGAGCGGCCCTCCGGGGCCGGCTCGCCGGGCGAACCGCCGGCCGGCGCGCTGCCGGCCGTCGCGCCCCAGCTGCGCGCACTGAGGCGCCAGGCCTCCCTGACACTGGAGGCCGCGGCCCGCGCCGCCGGGCTGTCGCCCGCCCACCTCTCCCGACTGGAGACCGGGCAGCGCCAGCCCTCGCTGCCGATGCTGCTGGCACTCGCCCGCATCTACGGTACGACGGTCTCCGAACTGCTCGGCGAGACGGTCGCCGAACGGGACTCCGTCATCCGCGCGGCGGACATGGAACCCACCGCGGCGGGCGGCTGGACCTACTGGCAGGCCGGCGCCCCCGGCCGTGGGATGCAGGCCCTGCGCGTCCACGTCCCCCACGGCTCCCAGGGCGACATCGTGCGCGTGCACCCCGGCGAGGAGTGGCTCCACGTGCTGCGCGGCCGGCTGCGGCTGCGGCTCGGGGACGCCACACACCGGCTGGCGGCCGGCGACAGCGCCCACTTCGACTCGCTCACCCCGCACCGGATCGCCGCCGAGGACCACGATGGCGTCGAGCTGCTCTTCGTACACACCCTGCTGCAGAGCCCCACGGCCGCCCTGTGCCTGGGCCCCACCCCCGGAGACGTGTCATGAGGGACATGGAGGAGAAGTTCCCCCGCGCCCTGTGGGTGAGGCTGTTCGTCTACCTCATCGCAGGCCACATCTTCGCCGCGTTCGTGTATCTGCTGTTCGAGGTCGGGGCGAAGTAGCGCCCGCCCGGGCGTCTCAGTCGAGGAGCCGCTCGCGCAGCCGCTCCCGGGTCTCCGGGGTGAGCTTCAGCCCTTCCTCCAGGTAGGTGTCGACGCCGCCCCAGGTCTCCTCGATGGTGTCGAAGGCCGCCGTCAGGTACTCGGCGCGCGCGTCGAAGAGCGGGCTGAGCAGGTCCATGACCTCGGGGGAGTAGGCCGAGGCGGCGGAGCTGCTGCGGTGCACCTTGTAACGGCGGTGCTTCGCGTTCGACTTCAGGTAGTCGTCGACGATCGCCTCGCGCTCGACACCCACCGCGAGCAGCGTCACCGCGACGGACAGACCCGCGCGGTCCTTGCCGGCGGCGCAGTGCATCAGGGCGGGGACGCTGTCCTGCGCGAGCGCGTGCAGCACCTGGGAGTGCTCACCGGTGCGGTCCTTGATGATCATGCGGTACGAGGCGATCATCCGGTCCGCGCCCTTGCCGTCCGAGAGGATCGCGCGCAGCTGGTCCAGGTCGCCGTCGCGGACCATCTTCCAGAACTCGGCGCCGTCGGCGGGGTCGCTCAGCGGCAGGTTCACATTGCGCACGCCCGGCAGCGTGACGTCCGGCCCTTCGAGCCTCTGGTCGGCGGCGTTACGGAAGTCGAAGACCGTGTGCAGGCCCAGCGTGGTCAGGAAGGCGGCGTCCTCCCCGGTCGCGTGGGCGAGGTGGCCGCTGCGGAACAGCACGCCCTGGCGCATCCGTCGTCCGTCCACGGTCGGAAGTCCGCCCACGTCACGGAAGTTGCGCACTCCGGCCAGCTCCGGCTCGGTCGACGGCACCTGCTGTGTCACGAGGGCTCCTCCCCTTCGGCGCCGCCGGCGCGGCTCGTCGACGGGCGTCACTCGACGATACGACATGCCTGCCTGGGGCAATGAGTTGTCCACAGGCGTTGCCCGGAGCCCCCGCGGCCCTTGATGATGTTGCCGCCTGGTCGCACCTGGTCGGGCTTGTTCGAATCTGTGAGGGCATGATGCTGGAGATCTCCGAAGACGGTCGTACGTGGGTGCTCTCCGGGCCGGCCAGCAGCTACGCCGTCCATGTCACCGACCGGGACGAGCTGCTGAACCTGCACTGGGGACCCCGGATCGGGCTCGCAGACGCCGAGGCCCTCGCCGTCCGGCCGCTGCCGGAGTACTGGCCCTTCGAGTCCCCGCTCGACGGACGCGAGGAGTACCCGGTCGAGGGCGGCCCCCGGTTCGTCCGCCCCGCCCTGTCCGTGCGCACGGCCGAGAGGCGCGGCACCGAGTGGCTCTTCGAGGGGCACGACGCCGAGGACGGCGAGCTGCGGCTCCGGTTCCGCGACGGCGGCCTGGCCGTCACGCTGCACTACCGGATGCCCTCCTCGACGGACGTCGTCGAGCGCTGGGTGACCCTGGACAACCGGGGGCCGGCCGTCGAGCTGCTGCGCGCCGACTCCGCGACCTGGACCCTGCCCGACCGCGACGCCTGGCGGCTGTCCCAGCTGCACGGCCGCTGGGGGGCCGAGTCCCGGCTGACGCGCTCCGGCCTCACCCACGGCGAGAAGGTCATCGGCAGCCGCCGCGGCCACACCTCCCACCAGCACCTGCCGTGGGTCGCCCTGGACACCGACGCCACCGAGGAACGCGGCGAGGTCTACGGCTGCGCCCTGGGCTGGTCCGGGTCCTGGCGCATCGCCGTGGCCCAGCTCCCGGACGCGCGCGTGCAGATCACCGGCGGGGCGGGCTGGGACGACTCGGGCCTGCTGACGCTGGGCGCGGGGGAGTCGTACACGACCCCGGTCTTCGCCGGGCTCTGGAGCGACGGCGGTTTCGGCGGGGCGAGCCGCGCCTGGCACGCCTACCAGCGGGCGCATGTGATCCCGGACGCGAACCGGGACCGGCCGGTGCTGTTCAACTCCTGGGAGGCCACCGAGTTCGACATCTCCGAGGTGCAGCAGCGGGCGCTCGCCGAGCGGGCAGCCGCCATGGGTGTCGAGCTCTTCGTGGTCGACGACGGCTGGTTCGGGGCGCGCACCAGCGACCGGGCCGGGCTCGGCGACTGGAGCCCCAACCCCGACCGCTTCCCAGGCGGCCTGAAGCCCCTCGCCGACCACGTGCACGGCCTCGGCATGCAGTTCGGGATCTGGGTCGAGCCAGAGATGGTCAACCCGGACAGCGACCTGTACCGCGCGCACCCCGACTGGGTGCAGTACCAACCGGGACGAAAGCGGACGGAATTCCGCAATCAGCTCGTACTCAACCTCGCCCGCGAGGACGTCCGGGAGTACCTGTGGGAGCAGCTCGACGGGCTCCTCTCCCGAGCGCCGGTCGACTACGTCAAGTGGGACTTCAACCGCTGCTTCACCGACGCCGGCTGGCCGGACGACCCCTACCCGCAGCGGCTGTGGGTCGACCACGTGCACGGCCTGTACGCCCTGCTGGACCGGTTGCGGGCCGCCCACCCCGGCGTGGCCTTCGAGTCCTGCTCGGGCGGCGGCGGGCGGATCGATCTCGGTGTGCTGAGCCGCACGGACCAGGTGTGGACCTCCGACAACACCGACCCGCTCGACCGGCTCGCCATCCAGCACGGCTTCAGTCAGATCCATCCGGCCCGGGTCATGGCCGCCTGGGTCACCGACAGTCCGAACGCCATGCTCAATCAGCGGGCCAGCTCCCTGCGGTTCCGGTTCGTCAGCGCCATGGCCGGGGTGCTGGGGGTCGGCGGCGACCTCACGCGGTGGACGCGGGAGGAGCTTGCCGAGGCGCGGGAGTGGGTGGGGCTCTACAAGGGGATCCGGCCCGTGGTGCAGCGCGGCGACCAGTACCGGCTGCGTCCCCCGCGGGGTGGGCTGAGCGCGGTGCAGTACGTCCTCGGCGACGAGACGGTCGTCCTCGCCTGGCTCCAGGCGCAGCGCTACGGCGAGCCCGTACCTGCGCTCCGGTTGCGTGCCCTCGACCCGACCGCGTCGTACGAATGCCTCGAAACGGGTGAAGTCCACCGCGGGGCCGTGCTGCTTCATCATGGACTGCGGGTCGGCCTGCGAGGGGATCTGGACGCCGCGGTCGTCCGCCTTAAGCGGAAGTAGGCGTTCTGTCCGAATAATGCGATTGAGCCGCTTAGGGATAACGTGCCCCGATCGTAAAGGAGATGAGATCGGGGTGCGTGACCATCGTCATATTCGTGACGATCTGTTGTCGCCATGTTCACGTAATTCTGGCGTTATTCAGGGCGGTTGAGGAATGCGGGAGATCGGTAATACACGCTCGGTGACCGCGGATGTGTCGACGCGTCAAGAAAAACACCGTCACGGGCAACCGCAAGCTTGTCCGTTTGCGTCCTGGTCGCTTACGTTCCACACCAATCCGGACGGACGCCTAATCCTGCCGCCGACCGGAGCCCGCACACACTGACCCGACGTACGGCAGGAGCGGGGGACCCACAGGTAAGACGCCTGTTCCGGTTCCCGGAACGGCTTGGGGTTAAGCCGCGCCCCGGCGCGGCCGGGCATCTCCAGCCCGCACCCGACAGCTCACCTCGCAGGCGACGGAGAGGAATTCGCCATGCCCGCGAAGGGTAAGCACCGCCGTCCCAAGACCCAGCGTTTCACCCGCTCCATCGCCGTCGCCGGAACCGGCGGAGCCGCTCTCGCGCTGCCGCTCATGGGGGCTGCCGGCGCCCATGCCGCCACCCCGCAGTCGGCTCCGGAAAAGGCCGTCCAGTCCGCTCCGGCGGCCGGGAAGAAGGCCGCCGAAAAGGCGACCGGCGCCCGCACGTACACCGTGCGGGCCGGCGACTATCTCGCGAAGATCGCCGACGACCAGAACGTCAGCGGCGGCTGGAAGAAGCTCTACGCCGACAACCGTGACGCCGTCGGCTCCGACCCGTCGCTGATCCACCCGGGTCTGAAGCTGTCGATCGGCAAGCAGGCGGCGAGCGCGCCGAAGTCCTCGGCCCCGTCCGCGCCGAAGGCCTCCGAGCCGAAGGCCTCTGCCCCGAAGCCCCTGGCCTCCCAGCCGTCCGCCGACGAGTCCTCCGCAAAGGCGGAGACCGCCGCGAAACCGGCCGCCGCCAAGCCCGCCGCCGAGAGCAACGCCGGCGGCTACAGCCTCCCGGTCGCCGGTGCCACCGTCGGCACCCCGTACCGCATGTCCGGCAGCATGTGGTCCAGCGGCTACCACACCGGTGTCGACTTCGTCGTCCCGACCGGCACCTCCCTCAAGGCCGTCGGCGCCGGCACGGTCGTCTCCGCCGGGTGGGGCGGCGCCTACGGCAACCAGGTCGTCATCAAGCTCGCCGACGGCCACTACGCCCAGTACGCCCACCTGTCCCAGCTCTCCGTCTCGGCCGGCCAGACCGTGACCGCCGGGCAGCAGGTCGGCCTGTCGGGCGCGACCGGCAACGTGACCGGACCGCACCTGCACTTCGAGATCCGCACCACGCCGGACTACGGCTCGGACATGGACCCGGTCGCCTTCCTGCGCTCGCACGGCGTCTCCGTCGGCTGACCGACCGCACGACCACCTGCCTGACACGCGGCCGAAGGCCGGACCCCGATCCCCGGGTCCGGCCTTCGGCGTGTGCGCACGGTCGGCCGTGTCAAGGGATCGACAGGCGGCGGCAGTTGGGACAGAGTGATCCCGTCCGGAGTGCAAGCGCTTTCCAGAGTCTTCCCGAGGAGCTGTGTCCCGTGCCGACCACCCGCAGAGCGTTCGGGTCCCTGGCCGCCGGAGCCGCCCTGGCGTCCCTCGCCCCCACGGCCGCCGCGCACGCCGCGCCCCGTCACCGCCGCCTCCTCGCTCGCGACGACTTCTGCCACGGCCTCGGCCAGTGGGTCACCGAACTCCAGGACGGCGGCGCCGTCACCGCCTCCCGCGGCGTCCTGGAGATCGACGTACCGAGCGGCGCGACCGTGTGGTTCAGGCAGCGGCTCGAAGGGCCGTACGTCCTCGAGTACACCGCGACCCCCGTCTCCGAGGGCGGGGTCAACGACCGGGTCTCGGACCTCAACAACTTCTGGAACGCGACCGACGTACGCTCCCCGGGCGACCTCTTCGCGACTGCGCGCGGCGGCGCCCTCGACGAGTACGACCACCTCACGACGTATTACGCGGGGTACGGGGCCAACTACAACACCACGACCCGGCTGCGCCGTTACGTCGGCGAACCCGGCGTCCGCCCCCTGGTGTTCGACTACACCGAGCCGCTGCTGGTCCCGAACGAGCCCAACCGGGTCCGGATCGTCTCCGACGGCTCGACGGTCCGGTGGTGGAACAATGGGCGGCTCGTCTTCGACCACACCGACCCACAGCCCTACACGAGCGGCCACTTCGCCTTCCGGACCGTCTGGAGCCATTTCCGGATCAGTGGATTCCGGGTCTGGCGGCTCACCCCGAAACATCCCTTCACCCCGAAACATCCCTGACAAGCGGTGTATTCCGGAGTTTGCGAACACTTTGGGAGTGGCTTATCTCACCGCCCGTCAATCCCTTCCTACGGTCGCGTAGGTCACATTCGAAGGTGAATCATGAGCTGCTGTGGCAGACGATTCGAAGAATGACAGCAGAGCAGTGATCGGGTCGTACGTGGCGGTGGGGGACAGCTTCACCGAGGGCGTCGGTGATCCCGGCCCCGACGGGGCGTTCGTCGGCTGGGCCGACCGGTTCGCCGTCCTGCTCGCCGACCGCAGGCCCGAGGGCGACTTCCGATACACCAATCTCGCCGTACGCGGAAAACTCCTCGACCAGATCGTGGCGGACCAGGTTCCGCGGGCCGTCGACATGGCCCCGGACCTCGTCTCGTTCTGTGCCGGGGGCAACGACATCATCCGGCCGGGCACCGACCCGGACGAGGTGGCCGAGCGCTTCGAGCGGGCTCTGGCCCAGCTCACCGCCGTGTCGGGCACGGTCATGGTGACGACCGGCTTCGACACCCGTGGCGTGCCCGTGCTCAAGCACCTGCGCGGCAAGATCGCCACGTACAACGGACACGTCCGGGCCATCGCCGACCGGTACGGCTGCCCCGTGCTCGACCTGTGGTCCCTGCGCAGTGTGCGGGACCGCAGGGCCTGGGACGCGGACCGGCTGCACCTGTCGCCCGAGGGGCACACGCGCGTGGCGCTCCGCGCGGGCCAGGTGCTCGGCCTCGAGGTGCCGGCCGACCCCGAGCAGGAGTGGCCTCCGCTGCCCCCGCGCGGCGTACTCGACGCGCGGCGGGACAACGTCGCGTGGGCGCGTGAGTTCCTGGTGCCGTGGATCGGGCGCCGGCTGCGCGGGGAGTCGTCGGGCGACCATGTGACGGCCAAGGGGGCGCTGTCGCCGGACGACATCAGGATGCGGATCGCGTCGGTGGCGTGAGAGCGGCTCCTGCGCGTGCGGGCGGCGCCGGTCGGAACCGGCGCGGCCCGCAGGCGTCGCAGCCGCGTCTGCGGCGTGATCCGAACGACAGGCCCTAAGGGGTCAGCCGCTCTTCACGGGCCAGGCCCAGCTCACGGGTCAGCGCCTCCTCCACCCACTCCTGGGCCCGCGATCGCGGCACCGCGCCGGCGTAGGACGTCAGCTGGACGGCGAGGCCGTCGAGGAGGGCGGTGAGACGCAGAGCCGTGCCGGCCGGGTCCGGGCAGCGGAACTCGCCGGCGGCCACGCCCTCCGCGATGACCTCGCCGAGGGCCGCCTTCCACTGCCGGTCGAGGTCCTGGGCGACCTCCCGCAGCGTCGGATCGCGCAGCGCCGCCGCCCAGCCCTCGATCCACAGCCGCCAGCCCTTGGCCTGCCCGGTCGGGGCGTACCACCGTACGGCCGACCGCAGCCGGCGCAGCGCCGGTGAGCGACGGCCGAGCAGCTTGCGCAAATGCGCCAGGTCGCCCTCCGCCGCGTGCCGGAACGCGGCGGCGACCAGCTGCTCCTTCGTGGAGAAGTGATAGAGGACCAGTGCGTTGCTCACGCCCAGCGCCGAGGCCACGTCGGCGATCCTGACCGCCGCCACACCCCTCGCCTCGATCTGCTCGATGGCGGCCCGCAGCAGATCCCCGCGCCGCTGGGCCACGCTCAACCGGACTCTCGTCACTCCGTCACCCTACCCACGCGCGTACGGCCCCTCGACGGGGTGTTCCGGCCTGTCCGGCACGGCCCGCGACGGCAGCCTCGGGAGGCGGCGGGCACCTCACCGGAACCAGCCGAACCGCTCCGTGATCAGCGGCAGCCGGTCCGCCGCGATCGCGTGGGCGGCGGCTCGCGGGGTCGTCCCGTCGGCCTCCGCGCGGCCCAGCATCCGCTCGACCAGGTCCCGCACCGAGCGACGGGTGCGGGCGAACGCCTCCTCGGCGTCGGCGCCGATGTCCCCGAACAGCGTCCACCACCACCAGGCGTTGGTCCCCGAGTTGACCACGACGTCCGGCAGCACGGTCACCCCGCGCGCGGCCAGCAGCGGCTCCGCCTCCGGCCGTACGGGCATGTTGGCCGCCTCCACCACCCAGCGGGCACTGATCCGCTCCTGGTTCCCGGCGTCGATCGCGTACGACACGGCCGCCGGCACCAGCACCTTCGCGTCGGCCGACAGCCAGGCACCGCCGGGCAGTTCGCGGTCGCCGGGACGCAATGCGGAGCGGTCCACGGTGCCGTGGGCGTCCCGGGCGGCGAGCAGCGACTCGGCGTCGAGGCCCGCCGGGTTGGCGATCGTGCCCTTGAGATCGGCGACGGCCACGACCGTCAGCCCCGCGCGGGTGAGGAATCGAGCGGTGGCCCCGCCCATGGTGCCCAGCCCCTGGAGCGCGACCCGCGTCCCCGCGTACGGCACACCGGCCCGGTCCAGGGCGGCCAGGGCCGCCTCGGCCACACCGCAGCCGCCGACCAGCTCGTCCAGGCCGAGCCCGTCGACCTCGACCGCGAACGCGTCCCGGAGCCGCCGCCGGGCCTCGGCCTCGTCGTCCAGCAGCGGATACACGGCCTGTATCGAGGAGACCAGCCCCGCCTCGGTGGCCGCCCGGTCCACCAGGTCCTGGGTGAGCCCCAGGTCCTCGCCCGTCGTCCAGCAGCTCTCTATGTACGGCCGCATCGCGCGCAGGTAGCGCACCAGCAGCGGGTACGCCTCCGGGTCCCGGGGGTCGCAGTCGATGCCGCCCTTGGCGCCGCCGAGCGGGACGTAGCGGCTCGCGGGGTCGTAGTGCAGGGCCTCCTTCACGGTCATGCCGCGGGCCAGGCCGGTGACCTCCTCCAGGGTGCAGCCCGCGCGCATCCGCAGACCGCCGCTGGCGACCCCGCGCACCAGCCGGTCGACGACCAGGAAGCCCTGCCGTCCCGTGAGGTGATCGGTCCAGGTCAGGGACAGCAGGGGGGTGGCCATACGGAATCCTTCGCCGCCGGGATACTGAATCACCGGTCAGTATCCACTCCCGTGGGCCCCTGCGATCCGGTGTTGCCGGAGGGGCCGACCATAATGGAAAGCCTGACCGACTCCACCTGGAGGTACCGTGGCCGGTTTCCGTACCCTGAGCACCGGGCTCCGCGCGCTGCAGCCCGGGGGGTTCGGCGCGGACCCGAGCGGTGAGCGCATGGCGCGCATCCGCAGATCGCCTCATTTCAAGGACGGGGTCTTCCAGAACCCCGGCGGCCCCGCGCGGACCCGCCCCTCGGGTTCGGCCCTGGAC
>NZ_POUC01000800.1 GCF_002891435.1 Streptomyces cahuitamycinicus
GGATGGGGGGTCATGGCCGGTGCTCCTTCCGGGGGTCCGTTGCCGTTCTCCTCCACGGTCCCACGGGGTCAGTGCGCCGCGTCCAGCCGGGCCCGCTGCTCGGGGGTCAGTGCGCCGCGTCCAGCCGGGCGCGCTGCTCCGGGGTCAGTTCCAGGTCCACGGCTGCCAGGTTCTCCTCCAGCTGTGCGACCGAGGAGACGCCCGCCAGTGGCAGGACGGGCGGTTCGCCGCCGATCTGCCAGGCCAGCACCACCTGGTTGACGCTCGCGCCCGTCTCCCGGGCCACCTCCCGCAGTGCCTCCAGCCGGGCCGGGGTGCCGGGGTGGTCGAAGTCGGCGGGCAGCCGCTCCGGGTGGGCGTAGGCCCCCTTGAGCAGCGGTGAGTACGCGACCAGGGTCAGGCCGGGCTCGGCCCTGAGGTAGCCGAGCAGGTCGGGGCCGGCGTGGCCGAGGCTGCCGTCCGGGAACAGGGCGTCGGGGACGTCGGTGCGGGGGCGCAGGTCGGTGTGCGCGTACTGGAGGACCTCGTAGCCGGGCAGTCCGGCCGCGGCGGCGAGGGCCCGGGCCCGCTCCACGCGCCAGACGGCGTGGTTGCTCACGCCGAGCAGTCCGGCGGTGCCCTCGGCGACCAGGGCGGCGAAGGCCTCGACGGTCTCCTGGAGCGGGACGGTGTGGTCCTCGATGTGCGCGTACAGCAGGTCCAGCTTCTCCAGACCGAGCCGTTCCCGGCTGCGCTCGGCGGATTCGCGCACGACCTTGGCGGACAGGCCCTCGGGGTTGTCGGTGTAACCGGTGCCGGGAGCCAGGGGGCGGGCGCCGAGCTTGGTCGCGATGACGATCTCGTCGCCGATGCCGCGGCTGCGCCGCCAGCGGCCGAGGAGTTCCTCGCTCTGGCCGCCCTGGCCGCCGTCGGTCCAGAACGCGTAGTTGTCGGACGTGTCGATGAAGTTCCCGCCGGCTTCGACGTAGCGGTCGAGCACGGCGAAGGACGTCGCCTCGTCCGTCACGGAGCCGAACAGCATCGCGCCGAGCGCGAGGACACTCACCTCGCGGCGGGTCGTGGGGTCCGTGCCGATCGTGCGGTACTTCATGGGCGTCTCCCTCGGGCCGGCCCCGGGGTTCGGGGCACGCCGGGGAGTCTTCAGCTTGGAGTGCTCTTGAAGTCAAGGGCGTACGCACAACGAAAAGGGTCCCGCAGGCATCGGCCTGCGGGACCCTTCGCACCGTCGGGACGACAGGATTTGAACCTGCGACCCCTTGACCCCCAGTCAAGTGCGCTACCAAGCTGCGCCACGTCCCGGTGCGCGCCACCCGCGGTGAACCGCGTGATCGCGCGAACAGCACTTTACCCCACGCCCCTGGCCGCGCCGAAAGCGGGCCGGGCGGGACAATCGGCCTTATGGGCAGCACAGAAGAGACCGACCCGGACCGGCCGGGCGACGCACGGGACCGCGACAGTGAGGGGCGGGCGCGCAACGCCCGGCCCCGGGACGGGCTCGGGCGGCCCCTGCCGTACGGCGCGGAGGGTGTGCCCCGGCAGCCCGAGGGCGTCGTCCGCACCCCCGAGGCAACCGTCGCGGAAGCGCAGCGCACCACCACCACGGGCCAACTGACGAGGGGACGGCCGCACATGACCTGGTTGATCACCGGCGGCGCCGGTTACATCGGCGCGCACGTCGTACGGGCGATGACCGCGGCTGGCGAGCAGGCGATGG
>NZ_POUC01000801.1 GCF_002891435.1 Streptomyces cahuitamycinicus
GGGGAGGGGAGCGCGGGTTCGTCGGACTCCCGGGTGCTCGTGCTGGTGGTCGACTCGGACTGCTGCGTCATCGAGGAGGCTCCCATCGCTGAGCGTCGTCGCGAAGATCGTCGAAGACCGACTTCAGTTGGATCAACGAGCGGTGCACCTGCGGCAGTTCCGACGGCGTCGGCGAGGTGAGGCATTCCGCGCGTTCCGTGGCGGAACCGGCCACCAGTGCGCCGGTGGAAAGCCGCACGCGCGGGGCTTCGAGGTCGTCGCCGAAGCGGTGCCCGCCCGGGGCGGGCATGCCGAGGCGTGCGGTGAGGAAGTCCTCCAGTTCCTGTGCGTCACCCACGCCGTGTGCGGTCAGCGCGGGGCGCAGCGGAGCCAGGTCCACGTACAGGTGGCGGCCGGAGCGCGGGGGCCGGGCGAGGGCGCCCGCGGCGACGACCGCGGTGTGCGCCTCGGCCGCCAGGAGCGCGTGCAGGCGCACGGCGGTCGCCACGCGCGCGGTGACCGGTTCGGGCTCCCCCAGGGCGTACCCGGCCGCGGCGGCGACGGGCGCTGCGACGCGGGCGTCGAGGGCGGTGAGGACGTCGAGCACGCGCGCGTGGAGGCCCTCTCCGTCCTCCCCGGCCGGGAAGCGGGCCACGGCGGCCGGCCAGCCGGGCGGGAGCAGCGCCCCGGACAGGTCGGTGACGACGGTGACCCGGTCGGGCACCATCTCGGCGGGGCTGAGCAGTACGGTGTCGTGCGGGTCGTGCAGGGTGTCGCGCCAGGTTTCGTCGCTGACCAGGTGCAGGCCCTCGCCCTGGGCGGCCTCGACCGTCTCGTGGAGCAGTTCGGGAGGGGCGACGGTCGCCGTGGGGTCGTCGGCGACGGACAGCACGAGCAGCCGCGGATCGCCGCCCTCGGCGCGGACCCGGCGCACGGTCTCCAGCAGCGCGTACGGGTCCGGAACACCGCCGCTCTCCGGCGGGGTCGGCACATGGAAGGCGGGCCGCCCCAGCAGGCGTGCGTACGGCGCCCACCAGGCGGCGCAGGGTCGCGGTACGAGGACGTCGCCGCCGAGGGCGGCGGTCAGCGCGAGGAGCAGGGCGGGCGAGCCGGGGGCGGCGGCCACCCGGTCGGGGTCGCAGTGCAGTCCGCGGCGGTCCCAGTAGCCGCAGGCGGCCTCGCGCAGGGCCCGGCCGCCGCCGACCGGCTCGTGGCCGCCGCGGGACGCCGCGGCGGCGAGCACCGCGGACAGCTCCGGCAGGACGGGCAGCCCGTCCTCGGGGAGCGGCGGCCCGAACCGGACGGGGCCGTGACCTTCGGGGGCCGTGCGCCGCATCCGTACCTCCGCAGTGCCAGTGCCTGGTGCCGCCGTGTCGTGTCGTTGTTGCCTTCGGCACCTGAGTACCCAGAGTGCCGCCGCCCCATGGGCACCCGGCCCAGTCGTGACCGTCACAGCATGAGCGGGGCCGGGCCGGGGAAACCGGATCGTTCCGGCGCGCCGGTACGGGCCGGGCGGGTCAGCGGCGGGGGTCGCTCTCCCGGTTGCGCAGCCGGTGCACGGCGGCTGCGAACGCGCCCGCGATCAGCACCCCGCCCGCGGCCAGGGCGGGCACGGAGTCGGTGAAGGCGCCGCCGTCACCGGCCCGTACCCCGCGCTGGACCGGTGCCGCTTCGCACTCGGTGTGGTGGCGTTCGCGGTGGTCCGAGGGTTCGGGGCAGGGCTTGTGGGTGG
>NZ_POUC01000802.1 GCF_002891435.1 Streptomyces cahuitamycinicus
GCGGCAGACCGCTCGCCTGGAGGCATGGGCGGCGAAGGCCGGGCAGAAGGTGGTGCGGATCGAATCCGAGATCGCCTCGGGTATGAACGGCTGCCGCGTGAAGGCGAAGCGGCTGCTGGCCGACCCGGCGGTGACCACGGTCGTGGTCGAGCACAAAGACCGACTCGGCCGGATGAACGTAGAGCTGATCGAGGCCGCCCTGTCCGCGACTGGTCGCCGACTCGTCGTCCTGGACGACGGCGAAGTCGAAGACGACCTGGTCCAAGACATGGTGGAGGTGCTGACATCGTTCTGCGCCCGCCTGTACGGCCGTCGGTCGGCGAAGAACCGGGCGAGGAAGGCTCTCGAAGCGGCGGCCGGCGATGAGTGAGCCGAAGAAGAAGCAGCTGCGCACCATCGACGCGCCGTTCGTCGCGCCCGGGCCGTCCGGGGTGGCGATTCGCGACCGTCTCAAGCACCTCACCGACGTGGACGACAAGGTGTTGCGGCTGGCCGGTGCACACCTCGGACGCCTCGCCTCGCTGGACCTCAAGAACCGCTGCGCTGACGGACTGGCCCACAACAGCGACACGTGGGCCGCCCGGAAGCAGGGTTTGACGGCCGGTTCCTCGTCCCGGTGGGCCGGTTCGATCACGAAGGCCACTCACGATCAGTGGGCGCTGTCCCGCCGCTGTCAGCTCGCCCACATCCAAGCGCTTGAGGCCGGTGTGCGGACGCTGATGCACCGCCTCTCCCAGCCGATCGGCCAGAAGGGCACCAAGCGGGCACCCGGCGGATACCGCAGCCGGGGCGAGTGGTTCAACAAGTCCCGCCGTCTGGCGACCCTGGAACACCGCCTGGACGTGGCCCGCGCCGAGCGTGAGGCCGGTGTCGTGCACGTCGCACGCGGCGGCCGGCGCCTGATCAACAACCGTCACAACCTCCAAGCCGCCCAGCTCACCGCCGAGCAGTGGCGCCAGCGGTGGGAAGCCGAACGGTGGTTCCTCGCCGCCGACGGCGAGTCGGGCAAACGCTTCGGCAACGAAACCATCCGCGTCACCCCGGACGGCGAGGTCGGCATCAGGCTTCCCGCCCCGCTCGACCACCTGGCCAACAGCAAGCACGGCCGGTACGTCCTCGCCGCCCGCGTGCAGTTCCGGCACCGGTCAGCCGAGTGGCGCGACCGGATCGAAGACAACCGGGCCGTGGCCTACCGCATCCACCTGGACGCGGAGCGGGGCCGCTGGTACCTGACAGCGTCATGGACACGGCCCGCTGTCCAGACCGTCCCGCTCCAGACGGCGCGCTCTGAGGGCATGATCGGCGTGGACACCAACGCCGACCACTTCGCCGCCTACCGGCTCGACCGGCACGGCAACCCGGTCGGCGACCCCAAGCGGTTCTTCTACAACCTGTCCGGCAACGCAGACCATCGTGACGCCCAGGTCCGGCACGCCATCAGCCAATTGCTGCGCTGGGCCGACCGGTGCGGCGTCAAAGCCATCGGCCTGGAGAACCTGGACTTCGCCGCCGAGAAGACCCGCGAGAAGCACGGCAGACGCAAGCGCTTCCGGCAGCTCGTCTCCGGCATCCCCACCGGCAAGCTCAAGGCCCGGCTCGTGTCCATGGCGTCCGAACACGGCCTCTCCATCGTTGCCGTGGACCCGGCGTACACGTCGATGTGGGGCGACCAGCACTGGAAGAAGCCCCTCACCTCGAAGAA
>NZ_POUC01000803.1 GCF_002891435.1 Streptomyces cahuitamycinicus
GGGCCGGGATGACCGGGGCGGGGGACGAAGCGGTACCGGTGGGCTGTGCGCCGCCTCCCGCGGCCACGTCCGCCAGCTGGTCCTCCAGGCGGCGGGTGAGTTCGTCGGTGCGGGCCGCGGCCTGCTCGCGGTCGAGGGCCAGCAGCAGCCGGCAGTCCTGCCCGTGCCCCGGGCGCACGTGCGGCAGCCAGCCCAGCCAGGACCACTCGGCGGTGCGCTCCTCAAGAGGGCGGGAGCGGTCGGCGGCGATCAGGACGATCTCCAGCATGTCCGGGGAGTGCAGCGCGGTGAGCTGGGCCAGCACGGTCCGGGCCAGCCCGGCCAGCCGCGCCCGTGGCCCGGCCAGGCCCAGGGCGCCGACCTCGCGCAGCCCGGCGGTCACGGGGACGGCGGGCAGCAGGCCCGAGCCGTCCGGCGCCGCCCGGTCGGCCGTACCGAGGCGCACGGCGAGTGCCTCCGGGTGGCCGGGGCCGCGCTCCCACAGCCGCGGCCCGGGCCCCAGGGTCGTGAGCAGCAGCGTGGCCGGGTCCGGCCACGTCTCCGGCGCGGCCGACACGACGACCGGGTGCTGCTCCGCCACCACCGCGGCCGAGCCGTCCTCATATGCCTCACGGGGCTCCGCCGCCTGCTCGCCACGCCCTCCTCCGGCCAGCCGCCGGGCCCACGCCCCGAGCCCGCCACGCCTGCGGCTCCCCGGGGGCACGTCGGTGCCGCGCAGGGGAGTGCCTTTGCGCCCGCGCCCGGCGCGCTGGTCCGCGAGGGCGGGGTCGTCGGTACCGGTGGGAGCAGCCGGCCCGCCCTGAGGCCGGCGGCGCGGACCGGTTCCGTCCGCGGGACCGGTGTTGTATGCGGGGTCTATGTTGTACGCGGGGCCGGTGTCGTACGCAGCTGCGGCGCCGTCCGGGCCCGCGTGGTCGACCGCCGCGATCCCGGAACCGCCCGCGTGCGTGTCGCCGGTGCCGCGCGCAGGCCTTCCCGCATCGCGTTGCCGCACGGCGTCGGCTGGGGCTCCGGGAGAGGTCAGGGGCGGCGAACCGTGAGCGGCATCGTGCTGCCGGGTACGCGTGCTGTGCGCCCCGGAGGGGGTCTGGGCGGCCCCGGTGGGCCCGGGCCGCGATCCACCGTCGGCCGTCTGCCGAGGGGCATCGCTCCCGGTGCCTCCGGGCGGCACCTCACTCCAGCCGTCCCCCGCATGGGCCGCGCCCCCCGCACCCTGGGGCGGCACCTCACTCCGGCGGCTCGCGGAGAGGGCTTCGCCCTGTTTGCCCGGGGGTGGCGCGGTGTTTCGGCGGCTGCCGGAGGAGGCTTCGGCCCGGCTGCCCGGGGTGGGCATGTCGGTTCGGCGGCTCGCGGAGGGGGCTTCGCCCTGGTTGGCCGGGGTGGGCACATCGTTCCGGTGGTCCCCCGCGTGGGCCGCACCTCCCACGCCTGGCGGCGGCACGTCACTCCGGTGGCCCCCGGAGGGTGCTTCGCCCCGGCTGCCCGGGGGCGGCCCGTCGCTCCAGCCGTCCGCCGAGAGGGCTTCGCCCCCGCTGCCGGCAAGGGAGGCACCGCTGCCCGCGGGCCGGGCATCGCTGCCCTGCCCCCACTTCCGCGGCGCTTCCGGCCCCGCGCCCGCACCTCCGCTGCCGAGCCGCGGCGCTTGGTGTCCCGCCCGCGCACCTCCACTGTGGGTCCCCGGCGCCTGAGACC
>NZ_POUC01000804.1 GCF_002891435.1 Streptomyces cahuitamycinicus
GTATAAGAGACAGGCCCCGGACGGCCCCGCCGACCCGGCGCGACTGCCCGTCCGGCCCGGCACCGGACGGTTCCTGGTTCTCGCGGGCGTGTTCGTCTGCGCGGCCTGCGGACTGGTGTACGAGCTCGAACTCGTCGCGCTCGCCTCGTACTTGATGGGCGACTCCGTCACCCAGGCGTCCGTCGTGCTGTCCGTCATGGTCTTCGCGATGGGCATCGGCTCCCTCGCCGCGAAGCGGCTGCGCCCGCTCGCCGCGGCCGGCTTCGGCGCCGTCGAGGCCACCCTCGCGCTCGTCGGCGGGTGCAGCGCGATGGCCCTGTACGCGGTGTTCGCCTGGACCGGCGACTGGGGCGGGATGTGGGCCAACGGGCCGCGCTTCCTGCTGGTCGCCTTCTCCCTCGCCACCGGGCTGCTCATCGGCGCCGAAGTCCCGCTGCTGATGGAGCTGATCCAGCGCATCCGCCGCCAGGACGCGGGCGGTGCGGTGGCCGACCTGTCCGCCGCCGACTACGTCGGTGCCCTCGTCGGCGGCCTCGCCTTCCCCTTCCTCCTGCTGCCGTTCCTCGGGCAGTTGACCGGGGCCCTGCTCACCGGCGCGGTCAACGCGGTCGTCGGCGGCGCGCTGGTGCTCGGTCTGTTCCGCCGGGACCTGACCCGGCGCGCCAGGTGGCTGCTGCTGCTCGGCAACGCCCTCGTCCTCACGAGCCTCGCCACGGCCGCCGTCCTCGTCGACGACTTCGAACGGGCCGCGCGCCAGGCGGTGTACGGCGGGGACGTCCGCGTGGCGCTCCGGACCGGAGTCCAGGAGGTCGTCCTCACCGGCGGCACGCACGGGCGGCCCCTCGCCCTGTTCCTCGACGGCCGGCTGCGGGTCAGCGAACGTGACGAACTGCGCTACCACGAGGCCCTCGTCCACCCCGCGATGAGCGGACCGCACGCACGCGTGCTGATCCTCGGCGGCGGGGACGGCCTCGCCGCCCGCGAGGTGCTGCGCCACCCGGGAGTCGACCGGGTCGACGTCGTCGAACTCGACGCCGAGGTGGTCCGGCTGGCCCGCACCGACCCGGCCCTGTCCGCGCTCAACCAGCACGTGTTCGGTGACCCGCGCGTACACGTGACGACCGAGGACGCCTTCGGCCGGCTGCGCGGCGCGACCCCGGCGGCCTACGACGTGGTCGTCTCGGACCTGCCGGATCCGCGCATCACGGCGAGTACGAAGCTGTACTCGCAGGAGTTCTACGGCCTGGCCCGGCGCGTGCTCGCCCCCGGCGGTCGGCTCGTGGTGCACGCCGGCCCGGTCGCGGCCGGCCCGCGCGTGTACTGGACCGTCGAGGCGACCCTGCGCGCGGCCGGTCTGCGCACCGCCCCGTACGGCACGGGCGGCCGCCACACCGTCTCTGCCGCCGGGCCCGACCGCACCCCCGTCGGGCGCTCCCGGGCGCCCCGGGACTGGGGTTTCGTCCTGGCCGCCCGCACGGACCCACGGCTGCGGTTCGACCCGGACGGGCCGCGGCCGAGTGTCCTGACGGAGGCGTCCCTCGCCGCGGGGGAGCGGGCGGCGCGCGGGACGCGGATCGCGGGACTGCCGGCGTCGACGCTGGTGCATCCGCGGTACTGACCGGTGCATCCGCGGTACTGAGGGGCCGGGACCGCCGGGCGGGCCGGGAGGATACGCCT
>NZ_POUC01000805.1 GCF_002891435.1 Streptomyces cahuitamycinicus
TCCTCCGTCCGGCGGCGAGCTCCACCCCACCCCCCTCCAACGCCCCGGGGCGGCCTGCCCGCCTGCACGGGCGCGATCCATACAGCGTCGAGGGACACTTGCAGGTCCTGCACTACTACTCGGCACGCTGGCACGGCACGCACGGCCTGATGTACGACTTCGCCCGGGACGCGGCCGGGGTGGCGCCGCCCGGCTGTCCGCTGCCCGTGCTGGTGCAGTACGCCCGCGTCGAGGAGTACCGGTTCGCCCTGGACGCGGCACAGGGCAGGCACTCCGCTGTAGGCCTCTCACAGCACTGGAACCACGACGGTGCG
Organism: Streptomyces cahuitamycinicus; assembly: GCF_002891435.1. Taxonomy (GTDB): domain Bacteria; phylum Actinomycetota; class Actinomycetes; order Streptomycetales; family Streptomycetaceae; genus Streptomyces; species Streptomyces cahuitamycinicus. Next base: position 315 of record NZ_POUC01000805.1, read on the forward strand.
GCGAGTGACCTGCGGCGTACCTGGCAGCGCTGGGTCATGAGCCGGACGGAGCTCGGGATCGCGCCCGCCGAACTCCGCGACTTCAGCTATCTGGCCCACGCGGCCTGTTACGCCGGTGCCAAGGACCTCGCGGGCGTCCTGCTGGGCATGCTGGGGCCCCGCGCGACCCGCACCCCGTGGTCGTACACGGGGGATGCGGAGAAGCAGATCGTCAAGTGGCGCAAGGAACTGCGGCTGGGGACGTGAGCGGCTGCTACGGGCGCTGAGGAGGGGCCAGTTCTCCCGACCACTTCTCCTCGATGCGCCCGACCCTCCACACCACGAGCGCCACCACCCACGTGGCGAAGAACAGGGCGACGACGACGTAGCCGAGGATGTTGAGGTCGAGGCCGGAGACCCAGTCCCAGAAGGGGCCGTGCAGTGCGAGCTGTTCGGCGAGGAGGCCGAGGAGTTCGACCGAGCCGATGAGGAGGGCCACGGCGACGGACAGGCCGGTGATGGTGAGGTTGTAGTAGACCTTGCGGACCGGCTTGGAGAAGGCCCAGCCGTAGGCGAAGTTCATGAACGAGCCGTCGATGGTGTCGAGGAGGCACATCCCCGCGGCGAACAGGACGGGCAGGCACAGGATCGCGTACCAGGGCAGTCCGGAGGCGGCGCCGGAGCCGGCCAGGACGAGCAGGGCGATCTCGGTGGCGGTGTCGAAGCCGAGGCCGAACAGCAGGCCCAGCGGGTACATCTGCCAGGGCTTGGAGACCGATCTCGTCACCCGGCCGAGCAGGCGGTTCATCAAGCCGCGGCTGTCCAGCCGCTCCTCCAGGGCGGCCTCGTCGTAGCGGCCCGAGCGCATGGCGCGGAACACCTTCCAGATGCCGGCCAGGATGACGAGGTTGACGCCCGCGATGAGGTAGAGGAACGCCCCGGACACGGCCGTGCCGATCAGGCCGGTGACGTCGTGCAGTGCGGAGCCGTCGTCGCGGACCGGCCCGGCCAGGCTCTTCACCCCGAGGGTGAGCAGGAAGGCCAGGGCGAAGACGACGCTGGAGTGGCCGAGGGAGAACCAGAAGCCGACCGACAGCGGCCGCCGCCCCTGCCCCATCAGCTTGCGGGTGGTGTTGTCGATGGCGGCGATGTGGTCGGCGTCGAAGGCGTGCCGCATGCCGAGTGTGTAGGCGGTGACTCCGATGCCGACGCCGAAGGTCTGCGTGCCGATGGCGTGGTGCTCCGGAGCGACGACGGCGACGAGGGTGAACCAGCCGATCACGTGCAGGGCCAGGATGAAGGCCGCCATCCCCCCGACCCCGGTCCACTCCCGCCGCGTCATCGAGGTGCGGACGCGGTGCCAGGCCG
>NZ_POUC01000806.1 GCF_002891435.1 Streptomyces cahuitamycinicus
TCCCCGGACTGACTCCGCCGCCCCATGCCAACCCTTCCGGTGGACCTTCGTCCCTTCCGCCGTCCGTGCCGGGGCAGGCCTCCGCACCGGCTCCGGCGCCCGGGGCGCCCTTCACCCCGCCCGCGCCGACGCCCGCTCCGGGCGCTCCGTTCACCCCTCCCGCGCCCGCGACGGGGACGCCCTCCACGCCGCCGGCGCCGCCCGCGCCTTCTTCGGAGGGACCCTCGGCCGTGCCCAGGCTTCCGATGGGGAGCGGGTTCGAGCCACAGGGCTCGCAGCCGGAGGGTTCGCAGCCGCAGGGCTCGCAGCCGGAGGGCCTGCCGCAGGGGCAGACCGAGGCGCCCGCGGGTGGCGCGGCCTCTCCCACGGCTGTGCCGAACATCCCCGTCGGTGGCTTTCAGTCGCCGTGGACGCCGCCGGCTCCGCCGGAGGCACCGGCCGTTCCCGAGGCTGCGGCGACTCCGCCTGCCGCTCCGGAGACTCCGGCCACCCCCGGGACTCCGACCACTTCCGAGGCTCCGGCCGGCCCCGGAACTCCGGCCACCTCCGAGGCTCCGGCCGCGGCGGCCTCCGGTGATGCCGCGGAGCCGGAGAACGGCGATCTGGAGAGTGGTGCCACCATGCGCTTCTCCGCCGTCGCCCTGAAGCGGGAGATCGAGGAGCATGCCGCTGCTCAGGCGGTTTCCGCGCCCGAGGCACCCGACGTCACCGAGGCGAAGGACGCCGACGGGGCCGGCAGCAGGACCCGTGCCGATGACATGGAGGACGAAGGCCCCGGTGCGCAGGCCGACGACTCCGCCGCGGTTTCGGAGTACGCGCTGGACGCGGATTCCTTCACCGACGTGCCGCCCATCGAGGAGCCTGAGCCGCAGGACACCCGGCCGCAGGCCGAGGACGCGGCCCCCGAGGCCCTTGAGCCGCAGGTCGCAGCACCCGAGGGAACCGAGACCCCGGACGCCGGGCCGGGGGACGCCGAGGCCAAGGATGCCGAGGGCGACGACGCCGAGGCCGAGCAGGCACAGCCCGACGACGCGCAGCGGGACTCCGACGAGCCTGACGACGCGGCGCCGGCCGGGGCAGAGCAGGAGCGCGAAAACTCGGTGGCGCCTGCCGCCGAGCCGGCCGACGCACCTCCCGCCGACGCCGCTCCCGCGCAGAACGAGCCGGAGAACGCCGCACCGGCCGTACCGGCCTCGCCCGATGCCCAGCAGAGCGCTCCGTCCGACTCCGCTCCCCCGCCCCCGCAAGGCGTGCCACCGCTGCCGCCGTCGTACCAGCCGGCCGCTCCGGCCCCGGCGGGCGAGTGGCCCGCGCCGCCGCCGCAGCAGCCCCAGGCCCGGCCCACGGGCGCAGACGCGCCCGCTCAGCCGCAGCCGACGGCCGCCCAGGGACAGCCTCCGGTGCCGCCGCAGCCCTACGTCCCGGCACAGCAGCCGCCGTTCCAGCCGCAGGCGCCGCAGCCCGCGCCTGCCGCATGGAACCAGCAGCCCGCACCGACGCCGCCCAACCAGCCGCCCGCCCAGCCCGTACCGCAGCCCGGGGCTTACGGTTTCCCGCACCCGGGGGCCCAGACCCCGGCCGCGCCGAACGCCCAGGGCGGCTACGGCTTCCCACAACAGGGCGCCCCCGCCCCGACCCCGCAGGACGGCTACGGCTTCC
>NZ_POUC01000807.1 GCF_002891435.1 Streptomyces cahuitamycinicus
GCCCCGTCCCGCAGCACCCCCTCCACATGACCGGGATCGGCACACAACTCCTTGTGCCTCTCCTGCAAGGGCCGGAGCACCTCGACCACAGCCTCCGCGGTGTCCTTCTTCAAGTCCCCGTACGACGTGTAAGAGCCACTCAACAGCTCGGGCTCCCCACCCGTGCACGCCGCGAGGATCTCCAGCAGATTGGCGAGCCCCGGCCGGGCCTCCCGGTCGTACACGACCTCCCGCCCACTGTCGGTCACGGCCCGCATGACCTTCTTGCGCACCACGTCCGGCTCGTCCAGCAGATAGACGATCCCCGGCCCGACGTCGTCGCTCTTGCCCATCTTCGACGCCGGATCCTGCAGATTCATCACCCGAGCCGCCACCCCCGGCCGCGTCGCCCGCGGCACCACGAACGTGTGCCCGTAGCGCTGGTTGAACCGCACGGCGAGATCCCGCGCCAGCTCCACGTGCTGCCGCTGATCGTTCCCGACCGGCACCTCGCCGGCCCGGTACGCCAGGATGTCCGCCGCCATCAGCACCGGATACGTCAACAGCGACAGCCGCACACTCCCGCCCCGCCGCTGCTCCCGCGCCGCCTTCTCCTTGTACTGGATCATCCGCCGCATCTCACCGTCGGTGGCCACGCACTCCAGCACGTACGACAGCCGGGCGTGCTCGTCCACATGGCTCTGCACGAACACCGTGCAGAGCTTCGGATCCAGCCCGGCCGCCAGCAACAGCGTCGCTGCCTGCCGGCTCAGCCTGCGCACCCGCGCGGGATCGTGGTCGACGGTCAGGGCATGCAGATCGACGACGCAGAACAGCGCGTCGGCCTCGTGCTGGTCGACCGCGGCCCACCGCCGCATGGCCCCCAGGTAGTTCCCCAGCGTCAGATGCCCCGTCGGCTTGACCCCGCTGAAGACCCGTGTCATCTCTTCTCCACCTCCTGGTCGGGACCGCCGCTCCGGGCGGCCGCCCCTCCGTGGTGCCGGGAGGGAGAATCAAAAACGGCCGCCGAAGCGGCGGCCGTCGAGTGCATACGTGAGAACGGCCGCCGTCAGGCGGCCCACCAGAGTCCGATGCACGTACGCGTCGTCATGCGGCCCACAGTACGCCGCCGGAGTGCCGCCCGCCCCCGAGTTGACACGCCCTACCCCCATCCGTAGTGTTCTCCGAGTTGCCCGACGTGAGCGCCGACTCCGGTCGGTCCCCGGGCAGCCAATCCGCAGGTACCAACCACTATTCGACGCGCAGCACGTCTGTCGTCGCTTCATTGGCATGTGTATTTATGGAATGAGGAATCCCCGTTCGAAAGGACGCGGCCCCCGATTGGCTCGGGAGCCGGGGAATCCGCTAAAGTCTCACTCGTCGGAACGGCCCAACAGCCGCAAAGACAAACCCCGCTGACCGGGGATCAGGCCCGAAAGGATCTGATAGAGTCGGAACCGCCGGAAAGGGAAACGCGGGAGCGGGAACCTGGAAAGCACCGAGGAAATCGGATCGGAAAGATCTGATAGAGTCGGAAACGCAAGACCGAAGGGAAGCGCCCGGAGGAAAGCCCGAGAGGGTGAGTACAAAGGAAGCGACCGTTCCTTGAGAACTCAACAGCGTGCCAAAAGTCAACGCCAGATATGTTGATACCCCGTCTCCGGCCATCATGG
>NZ_POUC01000808.1 GCF_002891435.1 Streptomyces cahuitamycinicus
CGGCCGCCCCGCTCCCGGCCGCCGAGGACCGCCCCACCCCGCTCCTCGTCCTCGACGTCGTCGGCCTCACCCCCCGTCTCCTCGACCACATGCCCCACCTCAGGGCGCTCGGCCAGTCCGGCTCCCGCGCCCCGCTCGGCACCGTCCTGCCCGCCGTCACCTGCGCCGCCCAGTCCACGTTCCTCACCGGCACCATGCCTTCCGAACACGGCATCGTCGGCAACGGCTGGTACTTCCGCGAACTCGGCGACGTCCTCCTGTGGCGCCAGCACAACGGGCTCGTGGCCGGCGACAAACTCTGGGACGCCGCCCGCCGCGCCCACCCCGGCTACACCGTCGCCAACATCTGCTGGTGGTACGCCATGGGTGCCGACACCGACATCACCGTCACCCCCCGCCCGGTCTACTACGCCGACGGCCGCAAGGAACCCGACTGCTACACCAGGCCGGCCGCGCTGCACGACGAACTCACCGAAGAACTCGGCACGTTCCCCCTCTTTCGCTTCTGGGGCCCCGGAGCGGACCTCGTCTCCAGCCGGTGGATCATCGACGCGACCCGCCACATCATCCGTACCCGGCACCCCGACCTGACGCTCTGCTACCTCCCTCATCTCGACTACGACCTGCAGCGCTTCGGCCCCGACGACCCGCGCTCCCTGAAGGCGGCCGCCGACCTGGACGCCGCCCTGGCCCCGCTGCTGGACGAGGCCCGCGCCGAGGGCCGTACCGTCGTCGCACTGTCCGAGTACGGCATCACCCGGGTGAACCGGCACGTCGACATCAACCGCGCCCTGCGCCGCGCCGGCCTGCTGGAGGTGCACACGCAGGACGGCATGGAGTACCTCGACCCGATGGCATCGCGCGCCTTCGCGGTCGCCGACCACCAGATCGCCCATGTCTATGTGCGCCGTCCCGAGGACCTCGACGCCACCCGGGCGGCCCTGGACGGCCTGCCCGGCATCGAGCAACTCCTCGACGACGAGGGCAAGAAGGCCCATCACCTCGACCATCCGCGCGCGGGCGAACTCGTCGCCGTGGCGGAACCCGACGCCTGGTTCACGTACTACTACTGGCTCGACGACGACCGCGCGCCCGACTTCGCGCAACTCGTCGAGATCCACCGCAAGCCCGGCTACGACCCGGTCGAGCTCTTCATGGATCCCCTCGACCCCTACGTCAAGGTCAAGGCGGCCACCGCCCTGGCGCGCAAGAAACTCGGCATGCGCTACCGCATGGCGGTCGTGCCCCTGGACCCCTCACCTATTCGCGGCAGCCACGGCCGCCTTCCGCAGAGCGACGACGACGGTCCGCTCCTCATCTGCTCCACCCCCCGTGCTGTCGGCGACCGCGTCGCGGCCACCGATGTGAAGTCACTGCTGCTCCGACTCGCCGGTCTCGCCTGAGGCCGTAGAAACCGTAGAGGCCATAGCCCTCAGTCCCGACTGGTCACAAGTGAAGCACTCACCACTGACAACGCCCCGCGATCACGAGGAGTTCCACGCATGAGCCGCTTCTCCCAGCCCGACCCCGAACTCAGCCACCGCCTCAGCAGACGGGGCATGCTCGGCGTGGCCGCCGGCGCCACCGCCGCCGCCCTGCTCGGCGCCGCGGCCCCCGCGACAGCCGCCCCCGCC
>NZ_POUC01000809.1 GCF_002891435.1 Streptomyces cahuitamycinicus
CCCGGCCCTCCCCGGGCGGGACCGGCCGGCTCGGCACGTTCGGGCCGTGCCGGGCGTCCGAGCCCTCGTCGTACGCGTCCATTCCGCCCCGTTCCACGATCCCGGTCCGTAGTTCCGTCCGCCCGGCCGCGAGGGCGTCGCACCGCCCGCGCGGCACTGCGCGGCGTCGGCACCGGCACGGTACTCAGAACGCCCACCCGGGCACATCCCCTGCCCGCAGGTCCCGCCGTGGCCGTCGCCACACCGCGGAGGCCGACCGTACGGCGAGCGCGACCGGTCGGGACCGCGGTCCCCCTGGTCCACAGGGGACCCCCGCAGGTTATCCACAGGGTGCCCGGGCCGGTCGTCCACGAGAGTGACACCCTACGGCGCCCGTCCGTACACCCATTCCCTTCTTCTAGAACCTGTTCTATCTTGACGCCCCGTCAGCTCAACGGGATCGCCGGAAGGACAGGCACCGTGGACTTCACCTTTACCGAGGAGCAGCAGGCTGCGGCCGAGGCGGCGAGGGGCGTGTTCGCCGGGGTCGCGCCCGACGCCGTGCCCAGCCCGGCCCTCACCCCCGGCGCCGTCGCCGAGAACTACGACCAGGCCCTGTGGGCCAAACTCGCCGACGCGGACCTGCTGAGCCTGCTGCTCGACGCCCGGTACGGCGGGGCCGGCCTGGACGCCATCGCGCTGTGCCTGGTGCTGCGGGAGTCGGCCCGCGTCCTGGCCAGGGTGCCCCTGCTGGAGAGCAGCGCGGCAGCGGCGGCCGTCCAGGCCTACGGCAGCGAAGAGGCGAAGGCGGACCTGCTCGCCCGGGCCGGCCGGGGCGAGAGCGTGCTGACCGTCGCCGCGCACGGCCGCACCGGCCACGACCCGGCCGAGCAGGCCGTGACCGCCCGGCAGGACGGCGGGACCTGGGTGCTGGACGGGGTCCAGACAGCGGTGCCGTGGGCCCACGACGCGGACATCACGCTCGTTCCCGCGCACACCGGGACCGGCCGGACCGTGCTGGCCCTCGTGCCGCACGGCCACGAGGGAACCGTCCTCGCCGAGCAGTTCTCCACCAGCGGCGAGCGGCTCGGCGAGCTGCGGCTGGAGTCGGCACGGCTCGCCGCCCGGGACGTGATCGACGCCGACGGGGCGTGGGAGTGGCTGCGGGATCTGCTGGCCACAGGCACGTGTGCGCTGGCGCTCGGCCTCGGAGAGCGCGTGCTGCAAATGACCGGCGACTACACGGGCAAGCGGGAGCAGTTCGGGTTCCCGATCGCGACCTTCCAGGCCGTCGCCGTGCAGGCCGCCGACCGCTACATCGACCTGCGCGCGATGGAGGCCACGCTGTGGCAGGCCGCGTGGCGGATCGCCTCCGGGGCCCCGGGCCCGCTGCCCGCCGCCGGGGACGTGGCGGTCGCGAAGATCTGGGCGGCGGAGGGCGTACGCCGGGTCGTGCAAACCGCGCAGCACCTGCACGGCGGGTTCGGCGCCGACGTCGACTACCCCCTGCACCGCTACCACGCCTGGGCCAAGCACCTGGAACTGTCACTCGGCCCCGCCTCGGCACACGAAGAGGCCCTGGGCGACCTTCTGGCGGCCCACCCACTGGTCTGACGAGAACGGGCGGGGATTCAAGCG
>NZ_POUC01000080.1 GCF_002891435.1 Streptomyces cahuitamycinicus
CGCCCCCACCGAGTGGGGCGAGCTGACCCGCCCCGGCACCCCGCTGCACTGGGTGGTCCTCAACGTGTCCGACGGTCCCGGCGCCCGCCCCGACCCGCACTGCCTGGAGGCGGCCGGCCGTCTGCGCAACGCGGGCATCCGCGTCCTCGGCCACCTCGACACCCGGTACGGCACCCGCAACTTCGGCGAGCTGATCTCGGACGCCCACCGGTTCGTCGACTGGTACCAGGTCGACGGCTTCCTCCTGGAGCGCTGCCCGGCGGACCACGCCCGGCTGCCCGAGGTTCGCCGCACGGTCGCCGCGCTCCGCGTGGTCCGTGACGCTGCCCACATCGTCCTCGGCCACGGCATCCACCCGCACCCCGGCTATGTCGAACTCGCCGACCAGCTGGTCACCTTCTCCGGGCCCTGGAGCGACTACCGCTGGTCGCAGGTGGCCGAGTGGACCGCAGACCATTCGCCCGAGCGCTTCTGCCACTTCGTCCACGGCGTGCCCCGCTCCCACCTGACCGAGGCGTTGCGGATCGCGAGCTGGCAGGGAGCCGCGACGGTCTGGATCACGGACCACACGGACGGCGACGGGGGCGTCGAGCCCTGGGAGGCCATGCCCGGCTACTGGGACGAGTTCGTCTCGCGTGTCGGAACAGGTGTCTCGGAATGAAAAAGGGCATGGCACTGTTACGGGGAGAACAACCGTAGTGATTGACCGACCAACGGAGTCCCCGTGTCGCTGCCACCCCTGGTCGAGCCGGCTTCCGAGCTCACCGTAGACGAGGTCCGCAGGTACTCCCGCCACCTGATCATCCCCGACGTCGGGATGGACGGGCAGAAGCGGCTGAAGAACGCCAAGGTGCTGTGTGTGGGCGCCGGCGGCCTGGGCTCGCCGGCGCTGATGTACCTGGCCGCCGCGGGCGTCGGCACCCTCGGCATCGTGGAGTTCGACGAGGTCGACGAGTCGAACCTGCAGCGCCAGATCATCCACAGCCAGGCCGACATCGGCCGCTCCAAGGCGGAGTCCGCCCGCGACAGCGTCAAGGGCATCAACCCGTACGTGGACGTGATCCTTCACGAGGAGCGGCTCGAGGCCGACAACGTGATGGAGATCTTCAGCCAGTACGACCTGATCGTCGACGGCACGGACAACTTCGCGACCCGCTACCTGGTCAACGACGCTTGCGTGCTGCTGAACAAGCCGTACGTCTGGGGCTCGATCTACCGCTTCGACGGACAGGCGTCCGTCTTCTGGTCCGAGCACGGCCCCTGCTACCGCTGCCTGTACCCGGAGCCCCCGCCCCCCGGCATGGTCCCCTCCTGCGCCGAGGGCGGCGTCCTGGGCGTGCTGTGCGCGTCCATCGGCTCCATCCAGGTCAACGAGGCCATCAAGCTCCTCGCCGGCATCGGTGACCCGCTGGTCGGCCGACTGATGATCTACGACGCCCTGGAGATGCAGTACCGCCAGGTCAAGGTCCGCAAGGACCCGAACTGCGCGGTCTGCGGCGAGAACCCGACCGTCACCGAGCTCATCGACTACGAGGCCTTCTGCGGCGTCGTCTCCGAGGAGGCCCAGGCGGCGGCCGCCGACTCCACGATCACTCCCAAGCAGCTCAAGGAGTGGATCGACGACGGCGAGAGCATCGACATCATCGACGTCCGCGAGCCGAACGAGTACGAGATCGTCGCCATCCCGGGCGCCCGGCTGATCCCGAAGAACGAGTTCCTCATGGGCACCGCCCTGGAGAGCCTCCCGCAGGACAAGAAGATCGTCCTGCATTGCAAGACGGGTGTCCGCAGTGCGGAAGTCCTCGCGGTCCTCAAGTCCGCGGGCTTCTCGGACGCGGTGCACGTCGGCGGTGGCGTGATCGGCTGGGTCAACCAGATCGAGCCGTCCAAGCCGGTGTACTGAGCCGCACCGGTCCCCCCTCTCCGAGCGGCGGGGGCTTCGCGCACCACGGGTGCGTGGAGCCCCCGCCGCCGTCATGAGCAGACCTTGCCGTCCTTCGGCACCGCGCCGTCCAGCAGGTACGCGTTCACCGTGGAGTCGACGCAGTCGCTCCCACTGCCGTACGCGCCATGCCCCTCGCCCCGCCAGGTGAGCATCACTCCGACGCCCTTGCCAAGCTCGTCGGCCATCCTCCGCGCACCCTCGTACGGAGTGGCCGGGTCGCCGGTGTTGCCGACCACCAGGACCGGTGCCGCGCCGGGGGCGTTCACTTCCGGAGTGTCGTGCTGCCCGGGCTCCGGCCAGTCGTGGCACCAGCCGGCCGTGTCCCAGCCGAGGAACGTCCCGAAGACCGGGGAGATCTTCTCGAACCGGGGCAGCAGCCGCTTCGTCTCGGCCACCGTCGGCCGCTGCCTGTCGTCCAGGCACGATATGACCCGTTGGGAGTGGGTCGTCGTGCCGTAGCGCCCCGACGGATCGCGTTCGTTGTAGCGGTCGGCGAGGGCCAGCAGTTCCGAGCCGTCGCCCTGCTCGGCCGCTTCGAGGGCGCTGGTCAGCGTCGGCCAGCTGTCCCTGCTGTACAGCGGCAGGATGATGCCCGTGACCGCGAGGGTCTGGGTGAGCTTCCGCCCGGGCGTGCCCGCCGCCAGAGGCCGGGCGTCGATCCGCCGCAGCAGGCCCGCGATCTTGCGTGTGCCCTCCTCGGGGTCCTGGCCCGTCGACTTCAGGTAGCCGTTCAGCGCGCGCTGGAAGCCCCTGGCCTGGTTCTCGGCGTGGCCCACGGTGTCGGCGCCGGGGTCGACGACCGCGTCCAGCGTCATGCGGCCGACCTTCTTCGGGAAGAGGTGGGCATAGGTGCCGCCCAGTTCGGTGCCGTAGGAGATGCCGAAGTAGTTCATCCTGGCGTCGCCGAGGACCTCCCGGATGCGGTCCATGTCGCGGGCCGAGTCGGCGGTCGAGACGTGCGCCATCAGCTTCCCGGCGTTCTTCCGGCAGCCCTCGCCGAAGTCGGCGGCGTCCTCGAAGTACGCCTTCTCCTCGGCGGGGGTGTCGGGGGAGACGTCCACCGACTCGGCTGCCTGGATCTGTTTGTCGCCACGGCACCGCACGCCCTCGCTTGCGCCCACGCCGCGCGGGTCCCAGCTCACCAGGTCGTAGCGCTCGCGGAGCGAGGAGGCGGTCGGGGCGTACGACGGCATCATGGACACGCCCGAGGCGCCCGGGCCGCCGAAGTTGAACAACAGCGACCCGACGCGCTTGTCTCCGCGAGCCTTGGCGCGGATCAGCCCCAGGCCGATCGTCTCACCGTCCGGCTCCGACCAGTCCAGCGGCACCTTCAGCGTCGCGCACTGCCAGTCGCTGCTCGGCGCGGGGCCTTCGGCAGTGGCCTTGCAACTGCCCCAGGAGAGCCCGCTCCTGCCGTCGTCGGACGAACCGCCGCTGCAGCCTGCGGCCAGCAGGGCCGAGACGGCCGCCAGAGCCGTCCATCGAACGAAGCGCGTCATTGCCCATCCCCCCTCGCAGGCCGTCCGCTCTGTGCCGCGGATGGCGGTCAGGCCATGGTAGGCAGATCCCGCGTCGGCCGTTTCAGCCTGTGGATAACCTTCTGACCTGGGGTATCTCGGATCGCTGGGGTATCAGGTGCAGACGGTCCCCGCCGGCGGCACCTTTCCGTCCAGCAGATAGCCGTTCACCGCGCCCTGCACGCACTTGTTCTTGCTGTCGTACGCGCCGTGCCCCTGCCCCCGGTACGTCAGCTCGACCCCGACGCCCTTGCCCAGCGCGTTCGCCATCGCCCGGGCGCCCTCGTACGGCGTTGCCGGGTCTCCCGTGTTGCCGACGACCAGAATGGGCGCCGCGCCCGGAGCGCTCACGTCCGGGTGGTCTGCGGCGCCCGCCACGGCCCAGTCCGTACAGCTGAGCATGGACCACGCCATGTAGTCGCCGAACAGGTCGGAGGCGGCCCGGAACTCGGGCAGCTTCCGCTCCACGTAGGCGGTGTCGTAACGGGGTTTGTCGTCGGCGCAGTTGATGGCGATATTGGCGGGGGTGATGTTGCTGTACTCGCCGTTCTCGCTGCGCCCGTTCATCGAGTCGGACAGCAGCAGCAGGATCCTGCCGTCACCGTCGTAGGCCTCTTCGAGACCCTGGGTGAGGAACTCCCAGAAATCTTGCGAGTACAGGGCCTGCGCGATGCCGCTGGTCGCCGCTGTCTGGGTCAGCTGGCGCGGGAAGACGCCCTGGATCGGCTTGCGGTCGAGGTCGTCCAGCAGTCTGGCGATGCGGTCCTTGACGTCCTGCGCGCTGTCGCCGATCGGGCACTCCTCGGTCTTGGACACACAGTCCTCGGCGAAGTTGTCGAGCGCGAGCTGGAAGCCCTTGGCCTGCCCCAGCGACCCCTGCTCGGAGTCCTGCGTCGGGTCGACGACGGCGTCGAACACGGCCCGGCCGACCCGTTTGGGGAACAGGTGGGCGTAGACGCCGCCCAGTTCGGTGCCGTAGGAGATGCCGAAGTAGTGCAGCCTGTCGTCGCCGAGGACCTGGCGCATCAGGTCCAGGTCGTGCGCCGCGTCGGTGGTGCGCACGTGCGGCAGGATCTGCTCCGAGTTCTGCTCGCAGGCGTCGTTGAACTCCTTGGTGTTCTCCACGAGCTCGGTACGTTCGGCGGCGTCGTCGGGGGTGGCGTCCTGCTGGAAGTAGGCGTCGAGCTGCTGGTCGTTCGCGCAGATCACGGGGTCGCTGCGACCGACCCCGCGCGGGTCGAAGCTGACCAGGTCGTAGCGGGTGCGCAAGGTCGCGTAGCCCTCCGCGAAGGCGGGCAGCGAGGTGACGCCGGAGCCGCCGGGGCCACCGAAGTTGAAGATGAGCGAGCCGACGCGTTCGTTCTCGGCGCCGGTCGTCCTGACCCGGATCAGTTCGAGGCCGATCGTGTCGCCCTCAGGGTCGCCCCAGTCGAGCGGGGCCTTCATGGTGGCGCACTGCCACTCACCGTCGTCCGGCAGGGGAGAGGGCGGGGCGCCTCCGCCCTGGGCTTCGTCCGGGGCCGGGCAGGCCTTCCAGCTCAGTTCCTGGCGCGTGAGGTCCTCGTCCTGGGCGTCGTTGCCGCACCCCGCCAGCAGGGTGGACAGCAGCACGGCGGAGACGGTCAGGACGGCGGCCCGCGGCGGGAGGACGGATGGCATGTTTCCATCCTGCGGCGGTACCGAACGGGGCGCGCGGGACGCGTGCCGTACGAGGTAAGAGGGGTAGGAGGGTCGGTCAGGGCCAAAGGGCCTGCTTGCCGTGCCGACCATGTGGAGGGCGTGCTTCCGGCCAGGTCGGCTGAGAGGGCCTGCTGGCCCGGTCGGGTCAGAGGGCCTGCTTGCGGGTGAGGTGGTTGAAGGCCAGCCAACCGGGCAGCACGGGCAGCCACAGCGTCAGCAGGCGGAACAGCAGGACCGCCGGTGCCGCGACCTCCTTCGGGAGCCCGACGGCGATCAGACCTACCGTCAGCGTCGCCTCGACCGCGCCCACACCGCCCGGCGTCGGCGCCGCCGACCCCAGGGCGTTGCCCGCGAGGAAGACGACGGCGACGCTGGCGAGGCTGATCGACGTGGACTCGTCTCCGAACGCGCGGATCGACGCGTCCAGGCACATCACGAAGCAGGCGGTCAGCAGCAGCATGCCGCCGATGCCGGTGACCAGCTTCTGCGGCCGCTGCAGCACGTCCAGCATGCGCGGCACGACACCCGCGAACAGCGACCGCACGCGCGTGGCGACGAACTTGCGCAGGAACGGCACCGACGTCACCACGAGCACGAGCACCGCCACCGTCAGCAGACCGGCGATGACCGTCCGGGAGGGCGACAGCGACGGCGTCTTCTCGGTGCCGGTCAGGTAGCCGAAGGCCAGCAGCATCAGGATGTGACAGCCGAGGCCGAACAGCTGTGACGCGCCGACACTGGCCACCGCGAGCCCCGGCCGCACTCCCGCGCGCTGGAGGAAGCGCGTGTTCAGGGCGACACCGCCCACCGCCGCCGGGGCGACGATCTTCACGAACGAGCCGGCGACCTGCGCCGCCACGGTCCGTACGAACGGCACCCGCTCGGGCACGAATCCCAGCAGCGCCATCGCCGCCGCCACATAGCTGCACATCGAGAACAGCACGGCCGCGGCGACCCAGCCCCACTCGGCGTTGGCGATGAGCGGCCCGAACTCGATGTGCGTGAGCTGCGTCAGCAGGAAGTACGCGCCGATCGCGCCGGCCATGAAACTCATCAGCGTGCGCGGACGCACCCGCTCCAGCCGGGCCGGCTCGACGGGTGCCTGTGGCCTGATCCGCAGCACCGCGTGCCGGATCTGCGTGAGCAGGTCCTCCTCGCGCGCCTCCTCCAGGGCCTCGTCGATCGCCCGCTTCTCGGCGCGCTGCTCCGCCCGTACGGCCTTCTTGTCGGGCTTCTCCAGGACGGGCACGGGTTCCGCCGCGTCCCCCTCCAGACGGGCCTGCTTGGCCTGCCGGGACGCCTCCAGGACCGCGTCGCGCTCGCGCTGTGCCCGCTCCCGGGCCAGTCTGCGCAGCGTCGCGCGCGTGGAGCGGCTGAGCGCGATGGGCTGGAGCATCGGCAGGCAGTCCGCCACCGCGTCCGGACCGAGCACGCCCACCGCCGAGGCGACCGCCCGCTCGGCGCCCACCCGGAGGCCGAGCGTCACCAGCAGCTGGGAGGTGTCCATGCGCAGCAGCAGATCACCGGCCGCGATCTCGCCGACGCGCAGGTCGGTGATGATCACCATGCCGGAACGATCCACCAGGATCGCGTCGCCCACCAGCCTGCGATGCGCGATACGCCGCGACTGCAGGGCCTTCACCTGGTGCCAGGTGTCGCGCAGCAGATCGTCGGTGATCTCCTCGTCCGGCAGCGAGTCGAGGGTGCGTCCGCCGCTGTGCTCGTAGACGAGCATCACCGCGTCGGGACCGAGCTCGGAGGTGGCGATCAGCTTGGGCGCGTTGGCGCCGGCCGCGATCGCCGCGTACGCCAGCAGGGCCTCTTGCTCCAGGGCCTGCCGCAGCGACTGGAGGCTGCTGCGGGTGGCGAAGCCGCGCAGGGTGAGGTTGCGCCAGGCGCGGTAGAAGAAGCCCTGGGCCTGCTGCTCCCGGTCGACCACCGTCACGTCCAGGGGCGGGCCGTCCTCGAGCGTGACGAAGTAGCGCCGGCCCCGGTCCCCGGTGTCCGGGTTGTCCGAGGTGTCCTCGCGGGAGGCGTTGACGGGGCGGAAGCCGACGGTCCGCAGACCGGCCATCAGCGTCTGCCCGGTGGGCCGGACGTTGGGCGAGCCGACCGCGTACAGCGTGCCGTAGGCCACGGTCCAGCCGATCAGCACGGTCAGGATGATCGAGAACGGGGTCGTGTACCCGGTGACGAGCATCGAGAAGGCGTCGAGGAGCAGCACGACCCACAGCACCGCGCGCCATCGCGGTCTGCGCGACATGCCGACGGCCGTCATGTAGGCGATGACCGGGGCCAGGTAACCGTGCACGGGATCGGTCAGCGCGTGGATGTCGCCGGGGGAGGGCTGGGTGAGCGCCTCCTGGATCGAGTCGGGGGCGGCCCGGGCGACCCACAGATCGGTGGCGAGGGTCACACCGTGTGCGAGGACCGCCGCGAGCACACCGTCGGCGATGCGCAGTCCGTCCCGTTTGATCAGCCGCTCGATGGCGAAGGCGACGGGCACCAGCAGGATCGCGATGCTGGAGGCCAGGCCCGCGATCTTGATGAGCAGGTCGGGCGCCTGCCCCGTGCCCTTGTTGATGTCCTGTTCGAGGCCCGAGGTGGTGCCGTGCGCGAACGCGGCGATCCCGATCAGGATCGCGACGGCGAGCACGCCCACCAGCAGGCGCATCAGGTCGGAAGGGCGGTGCACGCGCGCGGGGAGCAGCGGTTCGTCGCCCTCCACCTCGTCGATGTGCGCGAAATCGGGCTCCTCGGCGGCCGCGCGGTTCTTCTTCGCGGCCCCCTTCGCGCTGTCGTCCGCAGTGCCCGGGCGCGACGCAGCGTCAGAGGTGCCTTCCGTGCCCTCGGGGTGCGCACCCTGCTGCTTCATGGTCTCTTCTTGGTCTCGTATCACCGGTCACCGCCCGCACGATGGTGGCATGCCGCACCGGCACACGGGGCAATCAGGGTGCACATGCGGGGTCGGACAGTCTGCCCGACGCGCTCCTGCCGGGCGAGGGAAACGCTCGGGAGCACGCCCGGCCCGTTGTCGGTGGGGTGGGGCAGGATGGGGCGGATGAGTGAGCAGAGCCCTGAGGGGGGCCGGTACCAGGACGAGCCCGCGCAAGCGCTGCCCGACTACGCCGATCGGGTCCTCGACGTCGCCGAACTGATCCCGCCGGGTCGTGTCATGACTTACGGGGACGTCGCCGAGTGGCTGGAGCGGGGTGGCCCGCGGCAGGTCGGCCGGGTGATGGCGCTCTACGGGGGAGCCGCCCCGTGGTGGCGGGTCGTCCGCGCGGACGGCGTCCTGCTTCCGGGGCACGAACAACGGGCGCTCGGACACTACCGGGCGGAGGGCACGCCGTTGAGGGAGGCGAGCCGCGCCGCCGAGGGCCACCTGCCGCGCATCGACATGAGACGGGCGCGGTGGGACGGCGGTGATCGCGCGGAGGGTCACACCTGACAGCTTCCGCCATCGGACGGCCTCCTGTGTGACTCGTGATCCGTATGGGCGAATCGGGGCACACCGGCGGCATGACGTACGTTCGTGAGTCGAGAGGCATGAGTGCCACGAGTGCCGTGAGTGGCCGGCGGGAAGAAGGGGAAGCCCTGCTTCCGCCTCACTCGTCGGCGTAGCGTCGGCTGCGCGTGTCCCCGTCACCCCGCGGTCACCGCCCGCCACGCGCGGTGGCCCGCCAACCAGCACTTCCACCAGAACCGGCGAACCACGTGAGCTCCTCTTCCTCCACCAGCGGCCTGTCGCACCCCTGGGTGCGGCGGGGGAACCGTGGCGCTTACCGACTGGTACGTACCCCCCCTGCCCGCATGGACCCTCCTCTTCTGGACGCCTCGCAGCGCTCCGTGGTTGACCACGCGGCGGGCCCGCTCCTCGTCCTCGCAGGTCCGGGCACCGGCAAGACGACCACCCTCGTCGAGTCCGTGGCCGAGCGAGTGGCCCGGGGCGGGGACCCCGAGCGCGTCCTGGTCCTCACCTTCAGCCGCCGGGCGGCCGTCGAGCTGCGCGACCGCATGGCCCAGCGGGCCGGGGCCGCCCGCGCTCCCCAGGCGACCACCTTCCACTCGTTCTGCTATGCCCTGGTCCGCGCCCACCAGGAC
The DNA here is from genome assembly GCF_002891435.1 of Streptomyces cahuitamycinicus. Lineage (GTDB taxonomy): Bacteria > Actinomycetota > Actinomycetes > Streptomycetales > Streptomycetaceae > Streptomyces > Streptomyces cahuitamycinicus. Next base: position 9,247 of record NZ_POUC01000080.1, read on the forward strand.
AGCGCCCTGTTCGTCGAGCCGTTGCGGCTGCTGTCCGGCCCCGAGCAGGACGTGTCGGTGCGCGAGCTGCTCGCCGGCCAGGTGGATCTGGAGCGGCTCGGGCTCGCGCACGTGCGCTGGCCTGACGAACTGCGCGCCTGCCTGACCACCCGCGGTTTCGCCGACGAGGTCCGCGCGGTCCTCGCCCGCAGCCGTGAACTGGGCCTCGGACCCGAGGCGCTGGACGCCTTCGCCCACCGCACGGGACGGCCCGACTGGCGCGCCGCGGCCGCCTTCCTCGCCGAGTACCTCGACGTGCTCGACCTGCAGGGCGTGATCGACTACGCGGAACTCGTCCACCGGGCGGTGCTCCTCGCCCACCGCCCGGAGGTCGCGGCACGGCTCGGCGCCCGGTACGACGCCGTCTACGTCGACGAGTACCAGGACACGGACCCCGCCCAGGTGCGGCTGCTGGACGCCCTCGCCGGAGGCGGCCGCACGCTCGTGGCCTTCGGCGATCCCGACCAGTCGATCTACACGTTCCGCGGGGCCGACGTGAACGGCATCCTGGACTTCCCGCACGCCTTCCCGCGCGCGGACGGCCGCCCGGCCCCCGTCACCGTGCTGCACACGTCCCGCCGCTCCGGGGCCGGCCTGCTGGCCGCCACCCGGCTGCTCACCCAGCGCATGCCGCTGACCCGGCTGCCCGCCGAGAAGGTGCGCGCCCATCGCGAACTCGCCCCCGTACGGGACGGCGGCCGCGTCGAGGCGTACACGTACCCGACGTCCGGGACGGAGCTGGACAACATCGCCGACATCCTCCGCAGGGCCCACCTGGAGGACGGCGTCCAGTGGCGGGACATGGCCGTCCTGGTGCGCGCCGGCTCCCGCACGATCCCCACGGTCCGCCGCGCCCTCACCGCGGCGGGCGTCCCTGTCGACGGCGACGGGGACGACGTGCCGCTGCGGCACGAGCCGGCGGTGGCACCGCTGCTGACGGCGTTGCGGGCGGTGGCCCTGGCGGAGGCCGCCGGGGCTGCTGACAGGGACACGGCGTCCGACGCTGCTCCTGACGCGGAGCCGACCGCCCACTGGCTCGACACCGAGACCGCCCTCTCCCTCCTGACCTCCCCCCTCGCGAGCATGGACGCGGCCGACCTGCGCCGCCTCGGCCGCGCCCTGCGCGACGAGGAACGGGCCGCCGGCAACCCGCTGCCGCCGCCCTCCGACGTGCTGCTCGCGCAGGCACTCTCCGAGCCGGAGCGCCTTGCCGTGCACGACCCCGCGTACGCGCGCGGCGCCCAGCGCCTCGGCGCACTGCTGCGCAAGGCCCGCGAGCGCCTGGCCGGCGGCGGAACGGCCGAAGAGGCGCTGTGGGACCTCTGGGAGGGCACGCCGTGGCCCGCACGGCTGGAGCGGGCCGCCCGCCGGGGCGGCGCCGCCGGGCGCAACGCGGACCGCGACCTGGACGCCGTCTGCGCCCTGTTCGCCACCGCGGCCCGCGCCGAGGAACGCACCGGCGGCCGGGGCACCCTGAACTTCCTGGAGGAGATCGACGCCGAGGACATCGCCGCCGACACCCTCGCGCGGCGCACCGTACGCCCCGACGCCGTCCGCCTGATGACCGCGCACCGCTCCAAGGGCCTGGAGTGGCGCCTCGTGGTCGTGGCAGGGGTCCAGGAGGGCCTGTGGCCGGACCTGCGCCGCCGCGGCTCGCTCCTGGAGGCCGACCGCATCGGCCGTGACGGGCTCGCCGAACCCCTCACCCCCGGTGCGCTGCTCGCCGAGGAGCGCCGCCTGTTCTACGTGGCCGCCACGCGCGCGAGGGAGCGCCTCGTCGTCACCGCGGTCAAGGCCCCCGCGGACGACGGTGACCAGCCCTCCCGCTTCCTGACCGAGCTCGGCGTCGAACCCAAGGACGTCACAGGTCGCCCGCGCCGTCCTCTGGCCGTCGCGGCACTCGTCGCCGAACTGCGGGCCACCACGGTCGACCCGCGGGTGTCCGACGCCCTTCGGGAGGCCGCCGCCCGCCGTCTGGCCCGGCTCGCCGCCCTCGCCGACGAGGACGGCCGCCCCCTGGTGCCGTCCGCGCACCCCTACCGCTGGTGGGGGATGTTCGAGCCGACCGAGTCCAAGGTGCCGCTGCGCGACCGCGACCAGCCGGTCGTGCTCTCCGGAAGCGCCCTCGACCAGCTCGCCAACACCTGCGCCCTGCAGTGGTTCCTGGGCCGCGAGGTGAAGGCCGACGCGCCCGCTACGGCCGCCCAGGGCTTCGGCAACGTGGTGCACGTCCTCGCCGACGAGGTCGCCTCCGGACACACCCCGGCCGACCTCGGGGTCCTCATGGAACGCCTCGACTCCGTGTGGAACGCGCTGGCCTTCGACGCGCCGTGGAAGTCGGCCCAGGAGAAGGACAACGCGCGCGTGGCGCTCGAACGGTTCCTGCAGTGGCACGTCATGAACCGCACCGGGCGCACCCCGGTGGCCAGCGAACACGACTTCGACGTCACCATCGAAGCGGGCGACTACCAGGTGCGCGTCCGCGGCCAGATGGACCGGGTCGAGGCGGACGGCGACGGCCGCGCCTACGTGGTCGACTTCAAGACCGGCAAGCAGGCGCCCGGTTCCAGGGAAGTGGAGCGTCACCCGCAGCTCGCCGTCTACCAACTGGCCGTCCGCGAGGGCGCCGTCGACGAGGCCTTCGACGGCGTGCGTCCCGAGCCGGGCGGCGCCGAACTCGTCCACCTCCGGCAGGCAGCCGCCAAACGCGACGGCGGCGAGAGCCTGCCCAAGGTGCAGGCCCAGGAGCCACTGGAGGGGGAGTGGGTCGGCGACCTGCTCGCCACCGCGGCCGGCAAGGTCCTCGACGAACGGTTCACACCGACCGCCGGGCAGCACTGCACGCACTGCGCGTTCCGGGCCTCGTGCAGCGCCCGGCAGGAGGGACGTCACGTCGTCGAGTGAGCTATCGCACCACGTGTGCTGACCTGCGCTTCCGCCTCCCCCTAGGCCTGTTCGGTCACCACTGTCAGTGGCCGCCGATAGCCTTTCGATGTGCCCGCCCGTATCACCGATCCCGAACAGCTCAAGGAGCTCCTCGGCATCCCCTTCACCCCGGAGCAGACGGCTTGCATCACCGCGCCGCCCGCCCCGCAGGTGATCGTGGCCGGAGCCGGCTCGGGCAAGACGACGGTGATGGCGGCCCGCGTGGTGTGGCTGGTCGGCACCGGCCAGGTCGCACCCGAGCAGGTGCTCGGCCTCACCTTCACCAACAAGGCCGCCGCCGAACTCGCCGAGCGCGTCCGCAAGGCGCTCGTCAGGGCCGGCGTCACCGACCCGGACGCCATCGACCCGGACAACCCGCCGGGCGAGCCGGTGATCTCCACGTACCACGCCTTCGCGGGCCGCCTCCTGACCGACCACGGCCTGCGCATCGGCCTGGAGCCCACCTCCCGCCTGCTCGCCGACGCCACCCGCTTCCAGCTCGCCGCGCGCGTCCTGCGCGAGGCTCCAGGGCCCTACCCGGCCCTGACCCGTTCCTTCCCGGACCTGGTCGGGGACCTCCTCGCCCTCGACGCCGAACTCGCCGAGCACCTCGTACGCCCGGAGGCACTGCGAGCGTACGACGCCGAACTGCTGCTGACCCTGCGGGGCGCCAAGCTCAGCAACGCCGACCTGCGCAAGGTCCCCGAGGCGGCCGCCGCCCGGCGTGAACTCGCCGAGCTGGTCACCCGCTACCGGGCCGCCAAGCGCGAACGGGACCTGCTCGACTTCGGCGACCAGATCGCCCTGTCAGCCCGGCTCGCCGACATCCCCGAGGTGGGCCGCGTCCTGCGCGACGAGTTCCGGGTGGTCCTGCTCGACGAGTACCAGGACACCTCGGTCGCCCAACGCGTCCTCCTGGCGGGCCTGTTCGGTGAGGGCACCGGCCACCCCGTCACCGCCGTCGGCGACCCCTGCCAGGCGATCTACGGCTGGCGCGGCGCCTCCGTCGCCAACCTCGACGACTTCCCCGAGCACTTCGCCCACGCCGACGGCCGTCCCGCGACCCGCCAGGCCCTCAGCGAGAACCGCCGCAGCGGTGGCCGCCTCCTCGACCTCGCCAACGGCCTCGCGGAGCCACTGCGCGCCCTGCACGCGGGCGTGGAGGCCCTCCGCCCGGCCCCAGGCGCCGAACGCGACGGCATGGTCCGCTGCGCCCTGCTGCGCACCCACGCCGAGGAGATCGACTGGGCCGCCGACTCCGTCGCCCACCTCGTCCGGACCGGGACGCCACCCAGTGAGATCGCCGTCCTGTGCCGCACCGCGACCGACTTCGCCGAGATCCAGGGCGCCCTGGTCGCCCGGGACATCCCCGTCGAGGTCGTGGGCCTGTCCGGGCTGCTGCACCTGCCCGAGATCGCCGACCTCGTCGCCGTCTGCGAGGTCCTCCAGGACCCCGGCGCCAACGCGTCGCTGGTACGCCTGCTCACCGGCCCGCGCTGGCGCATCGGCCCGCGCGATCTCGCTCTCCTGGGGCGGCGCGCCCGGCTTCTCGTCCGCCACGCGCGCGTGGCGGACGACGACGACAGGGACCGCCGTCTCGCCGAGGCCGTCGAGGGGGTCGACCCGTCCGAGGTGATCTCCCTCGCGGACGCCCTCGACACGTTCCTGGAGACACCGCTGGCCGGCCGCGGTGACGACGACGGACTGCCTTTCTCGCCCGACGCGCGCGTGCGCTTCGCCCGGCTGGCCACCGAGCTGCGCGAGCTGCGCCGCTCCCTGGCCGACCCGCTGATGGACGTCCTGCACCGCGTCCTCGCCGTCACCGGCCTGGAGGTCGAGCTGTCGGCGTCTCCGCACGCCCTGGCAGCGCGCCGCCGCGAGACCCTGTCCAACTTCCTGGACGTCGCCGCCTCCTTCGCCGCCGGCGACAACGAGGCGATCCTGCTCGCCTTCCTCGGTTTCCTGCGCACCGCCGCCCAGTACGAGAAGGGGCTCGACAACGCCCTGCCGGGCGGCGAGAACACCGTCAAGGTGCTCACCGCCCACAAGTCCAAAGGCCTGGAGTGGGACGTCGTGGTCGTCCCCGGCCTGGTCACCGGCACCTTTCCCAGCAGCCAGGGCCGCGAGAAGTGGACCTCCCAGGGCAAGGTCCTGCCGCACGGGCTGCGCGGCGACGCCGACACCCTGCCCGACGTCATGTCCTGGGACGCCAGGGGCCTGAAGGCCTTCCACGAGGCCATGAAGGACCACCAGCACACCGAGGAACTCCGCCTCGGCTACGTCACCTTCACCCGCCCCCGCTCCCTCCTCCTGGGCTCCGGCCACTGGTGGGGGCCCACCCAGAAGAAGCGCCGCGGGCCGTCCGCGTTCCTCCAGGCCCTGTACGAGCACTGCGAAGCCGGGTACGGCGAGATCGAGGCCTGGGCGGACGAACCCGCCGACGACGAGGAGAACCCGGCCCTGCACCGGGCGACGACCGACCAGGTGTGGCCCCTGCCCCTGGACGCGGCGGCCCTGGCACGCCGCCGCGCGGCAGCCGAGACCGTCCTGGCCCACCTGGAGAACCTCGCGTCCCACGAGGACGGGCACCCAGCGGCCACGCACGACCCGGACGCCCTCGACGACCCGGAGTGGCCCCCGCCGCCCGAGGACGACGAACCCCCGTACGACGAAGCGGACCCGTTCGACGAGGCACCGTTCGACGATGTCCCCTTCGACACGGAGCCCTTCGAAGAGGCCTCCGGCGAAGAGGCCTCCGGCGAGGACCCGGCGAACGGAGACGCCCCGCCCGCGATCCGCCTCACCGTCCCTCACCAGGCGACCCCGCCGGAGCCTCCGGCCACCCACGCCTTCCCCGAGGCCCCCGGGCACCCCGGACCCCGGAGCCGGGAACATCCGCGCCTCACCCCGGAGGAAGCCCGCGCCGTCGCCTCCTGGGACCGCGACCTCGACGCCCTGACCGGCGAGCTCCTGCGCGCCCGCGACAGCGTCACCGAGGTGCCCCTGCCCGCGTCGCTCACGGCCTCCCAGCTGATGCACCTGGCCGCCGACCCGGACGGCTTCGCCCAGGAGCTGGCCCGCCCCATGCCGCGCCCGCCCCAGCCCGCCGCGCGCCGCGGCACCCGCTTCCACGCCTGGATCGAGGCCCGCTTCGAGGAACTCACGCTGCCCATGCTGGAGCCGGAGGAACTGCCCGGCGCCGACGCCGAGATCGCCGACGAGCGGGACCTGGAGGCGCTCAAGGAGGCCTTCGAGCACACCGAGTACGCACGCCGTACGCCCCACCGGGTGGAGGCCCCCGTCCAGCTCGCGATCGGCGGCCGGATCGTCCGGGGCCGCATCGACGCCGTGTACAAGCAGGGCGACGGGGAGGACGCGACGTACGAGATCGTCGACTGGAAGACCAGCCGCTCCCGCACCGCCGACCCGCTCCAGCTCGCCGTCTACCGGCTGGCCTGGGCCGAGCAGCAGGGCGTGCCCCCGGAGTCGGTCACGGCCACGTTCCTGTACGTGCGCAGCGGGGAGGCCGTACGTCTGCGGGACCTGCCCGGCCGGGCCGCACTGGAGCGGCTGCTCCTGGACGAGCCGTCGGACGGGGAGCTCGGTGAGGAACCGCACTCCGAGGACGTCCGTGCGGGCCGATAGGCTCGTGACCATGAGCCAGACCCCGGACAGCGTCGTCCGTACGTACATCCAGCAGCACCGCGCCGCCTTCCTCGACGACCTCGCCGAGTGGCTGCGCATCCCGTCGGTGTCCGCCCAGCCGGACCACGCGCCCGACGTACGACGCAGCGCCGACTGGCTCGCCGCCAAGCTGAAGGAGACCGGCTTCCCGACGGCCGAGGTCTGGCAGACCCCGGGCGCACCCGCCGTCTTCGCCGAGTGGCCCTGCGAGGACCCGCAGGCACCCACCGTGCTGGTCTACGGTCACCACGACGTCCAGCCCGCCGCACGGGAGGACGGCTGGGACAGTGAGCCCTTCGAGCCGGTCGTGCGCGAGAACCGCCTCTACGCGCGCGGGGCGGCCGACGACAAGGGCCAGGTGTTCTTCCACACCCTCGGCGTCCGTGCCCACCTCGCCGCCACCGGCCGCAGCACCCCGGCCGTGCACCTGAAGCTGATCGTCGAGGGCGAGGAGGAGTCCGGCTCGCCGCACTTCCGCGCCCTGGTCGAGCAGCACGCCCAGCGGCTCGCCGCCGACGCCGTGATCGTCTCCGACACCGGAATGTGGTCCGAGGACACCCCCACGGTGTGCACCGGCATGCGCGGACTCGCCGAATGCGAGATACGCCTGCACGGTCCCGACCAGGACATCCACTCCGGCTCGTTCGGCGGGGCCGTGCCCAACCCGGCTACGGCCGCCGCCCGCCTGGTCGCCGCCCTGCACGACGAGCACGCGCGGGTGGCGATCCCGGGCTTCTACGACGGCGTGGTCGAACTCACCGACCGCGAGCGTGAACTCCTCGCCGAGCTGCCCTTCGACGAGCAGCAGTGGCTGCGCACGGCGAAGTCCTACGCGGCCGAGGGCGAGGCCGGTTACACGACCCTGGAGCGGGTCTGGGCCCGCCCCACCGCGGAGGTCAACGGCATCGGCGGTGGCTACCAGGGCCCCGGCAGCAAGACGATCGTCCCCTCCTCCGCCATGGTGAAGCTCTCCTTCCGCCTGGTGGCCGGCCAGGAGCCCGGCCAGGTGGAGAAAGCCGTCCGCGCCTGGACCGAGCAGCAGGTGCCGCCCGGGATCCGCTGCGACATCACGTTCAGCGGGGCCACACGCCCGTGCCTGACGCCCCTGGACCACCCGGCCCTCCGGTCGGTCACCCGCGCCATGGGCCGGGCCTTCGGGAAGCCGGTCCGCTTCACGCGCGAGGGCGGCTCCGGACCGGCGGCGGACCTCCAGGACGTCCTCGGCGCCCCGGTGCTGTTCCTGGGCATCTCCGTCCCCTCGGACGGCTGGCACGCCCCGAACGAGAAAGTCGAACTCGACCTGCTCCTCAAGGGCGTCGAGACCACTGCGTACCTGTGGGGTGACCTCGCCGAGAACTGGCGCCATGCGCCCTGAGCGTCCTGTGCCGTCCGGACCGGGCACGCGCGCGGGGCACACAGAAAGCGCCGCCCCGCACCGCGCGAGCCCGCCGGACCCGGTCGCCTCCCGCCGTACGTCCCGCCGAACCGCCCGCCGAACCCGACCGTTCCACCGGGGAGTTGGAAGCACCCGTGACCACCTGGACCGAGCACAACGCCGACCGTCCCATCTCGCTCACCGCCCCGAGCGGCATCGACCGGGCCGCCCACCACCGGCTCGACGAGGCCTGGCTCGCGGCGGCGTGGAGCCACCCCACGACGCGCTGCTTCGTGGTCTCCGGCGGACAGGTCCTCATCGACGAGACGGCCGACGAGCGCACCGAGATCGTCATGACCCCCTCCTTCGAGGCCCCCCTCACCGAAGCGCACCGCTACTTCCTCGGCATCGACGAGGACGGCGTCAGCTACTTCGCCCTCCAGAAGGACTCCCTGCCCGGGCGCATGGACCAGTCCGCGCGTCCGGCGGGCCTGCGCGAGGCGGGCGCGCTGCTGTCGCCCCGCGACGTGGGCCTGATGGTGCACGCGGTGGGCCTGGAGAACTGGCAGCGCACGCACCGCTTCTGCTCGCGCTGCGGCGAACGCACGGTCATCGCCGCCGCCGGACACATCCGCCGCTGCCAGGCCTGCGGCGCGGAGCACTACCCGCGCACGGACCCCGCCGTGATCATGGCCGTGACCGACGAGGACGACCGCGTCCTGCTCGGCCGCCAGGTCCACTGGCCCGAGGGCCGCTTCTCGACGCTGGCCGGTTTCGTCGAGCCCGGCGAGTCCATCGAGCAGTCGGTGCGCCGCGAGGTCCACGAGGAGGTCGGCATCAGCGTCGGCCAGGTCGAGTACGTCGCAAGTCAGCCCTGGCCCTTCCCGTCCAGCCTCATGCTGGGCTTCATGGCCCGCGCCACCTCCACCGAGATCGACGTCGACGGCGACGAGATCCACGAGGCCCGGTGGTTCTCCCGTGACGAACTGCGCGCCGCTTTCGAGTCCGGCGAGGTGCTTCCGCCCTACGGTATCTCCATCGCGGCCCGCCTGATCGAGCTCTGGTACGGCAAGCCGCTCCCGAGCCGGAGCGCCGCCTGACAGGGCCGCCGCCCGACCTTGTCGCGTTCGATGTTTCTGGCCTTCGGCCAGCACGGTCATGACTCCCGGCCTTCCAAAACTGGAAGGTCCTCGGAGCGCGCAAACCCCCGATCTGGTCCAGGCCGATCGGGGGTTTGCGTATCGCGGGGATCAGACGCCGAGCGCCTGCTTCACCTGGGCAAGGCTCGGGTTCGTCATCACGACTTCAGTGCCACCATTGGAAGGGACTACCTGAACAGTGGGCACCGTCTGGTTTCCGCCATTCGCCTTCTCCACGAACGCGGCGGACTCCGGGTCCTGCTCGATGTTGATCTCGGTGTACGCGATGCCCTCGCGGTCCATCTGGCTCTTCAGCCGGCGGCAGTAACCGCACCACGTGGTGCTGTACATCGTCACAGTGCCCAGCATGTCTCTCGTGCTCCTTCGGTGGCTCGGGGCGGGTGGTCGCAGTGGAGGAACGTATGTGAAAGCTCCACCATTCCCGCTCCCCGGGCCAGGCCCGAGGTGACGCCTGCCGCATCAGTACGACTATCAGTGCCTGCCTGTGGACAACCGGCGCAGCCGTCTCGAGAGACCTGGCAGCATGGCCGTGTGACAGCAGCAACGCACTCCACCCTGTTCCCGCAGGTACCGGACTCCGCGGACGCGGTGCTCGAAGGGCTCGACCCCGAGCAGCGCGAAGTGGCCACGGCCCTGCACGGTCCGGTGTGCGTCCTGGCGGGCGCGGGCACGGGCAAGACCCGGGCGATCACCCACCGCATCGCCTACGGAGTGCGCGCCGGCATCCTGCACCCCTCCAGCATCCTCGCCGTCACCTTCACCAACCGCGCCGCCGGGGAGATGCGCGGCCGGCTGCGGCAGCTCGGCGCCGGGGGCGTCCAGGCGCGCACCTTCCACTCGGCCGCCCTGCGCCAGCTCCAGTACTTCTGGCCGAAAGCGATCGGCGGCGCCATGCCCCGGCTCGTCGACCGCAAGATCCAGCTCGTCGCCGACGCGGCGGCCGCCTGCCGCATCCGGCTCGACCGGGGCGAGCTGCGGGACGTCACCGCCGAGATCGAGTGGTCCAAGGTCACCCAGACCGTCCCCGCCGACTACGCGGCCGCCGCCGCCAAGGCCGGCCGTGAGTCCCCCCGCGACCCCGCCGAGATCGCCCAGCTCTACGCCGCCTACGAGGACGTCAAGCGCGAGCGGTCCGTCATCGACTTCGAGGACGTGCTGCTGCTGACCGTGGCGGTACTCCAGGACCGCCACGACATCGCCGAGCAGATCCGCGCCCAGTACCAGCACTTCGTGGTCGACGAGTACCAGGACGTCAGTCCCCTCCAGCAGCGCCTGCTCGAACTGTGGCTGGGCGAGCGGGACAGCCTGTGCGTGGTCGGGGACGCCAGCCAGACGATCTACTCGTTCACGGGGGCGACTCCGGACCATCTGCTCGACTTCCGCACCCGCCACCCCGGTGCGACCGTCGTCAAGCTGGTCCGCGACTACCGCTCCACCCCCCAGGTCGTCCACCTCGCAAACGGGCTGCTCGCCCAGGCCCGGGGCCGGGCCGCCGACCACCGCCTGGAGCTCGTCTCCCAGCGCGCCGCCGGGCCCGAGCCGGTCTACGCCGAGTACACCGACGAACCCGCCGAGGCCGAAGGCGCGGCCCGCCGGATCCGCGAACTCGTCGACTCCGGAGTCCCGGCCTCCGAGATCGCCGTCCTCTTCCGCACCAACGCGCAGTCCGAGACCTATGAGCAGGCCCTCGCCGACGCCGCAGTGCCCTACCAGCTGCGTGGCGCCGAGCGGTTCTTCGACCGCCCGGAGGTGCGCAAGGCGGGCATCGCCCTGCGCGGCGCGGCCCGCTTCGGCGGCAACGACTCCCTCCTCGACGACGTCGTCGACCTTCCCTCCCAGGTGCGCGCCGTGCTGTCGGGAGAGGGCTGGACGACGCGGCCACCGGCCGGCTCCGGGGCGGTGAGAGAACGCTGGGAGTCCCTGGCCGCCCTGGTGAACCTCGCCCAGGACTTCGCCGCGGCCAGGCCCGCCGCCACCCTGGCGGATCTCGTCGCCGAACTCGACGAACGGGCGAGCGCCCAGCACGCCCCCACCGTGCAGGGCGTCACCCTCGCCTCCCTGCACTCGGCCAAGGGCCTGGAGTGGGACGTCGTCTTCCTGGTCGGCGTCGCCGAGGGCATGATGCCGATCACCTACGCCAGGACCGACGAACAGATCGAGGAAGAGCGCCGTCTCCTCTATGTCGGTGTCACTCGCGCGCGGGAACACCTCCACGTCTCCTGGGCGCTCTCCCGCTCACCCGGAGGACGAGCCAGCCGCCGCCCCAGCCGCTTCCTCGACGGGCTGCGCCCCGGCTCGACGGCCACCGCGGGCCGTACCGCCGCCGGGAAAGCCGGCGGAATCGAGCGCGGAACCCCTGGAACCAGGGAGTCCGCCCCGAAACGGGCGCAGCGCGTTCCCGCCCGCTGCCGAGTCTGCGGCCGCACGCTGACCGACCCGGGCGAAATGAAGCTGATGCGCTGCGACGACTGCCCCTCCGACATGAACGAGGGTCTGTACGAGCGGCTGCGTGAGTGGCGCGCCGACCAGGCACGCAGCAGCGGCCAGCCCGCCTTCTGCGTGTTCACGGACAGGACCCTGATGGCGATCGCCGAGTCAGCCCCCGACGACGAGCGCGAGCTCGCCCGCATCCCGGGCGTCGGGATGCGCAAGCTCACCCGCTACGGCGCCGATGTACTGGCCATCTGCGCAGGCCAGTCACTGGCGGAGAGCACAGATCACGACTGACACGAACTCGTCGAGAAAATAGTTTGCGCATGCCCCGGCAATCCCCATAGGTTCTTAGGCACGAGAGCAGCGGCCTTCTCCAAGGCCCTGATCCCGTGTTGTACTTGCATATCCGTCGGACTGGTTCACCCAGTCCCCCGAGACGCCGAGAGGAGGCGAGTCCAGTGATCAGCATCTACACCAGCTCCGTCAGCACCGTGAAAATGACCGATCGCTCGGCCGTCTCCGCGTGCACGCTCGGCGTTTCGAACCTGGGCACCGGTCTGTCCGGCATTCGTGCCGTCCGTCCGGCGTCCTCCTCCGTTGCCCCCGCGGGCCTTCCCGTCCGTGAGCGCAATGAGCGACCGACCAAGGCACTGGAAGCGGCAGTAGCGGCACAGGCGCAGGCCTATGCCTTTACGGCGACCGGTGCCGGATTCCGGAAGCAGACGACGCAGCACCACCAGATGTGGGCCTTCCGTGGGCCAGAACCCTGGAGTGATCCAGCCTGATCGCCGATCAGGCCGGCGCCTTCAGGGCCGCGGAACCCCATCCGGGATCCGCGGCCCTTCTGTTTGTCCTTGAACAGGGATGACAGACCGAAGGAGCCTCGGGACAAGAAAAGAACCCGGTACCACCACCCCCGGCCAACAGGCCGGAACGACCAGACGAGGAAGACGAACCGTGCAACTCGAAGCGCACGCCCCGTCCGTACCGCCTTCCGACACGATCCCCAAGCCCGGCTCCACGGAGGACCTCGCCTTGACCCCGCTCAGCCCGCTCACCGCGCTCACCGCGCTCGACGACGCCATCGAGAACCTCGGCGTACCCGTCCCGTGCCGTTCCTACGACCCGGAGGTCTTCTTCGCCGAGTCGCCCGCGGACGTCGAGTACGCCAAGTCCCTGTGCCGCACCTGCCCGCTGGTCGAGGCCTGCCTCGCCGGCGCCAAGGAGCGGCGTGAGCCCTGGGGCGTCTGGGGTGGCGAGCTGTTCGTCCAGGGTGTCGTCGTCGCCCGGAAGCGGCCGCGTGGCCGCCCGCGCAAGAACCCGGTCACAGCATGAACATCGCAGGAACGATCGACCGCCCCCTCACGCACGACCCCCAGAAGCAGGCCCCGATGAAGCCGTCCACTTACGAGCCCGCAGGCTCCGCAACCGAAGACTTCACCATCAGCGACGCGAAGGACTCGCGTCAGAACAGGACCCGAGAGATGCAACTCATCCCAGAAGCCATGGCTCGTGCGCATATGCGCGAGCGACTGCAGGAGGCGGAGCGGGATCGCCAGGCCGTGCGCCTGGCGACCGCCCGCCGGATGCAGCGCAGGGCGGAGCGCGCCTCGATGCGTGCCCGTCGGGCGCTCGCCATGGCGGTCATGCAGTAACCCGCCGTACCTGAACGGTGGTGCGTCCCGGCCGGGGAGGCCGCGCTGCTGCCGCAGGAAAGCTCTCACCGTGGGGGCCGGTCCGTACCGAACGGGCCGGCCCCCACGGTGCGTTGGGCAGACCAGGAGAGCACGCGGCTCGCGGCGCCTACCGGTGCCGGGGGCTTGGCGCCACCGCGCTGGTGCGTACTGCTGCTCCCGGGCCGAAGCGTGGTGCTCGTGCCGGGCCGAGGTATGGCGGTTTCACCTCAGACGATCTTGTTGATGGCGAAGCGGAGCGCGGCGAATGCCAGCACCGGTCCGTGGCGCCGACCTCTGGGCGTCGTGTCCACCGAAGCGCCGGTCGCGGAGTTATCGTCGCCGGGTGACGAGTCCTCCTGGAGGCGGCGACGGCTCCGCCACGGAGCCGCGGCGCTTCGTCTGCGCTCGCTGCGGCGCATCGGCCGGTGTCCTGGCCGAAGGCCCACCCCTCACCTGGACATACTCCGTGGAGAACGGCACCCGCCAGTACTACTGCGGGACCTGCTCCCGAGAGAACCTCAGGTCCATCGAGGGGCGCCTGGACTCGGACTGGTGGTGAACCCCGCGGCCGGGTATCACGCCTCCGCCACCGCCTCTCCGCCGTCCACCGGGTCCTCCGGCACGAACCCCGGCAGCCACTCCTCCAGCTCCCCGCGCAATCGCACCGTCGCCCCCAGCTGACACAGCACGCCGATCGTGCTCAGGGTCACTCGGTGGATCAGCAGATAGGACGGGGGCAGGTTGAGCTGCTTGGCGAGCTGGTAGGCGGGGGAGCGGGGGTCGGCGACACGAGCCGCCTGGCTGCGCATCCAGCCCCGGGTGAAGGCGAACTCCTCGACCTGGGCCGGCTCGATGATCGGCAGCAAGTAGTCCATGACGGCGTCCGGGTCCAGCTCTATGGTCTCCTTGACGAACCCTTCCGCGCACAGGAGCTCGTAGACCGCCTCCGCCTCCCCGTCGAGGGTCATCCGCAGGGACTCGCCGATCGTGGCCGGCAGTCCCCCAGGGAGACGGTCGACCGTGCCGAAGTCCAGGACACCCAGGCGCCAGTCGTCCTCACCCTCCGGGCCGCCGGGCAGAAGCCGGAAGTTGCCAGGGTGGGGGTCGGCGTGCAGCAGGCCTGTGCGGGCGGGGCCGGAGAACAGGAAGCGGGCCAGGAGCTGACCGGCACGATTGCGCTGCTCCTGAGTGCCGTCCGAGATGATCTCCGACAGCGGGACGCCGTCCATCCACTCGGTGACCAGGACCTGATCGGACTGGTGGACCACCTGCGGCACGACCACGTCCGGGTCGTCCGTGAACTCCTCCGCGTGGGCTTGCTGGGCCTGGGCCTCCAGGTCGTAGTCCAGCTCCTCCGAGACCCGGTCCTTCAGCTCCGCGATCAGCGGCTTGATGTCCATGCCGGGGATCAGCGGACCGAGCAGACGCGAGAAGCGGCTCAGCTGGTTCAGATCCGACAATAGGGCCTCACCGGCGCCCGGGTACTGCACCTTGACCGCCACCTCGCGGCCGTCGTGCCACACCCCTCGGTGGACCTGGCCGATCGAGGCCGCCGCGGCGGGCTTGTCCTCGAACTCCAGGAACAGCTCGTGCCAGCCCTCGCCGAGCCGCTCCTCCAGCACCGCGTGCACGGTGCGGGTCGGCATGGGCGGCGCCGCCTCCTGGAGCTTGGTCAGCGCGGCCCGGTAGGGGCCAGCCACCTCCTCGGGCAGCGCGGACTCGAAGACCGACAGGGCCTGGCCGAACTTCATCGCCCCGCCCTTGAGCTCGCCGAGCACCTTGAACAACTGCTCCGCCGTACGCTGTTGGAGTTCCCGGCCGACGAGCTCGGCGGACTCGCCGACGATCCGCTTGCCGAACCCCCAGGTGGCCCGCCCGGCGATGCCGAGCGGGAGCGCGGCGAGCTTGGCGGTCCGGGTAACCGCCTTCCGGGGAAGATCAGACATGCGCCCTCCAAGTCCCAGCCGGCCGCTCCGCCTCTGCCTCGCGGCACCGCTCCGACGGCCGTTGCACCGCCATTGTCTCGTGCGACTCCCCGTCCTCCGAGAGGTGCTCCCCTTTTCCTCTCTCCGCTGCCGCGCACGAGCATGCAGGATGTGCCCTGACCGGCCGCGCAAACCAGTGGAGACCTGGGACGGAGATCTCCCAGCGGGCCCCGGCGCTGGACGGAACCCGGCCGTCCAGGAAAGCGAGCGCGTGGGCGGCCGCCAGTCCGGCCACGGTCGTGGCCAGTGTCAGGTCGCAGGGCCGCACCTGCCGCTGCCTCCCGGAGCGCCACTGGGCGATCAGACGCGGCCAGGCCGGGTCCCGGTCGGCGCGGTCCTCGTGCAGACAGCCCGCGCACCCCGTCTCCCCGGGCAGGACGAAAGGGCCGACCACGCCGGTGCCCTCCACGACACCGGCGTACAGATGAGGGGTCCCGGAGGCCATCAGCGGCTCGGCGGCGGCCGGGTCGGGCGCGTGCACGGCGACGTCGTCCCGCGGAGCGAGGATCACCAGTGAGAATCCCGGGTCGCCGTCCTCCTGGGATGCCTCGGCCGGTGCCCGGCGCGGCGGCCGGTCCGGGGCAGCCCGGCGCACGGCACGGCGAGCGGACTCGTCCCGGCGGTCGCCGACGGATTCCGGGGGGAGCCCGCCCGGCGCGACGTCCCACGGCTCCACACGGCCACCGTCGAGCACATCCACCTCGCCCACGCCGGCCCCGGCCAGGAGCGAGGCCAGCACGGCACCCACCCGGCC
>NZ_POUC01000810.1 GCF_002891435.1 Streptomyces cahuitamycinicus
GGTACGGGTGGTAGTTGGCGATCTTCTTGTCCTTGATCACCAGGTGGTGGGAGAGGACGCCGCGCACGGCCTCGTGGAAGCCGCAGCCGATCGCCTCGTCGGGCACCTCGTAGTTCTCGAACACCTTGGTCTCGCCCGCGCGGACCATGCCCATGGCCTCTTCGAGGAACTGCAGGGCCATGGCGGCCGCGTAGGCGATGAAGTACGGCCGCGCGCGGTCGCGTTCGATGGTGTTGCTCCACCGCGGGATGCGCCACTCCAGGGTGGTCTCCGGCAGGGACTCGCCCTTGGGCAGGGAGATGCGCACACTGTGGCCGGTGGACTTGACGTAGGGGGTGTCGACCAGGCCGCTCAGCGCGGTCGACCACAGGCGGGCCAGCGGGCCGCCTCCGGTGTCGAGGGCGAGGTGGTCGCCGGTGCGCTGGTCGAACCAGCGGGGGCTCATCACCCAGCTGTACTTGTCGTCGAAGTCGCGCTTCTGCGGCACCGGGACGGTGGTCTGGTTCCACGGGTGGCGCATGTCGACGGGGTTGCCGAGCGGGTCGTGGGTGACGAAGGGCGACTCGTTCACCCAGTCCTCGTAGTACGAGCTGCCGAGCATGATGCGCAGCCCGAGGTTGATGTCGACGAGGTTGTTCGTGACCAGTTCGCCGTCGACGATGATGCCCGGGGTGACGTACATCGCCTTGCCCCAGGTGTTCATGGTCTCGTAGCGGTAGTCGACGACCTTGGGGTCCTGGAAGGCGCCCCAGCAGCCCAGCAGGACGCGGCGGCGGCCGACCTCCTCGTAGCCGGGCAGCGCCTCGTAGAAGAAGTCGAAGACGTCGTCGTTCATGGCGACGGCCTTCTTCACGAAGTCGATGACCCGCATGAGGCGGCTGAGGTAGTCGGTGAAGACCGTCGGCTGCGGCATCGTGCCGACGCCGCCCGGGTACAGCGTGGAGGGGTGGACGTGCCGTCCCTCCATCAGGCAGAACATCTCGCGGGTGACCCGGCTGACCTTGAGGGCCTCCTTGTAGACCTCGCCCTCGAAGGGGTTGAAGGCCTTCATGATGTCGGCGATCGTCCGGTAGCCGTGGATCTCACCGCGGGGCGCCTCGGTGCGCTCGGCGCGGGCCAGGACGCCGGGGTTGGTGGCCTTGACCATCGCCTCGCAGAAGTCCACGAAGACCAGGTTGTCCTGGAAGATGGTGTGGTCGAACATGTACTCGGCGGCCTCGCCGAGGTTGACGATGTGCTCGGCCAGCGGGGGCGGTTTGACGCCGTAGGCCATCTGCTGGGCGTAGTCGGAGCAGGTGGTGTGGTTGTCACCGCAGATGCCGCAGATCCGGGACGTGATGAACCCCGCGTCGCGCGGGTCCTTGCCCTTCATGAACACCGAGTAGCCGCGGAAGAGCGACGAGGTGCTGTGGCATTCGACGACTTCCCGGTTGGCGAAGTCGATCTTCGTGTAGATGCCCAGGTTCCCGATGATCCGGGTGATCGGGTCCCAGGACATGTCCACGAGCTCTGGCGGCTTGCGGTCCGTGGGCCGGGCCTCGGTGGTGGTCATCTGCGGTACTGCCCCTCGCTGTCGGTGGTGTGGGGGTGGGTGCCGGGG
>NZ_POUC01000811.1 GCF_002891435.1 Streptomyces cahuitamycinicus
ACCCCCACCAATGCCAGGGCTGCCTCGCACTCCGGCAAACGACGCCACCGGCCACCTGACGAGTCGCCCGGCCCCCGCCCCTCGTCACCTCACCTCACCTCACGGGACCGACGTCCTCGGGCCGCAGCTCCACCCGGACGGGGAGAAACCCAATGGCACTGTTCGGAAACGCACACACCGTGAACCCGGCATCGGCCCAGCAGGACTACGCCCGCCTCCTCGGCCACGGCGAACAGGTCCACGCCGCGTACCTCCTCATCCGCGACACCATCCTCTTCACCGACCGCCGCCTGATCCTGATCGACAAGCAGGGCATCACCGGCAAGAAGGTGGAGTACCACTCGGTCCCCTACCGCAGCATCACCCACTTCGCGGTGGAGACGGCGGGCACGTTCGACCTGGACGCAGAGCTGAAGATCTGGCTCTCCGGCTCCCAGCTCCCGATCCAGAAGACCTTCACCAAGGGCGTCGTACGGCCTGCCCGTTCTCCTGCTCGTCGTCTGTCGCGACCGGGCGACGACCAAGTGGGCGACCGGTCCCTTCTCCTGTGGCACGCGTGGCTGGATCGCCCAGATGACGTACCCCTTGGTCGTCGGACCGGACAACCTCCCAGTGATCACCGATCCGAGAACCGCGGCGGAGAAACCGGCGATGGCCGTGTTCTCCGCTCTGGCTCACGCCAACAGCCCCCACATCGAGGCCATACTGGACGCACTGGGCCGAGCCCTCGCAGGGATGGACTGGAACGCCGCCAGCTACTTCTTTCAGTTTCTCGACTCGGCGTTGGGGGACACCCCCGCCGGAGACAAATGGAGGGACATCGTGACGTTCGTCAACTACTTCCCCGGCCGGGGAACGGTGATGGAGAAGGCCTACCTCGAGGGCGAGGCCAGAGGCGAAGCCAAGGCCATCCTCCGCTTCCTCGAAGCACGGGGCGTCTCCGTCCCCCAGGAGGCCCGAAACCACATCGCTGACTGCACCGACCTTGACCTCCTGAACCGCTGGCTGGACCGAACGCCCCACGTGCAGAGCGTCGACGAACTTTTCGCCGAGGACACCGCACCCGCCGCGGACCGGACCGAGACCTGACCCACGGGGCGATCATGTTCGACGATCTGGACACCACACCGGAACTGCACGACTTGCTCCGGTTCACCCTGACTTGCATGGGCTTGGGCATTCCGCCGGAGCGAGTCATGGGCGATCTCCGTTCCGGGCTGGAGGAACTGCGACAGCAAGGCTCCCTCTCCTTCCAGGACATGGCCCGCATCCGGGCCCGGGTGGACAAGCGGCCCGATGACGAACACGAGGACGAGGAATGGGTCCGGGGGTACACCGCCGGATACAAGGCGGCGTTGGCCGGCGCGGTCCAACGGCTCTTGGAGGCTCGTGACATCACGGTCCCCAAGGAGGTCTCCCGCCCCCTCCACCTGTGTCCGGACCCCGACACCCTCACCCTCTGGTTCGACCGCTCCCTGACGGCCACCACGGCGGAGGACCTCTTCGCCGACGCGTGATCGGCCGGATCGGCCGACATCGGCAAGGGCCCGCCCCTTCACCTGTCTCT
>NZ_POUC01000812.1 GCF_002891435.1 Streptomyces cahuitamycinicus
TCGAGCACGGGGGTGCGGTGCGGGGGCAGGACGGCGACGGTCGCGCCGAGGTCTTCGGCCGCCTCTTCGACTTCACGGGTGAGGAACTCGATCTGCCGGCCCAGCGCTGAGAGGCGGGCGGCGATCTGGCGGCCCTGCACGGTCTCCAGGGCGCTGGCGAACTGGCTGCTCGTCTCCAGGAGTTCCTGCAGGCGGACCATCGGGCCGGCGGCGTAGCCGCGCTGGACGGCTCCGAGGAGAGCGTTCGATGCGTCACCGGCGGTGTGGCCTTCGACGACGTCGCGGATGAGTTCCTGCAGGGACACCTCCGGGGCCGGTGCCGGGCGGTTGAACCGGGAGACGTCCGCGCGCAGGATGCCGGGCGGGACCGGAGCGGGCAGGGACTTGCCCGCCTCGTACTCGTGGGCGTAGTGCCCGATCACCTGCCAGCCCGGTACCCCCGGATCGCCGCGCAGCGCGACCACCGTCGAGTCGTTGTCCTCGACCAGGTAAGCGAGGGTGATCGGCTGCCCGTCGGCGGCATACCACGACTCGGTCAGCTCCAGCTCGCCGCGCCGCTGCGCGGCCTGGGCCCTCTCGGTCCACATCTGCTGCTCCTCGTCGGTCAGCGGAGCCTTGTAGTGCTGGCCGTCGCGCTGGTCGGCGAGGTTGCTGGCGATAGAGCTGTGGTCCGCCCAAGCGGTGAGGTGCGGCCACAAGGCCGCGTGCTGAGTGCGTTCGGCCTGGGAGCCAGGGGCGGCCGGCCGGTCGAGGGCCCGGCGGATCTCGGCGGCGGAGGCAGCCAGGCCGTCCAGGACGGCCCGCCACCCGGCCAGGTGCCGGGCGGGTGGCAGCTCGTCGAGCACGAGGCGGGCGGCATCGAGGAGAGCCTCGGCGTGCGGGGCGAGGTGGGTGGCGTACGCCTCCACCGCCGCCTTGTCACGGTGGGCTCGTGCGGCTGCGGCGGCGCCCGCGTGGACGGTACGGCCGTAGCGGTCGCGTGTCATGTCGAGCGCGGCCTCGGTCTCGCTGTCGATGACCGCCATCCGCAAGCGGAAGTCGCGTGCCCCGTTGGCCAGTTCGGGAGCTGTCGGCAAGGGGCCGTCGGGGGCCGGGCTGCTCGCGGGTGTCATCGGGACCGCCCGCCGGTCGCGGCCGTCAAATGGACGGTCGGAGCGTACGTGGGCTTCGGCGGGATCGGCCGGGCCGCTGGCGGGGAGGTGGTGCGCGGTGCGGAGCGCTGCGTCGTCCGGCTGGTGGCGGCCTGGGCGAGCCGGCTGCGGCGCTCCTGGAGTCCGTTGGGCCGGACGGGGCGCGGCGGGCCGGCCGAGAGGGACGGCTCGAGGCGGATGTCGGCCTGCACGGTGTAGCCGTGGCGGCGCAGGTCGTGGACGGCTTGGCGGGTGCGGCGGACTCCGTCGCGCTCGGGCTCGCTGAGCCGGTACAGGCCGGGTTCTCCGGGAACGGGCTCGAACTGCTCGCGCTCCAGGTACCAGTGGGCGAGGTGCGCGGGCAGGGCGGCGGTGAAGGAGGCCACGAAGCCGTGTTCCTCGTGGTCGCCGAAGGCGAAGTGGGTGCCGGGT
>NZ_POUC01000813.1 GCF_002891435.1 Streptomyces cahuitamycinicus
ACCGTCCCCGACGAGCAGAACCAGCCCCCCGTCCCCGACGCCACCGCCAGGCGCGGCAGCGAGCCGTCACTTCGCCGTACCTGGCGTTCCCCGCACTCCCCGCGTACCTGCCGCACCGCCTCCACCAGCAGGAACAGCCCTCGCATCCCCGGGTGCTGGGCCGACAGGCCGCCCCCGTCGGTGTTGACCGGCAGCTCACCGCCCCGGGCCAGCAGCCGCCCCTTCTCCACGAACGGCCCGCCCTCGCCCTTCGCGCAGAAGCCGAGGTCCTCCAGCGTGACCAGCGTCATGTAGGTGAACGCGTCGTAGATCTCGGCGACGTCGATCTCCGACGGCCGCACCCCTGCCCGTTCGAACGCCAGCGGCCCGCTGACCGCCGCCGGCGACACCGTGAAGTCCGGCCAGTCGGACATCGCCGCGTGCGAGACGGACTCCCCGGTCCCCAGCACCCACACCGGCGAGGTACGGCAGTCCCGTACGTACTCCTCCGCCACCAGCAGCACCGCCGCCCCGCCGTCGGACCGCACGCAGCAGTGCAGCTTGGTGAAGGGGTCCGCGATCATGGGCCCGGCCAGGACCTCCTCGACCGTGACCGGGGTGCGGAACGTCGCCTCCGGGTTGAGGGCCGCGTTGGCCCGGGCCTGCACGGCCACCTCCGCCAGCTGCTCGATCGTCGTGCCGTACTCGATCATGTGGCGGCGTGCCGCCATGGCGTACTTGGCGATCAGGGTGTGGCCGTAGGGGACTTCGAACTGCAGGGGGCCCCGCGTGCCGAAGGACAGGGTCCCGGTGCGGCGGCCCGTGTGGACGTCCGCGCGGGCCGTCGAGCCGTAGACGAGCAGCACCGCGCGGGCGTGCCCGGCCGCGATCGCGTCCGCCGCGTGGGCCGCCATGACCTCCCAGGTGGAGCCGCCGACTGAGGTGGAGTCGACCCAGGTGGGACGCAGGCCCAGGTGCGCGGCGACCTCGACGGGCGCCAGGGTGCCGAGGCCGGCCGAGGCGAAACCGTCGACCAGCGTGCGGTCCAGGCCCGCGTCGGCCAGGGCGCGGCGGGCCGCCTGGGCGTGCAGGGTGTACGGCGTCGCGTCGTCCAGGCGGCCGCAGTCCGAGAGGGCCACGCCGACGACGGCCACTTTCCTCCGGGCCACCATGCATCTGACGGTACATCAGATCTGTGTGCACGCGGCAGGGCTCTGGGCTTCCCTGTTCCGCCGCCCTAATATGACGAACCGTCAGATGTGCGGGAGAGGTGCGGAGAGAGGTGGCCCCATGGATGCCCGCTTCACCGACGAACAGGACGAGATCCGCCGCACCCTGCGCGACCTGCTCGACAAGCGGTGCGGTCCGGAAGAGCTGCGGGCCGCCGTCGACACCCCGGCCGGACACGACCGGGCCCTGTGGGCCGCCCTCGCCGGGCGACTGGGCCTGCCGGGCCTTGCCCTCCCCGAGACCTGCGGCGGAGTCGGCGGCTCCACCTGGGAGGTCATGGCGGCCCACGCGGCGGACGCGATCGCGGCCGGGCA
>NZ_POUC01000814.1 GCF_002891435.1 Streptomyces cahuitamycinicus
CCGCCACCCTGGCCACCCCGGCCACGGCCGCCCCCTCCGGCCTCGCCGGGGACTTCAACGGCGACGGATACCGCGACCTGGCGGCCGGCGCCGCCTGCACCGACGTCGGCTCGGCCTCCTGCGCCGGCGCGGTCGTCGTGCTGTACGGCTCGGCGTCCGGGGTCTCGGCCGCCCGCAAGGCCGTCATCACCCAGAACACCGCCGGGGTTCCCGGCACCGCCGAGTCGGGCGACCTGTTCGGCTCCGCCCTGGCCACCGGAGACCTGGACCGGGACGGCTACTCCGACCTCGTCGTCGGCGCCTCCAACGAGAGCATCGGCGACCGGGACGGCATCGGCTCCGGCACCGTTCTGTGGGGCGGCAAGTCGGGTCTGACCAGCGGCAAGGGCCTGCCGCAGCCGTCGACGCTGTCCGAGTTCGGCAACTTCTCCCGGGGCATCGCGACCGGCGACTTCGACGGCGACGGCGACACGGACGTCACGCTCACCGGCCAGAGCCACACCCGCCTCTACCGCGGCCCCTTCACCCGGACCGCGGGCCCGTCGTCCCACTCCGTCGTCGGTGAGGTCGGCACGACGTTCGAGGTCATCGCCGGTGACATGACCGGCGACGGCGCGGCCGAACGCGTCTACCCCTTCAACGTGGACGGCGACACCGGCGGCCAGATCGACTACTTCCGCTGGACCGGCACGACGTACAAGATGGCCGATCTGCCGGACGCCGACGGCTACCCCGGCTCCATCGGCGACATCAACCGCGACGGCTACGGCGACCTCGTCCTCGGCGACCACACGGACCCGTACGACCTCAAGCCCGGCGGCCACAAGGGCGGGCAGATCACCGTCTGGTACGGCGGCCCGAACGGCCCCGACCCGGCGCAGCAGCCGTCCGTCGTCCACCAGGACACCGCGGGCGTGCCCGGCGCGGGCGAGGCCGGGGACGGCTTCGGCAGCGCGGTGAGCACCGGCGACATCAACGGCGACGGGTACGCCGACGTCGTGGTCTCCGCTCCGGGCGAGGACGTCGGCACGGCGAGGGACGCGGGCTCGGTGACCGTGCTGTTCGGCTCCGCCACCGGCCTGAAGACCGGAAGCGGCGTGAAGTCGTACACCCAGAACACCGCCGGGGTGCCCGGCTCCGCCGAGTCCTGGGACCGTTTCGGTTCCGCGGTCGGCCTGACCGACGTGACGAAGGACGGCAGGGCGGACCTGGTGGTCGGCGTCGACGGCGAGAACTCCACCGGCGGCCTGTGGACCCTGCGCGGTTCCGCCTCCGGCCTGACCACGAGCGGCGCCCAGGGCATCACGGCCACCGCCGTCGCCCTGAAGACCGGCACCGGCTTCGGCTCCGTCGTCGCCCAGTGACGCCCCGTCGACTTCTCCCCAGTGAGGCCCGCACTCCCATGCGCACCCGTATCACCGCCGCCGTCCTCGCCGGGTGTGCCGATCAGCAGGTCGGCGTAGCCGTCGGTGTTCAGGTCGGCGGAGGCGAGGGCGGAGCCGAACGC
>NZ_POUC01000815.1 GCF_002891435.1 Streptomyces cahuitamycinicus
GCGGCGTCGCGAACATCAGCAGCATGATCGTGCCGTGCATCGTGAACGCCTGGTTGAACTGCTCGTTCGACATGATCTGCAGACCGGGCCGGGCGAGCTCGGCGCGCATGAGCAGCGCCATCACGCCGCCGATGACGAAGAACGCGAACGACGTGGCCAGGTACAGCGTGCCGATCGTCTTGTGATCAGTGGTCGTCAGCCACTTGAGGTGCCTCATGCCCCGCCTGTGTCCGCGCCCCGTCCGCGCGTCACACTTCACTGACGCGACGAGCATCACGAAACCGGGTGTGACGATCGAGAAGGTGCCGGACAAGAACGGGACATGAGCAACGACGAGATCTTCGCCGCTGCCTACCGCGAGCACTACTGGGCGGTCAGCCGCTATGTCGCACGGCGACTGGACGCACGGGCCGGTGACGTGGAGGAAGTGGTGGCGGAGGTGTTCACGGTCGCCTGGCGGCGCCGGGCCGACCTCCCCGCCGCCGCGCTGCCCTGGCTGTACGGCGTGGCACGCAACTGCCTGGCCAACGCGGTACGCGGACACGGCCGCCGCCGCCGACTCGTCGACCGGCTCGGCAACGACCACACCGCGCACGGGCGCCACATCGCGGCGGGCCCCGAGGCCGACACACCGGGCGGCTGGGTGCACGAGGCACTCGCCCGGCTCTCCGCCGCCGATCAGGAGGTGCTGCGCCTGACGGCCTGGGAGGAACTCGGCATCGACGAGGTCGCCGTCGCCCTCGGCTGCGGCAGCCGGGCCGCGTCCATGCGGCTGCACCGGGCCCGGCGCCGCCTCAGAGCCGAGATCGACCGCATGCGTCCCGAGCCCCCGACCGCCGAGCCCCCGACCGCCGAGCACTCCTGCATGACCGCCCCGAAGGAACACGGCCATGGCTGACGAACTCGAACTGCTGCGCGGCGCCGACCCGGTGCCGCCCGACGGCCCCCACTACGGCGACGGTCCCCTGGACCACAACGCCGAGCGCCGGCTCGAACAACTGCTGCGGGACGGACGGGACCGGCCCTTCGGCCGGCTGCGGCAGCGGCTGCTGCCGGGCCCGGGATGGCCCCGGCTGGCCTGGGGCCTCCTCGCCACGGCCGTCGTCGCCGCTCTGACCGTCACCTTCGTACTGAGCGGCCCGAGCACCACGCCCGCGGTCGCCGCGCCCCGCCCGCTGGTGATCGAGTCGGGCTCCACACCCGTGCCCCTGGACCGGCTGGCCGACCGCGCCGCGGCAGCCGCCGGGGCCGACGACGCGCCCCGCCTGCGCAAGGGCACGCACGTGCAGTCCTGGAGCCTCGGCATGTCGGACGACAAGCCCCCGATCACCCTGCCCGAGGAGCGCATCGTGCGCTGGCACGCCGACGACAGCCACACCGAACTCGTCGTGGCCACGGACCCCAGGCATCCTGGCCGCCCGGTCCTCTCGGACGAGGGCGGCGAGCCGCACCCCGTCGACGACGGTCACGTCCTCCTCGACCGGACCTACCCGCCCAGCTGG
>NZ_POUC01000816.1 GCF_002891435.1 Streptomyces cahuitamycinicus
GGATCGGGATCGGGATCGGGCCGTGTTTCGGTGCCCGTGTCGGTGCCGGTCCCCACGTCACCACTTTCGATCCCGAACCGGTAGTCGTTCGACTGCCCCACCCAGTCGCCGTCGTCGTCGTGCCGCTGCACCACCGCGGCGTTGGCCGTGACGTCGTTGGGCACGGCGTCCGAGGTGAGCACGAGCCGTACCTTGACGGTGACGGTCCTGCCCGGCCCGACGGTGAATCCGGCGAACCGGTCCTCCTCGTCGGTGAACGCCCCGACGAGTTCGTCCTCGCCGGTCTTCTCGAACCGTACGGGGTGGGCCCGCGGGCCCTCGAAGAATTCGAGGCGAGGCTGCGACGGTTCCAGGGCCCGCTTGTCGTCGACGAGTACGACGACGGGGTGGATGCCGGTGCAGGTCCGGTCGGTCGTGTTGGTCAGGTCGACGTACCAGGTCCCGAACCCGCCCCCGGCCGTGTAGGTGTCCGGCCCCCCGTGGATGCGGGTGGTGAGCGGGAAGGTGTGGTCGTCGGGCGCGGCACAGGCGGGCGCCGGGGCGTCCGCGTGCGCGGGATGAGCACCGGGGAGCAGGACGGCGGCCGCCGCTGCCGCCGCCAGGCAGAGGTGAGCGGGCGTGCAGAGTCGCATGATGATGTGACATTCCGACCGGCAGACCTAGCGAGACCTTCCCGAGGCGAACCACCCCCGAACGGCGGCACGGATCCGCCCGGTCGGCGGACAACACCGCCCGGCCGCACCAGATGGACGCCCAGGCGCGCGGTGAGGAATGCCTCGAACCCCCTCCCGGCGAAGCCCTTGTCCGCCAGGATCACCTGACCGCTGCGAACGAGGCGGTGGTCGCGTTACAGCAGCGCGGTCATCACCCCCCGCTTACTTCCCACTCGGACGGTTGATGCCGTACGCAAAGCCGAGCAGGCCGAGACCGCACAGGAACAGCACCATGAAGATGCTCGGTGGAGCAATCCTCACGGTTCCCACGGCGATACCCAGGATCAGCGCACCGGCGCCCCAGAGCTGAGGGTGCGCGTGGCGGCGGATCGACCGGACCGGGACCCGTCCCGTGGTGATGGCAGCTCCCCCCAGGGCGACCATTACCAAGGAAAGGGTGACGGTAAGGACGAGGAAAAGCAGGGACACCAGCGGCTCCTTTTTATGAGGTGCGCGTAACGGCGCCTGAGCAAGATTCAAGTGTTCATGCGCCGTCGCAGCCTGCGATCGGAGCGGTTCTACTACGGGCACGAACCGCGCCAATACTCACGCATAGCTGTCCCGCCTTTCGACTCGCGGGACTTGGTCGACGATGTCGGCGGCCGAGCGCGCAGCGGTCGCGTACGGCTCGGGGGCAATGTCCGGCGTGTGACCGGCGACCAAGGCGTCCTCGGCATCTCCGACCTGTGGGCCGAGTCGGCGGTCGTTCGAGAGGCCGGCCGAGCCAATCCACCACCCCGCGCTTCAGCCGCCCCCACGCCCGAACACCGGTCCCAGCAC
>NZ_POUC01000817.1 GCF_002891435.1 Streptomyces cahuitamycinicus
ATAAGAGACATGACCCACCCATCCCTCAGCACGTCTCAACGACCACCACGGGCAAAAGGTCACACATTCGACAGAAGAACTTGCGTTCCCGCCCACGGGTCCGCACGCGCCACAACACGGACACTCGCCCATACACGCCTGTGCGCAGTCAACCGTCGGGAGCCCAGAACCCCTCTGCGCGCCGCGTAGGCTGGACGCCGCCCATGCTTCCTGTATAGCCCCGAGAGGTGTCCCGTGTCCCCGCGTCGCAACCGACCCAAGGGCGCCGCTTCGTCCGGCCGGAGCGCGGAGGACGACCGCTCCGGCCGCTACGGCGGCTGGCAGTCCTCGGAGAACTGGCAGGGCGAGAACTGGAGTGTGCGGCACGTGGCCGGCGCGAGCGCGCAGGGCAAGTCCTACCGCTGCCCCGGCTGCGACCAGCTGATCCCGGACGGGGTGCCGCACGTGGTGGCCTGGGCGGAACACACGGGCGTCGACGACCGGCGGCACTGGCACAGGGCCTGCTGGAACGCGCGGGACCGCCGCACCCCGGGGGTGCAGCGGTCCCGTAACGCGCCGAGGTTCTGAGTGGACTCAGACGTCCCGCTTCTCCAGCAGCGCGAAGGCGCCGGCGAACGCGACGGCCGTGGCGCCGAGGATGATCCACAGCGGGTCCCAGCCGGACGGGCCGGACTGGCTGAGGGAGTTGGCGTAGAAGACGCTGAGCTGGTTCGGGATCGAGTACTCGAACAGGGCGTCGCGCAGGCCCTGCAGCGACTCCGAGAACATGAACAGCGCGATCACCAGCGGGGCCAGTACGGCGCCGATCATGATCGTGATGGCGCCGGCCGAGTGCCTGATCATCGAACCGATGAGGAGCGAGAGCAGGCCCAGCAGCGCGATGTAGAGCGAGATGCCGACCGTGCCCTTCAGCCACTCGCCGCCGGAGGGCGACTTGGCGCCGTCGCCCTCCAGCATCGCCACATGCAGGAAGGCGACGAGGGACGCGGACACCAGCGTCACGACGAACGCGGTCAGGAAGAACACCACGGCCTTCGCCGCCAGCACCCTGCCCCGGCTCGGGCACGCGACCATCGTGGTGCGGATCATGCCGGTGCCGTACTCCGAGGCCGTGGTCAGCACGCCTAGCGTGATGATGCACATGCTGCCCAGCAACAGCCCGAAGAAGCCCAGCCCGAGGGGGCTCTCGCCGCCCAGGGCCGGGTCGGAGTTGGCCACCACCACGCCGGTCAGCGTGCCGATGCCGATGACGAGCAGGACGAACACACCGAGCGTCCACATGGTGGAGCGCACCGACCTGATCTTCGTCCACTCGGAGGCAATGGCGTTGCCGAGGTGCGTGCGCACGACCGGGATCGGCGAGGTGTAGCCGGGGCTGCCGGCGTACGGGGCGGAACCGGGCGCCGCCTGCCAGGCGGGCGCGGCCTGCGGCGTCTGGGACTGGGGGCTGCTCATCGGGCGTCCTCGGGCTTGGTCAGGTCGGAGG
>NZ_POUC01000818.1 GCF_002891435.1 Streptomyces cahuitamycinicus
GGGCCCGGGCCGTGCCGTGGGCGCCGCCGGCCAGCTCGTCGGGGGCGGGGACGCGCATCGAGGTGTGGGTGTCGCGGTTGGAGTCGGCCGGCTTCGCGCCCGGCACCAGGGGGACCGCGCCCCGCCGCCGGACCCGCTCCCCGGCCGGTGCCGGTCCGGTGGGCTGCTCCTCGCGGTCGGCCTCTTCCGCGGACTCGGTGTCCGGCTCGTCCACCTCCAGCGGCGGCATGCCCGCCAGCATCGGCAGCAGCTCGCGCAGCCGGGCTCCGAGCTCCGAGGCCCGCAGCCGCGAGGCCGGGGCCTTGGCCAGACACTGCACCAGCAGCTGCCACAGCTCGTCCGGGATGCCGGGCAGCGGGACGACCGTCTCCGTGACGTGACGGCGCAGGACGGCGCCGGGATGGCCGCCGCCGAACGGGGTGAAGCCCGCCAGCAGCTCGTAGAGGACCGTGGCGAGCGCGTAGATGTCGACGGACGCGCGCGGGGGGAGGCCCTCGACGATCTCCGGGGCGAGGTAGTCCGGAGTGCCGATGATCTTCGTGGCCTTGGTGCGGCGCGGGGTGTCGATGAGTTTGGCCACGCCGAAGTCGGTCAGCAGCGCGCGGTGCGAGCCGCCGGGGCCGAGCGGGCCCTGCATGTCCAGGAGGACGTTCTCCGGCTTGACGTCCCGGTGCACGACGCCCGCGGCGTGCGCTGCCGCCAGTCCGTCGGCGATGTCGGCCGCGATGGCGACGGCCGCCTCGGGGGCCAGGCGCCGGTCCCGGTCGAGGCGGGTGCGCAGGTCCGTGCCGCGGACGAGGTCCATGACGAGCGCCAGGTCGTTGCCGTCGACGACCAGGTCGCGCACCGAGACGACGTGCGGGTGCTCCAGGCCGAGCAGGGCGGTGCGCTCCTGGACGAAGCGCCCGACGAGCTCCTGGTCGGACGCCAGGTCCTCGCGCAGCAGCTTGATGGCGACGGGACCTTCCGGCCCCTCGCCCAGCCACACCGTGCCGGCGCTGCCCCGCCCCAGGATCTGGTGGGCGGTGTACCGGCTGCCGATCTTCCGTGCCAAGGCTGCTCCTACCGACGCGTGTTGTCGCTAAAACTACGCGTCCGGAGAGCCAACCTTCACCGTGGAAGCGGAAATCACCCGCCGGATGTCGACAAATCACCAACCCCGCAGGGCGGTTCCGGTCAGTTCGTGCCGGAACCGCTCCCGCCGAGCTTCTCGAACCAGCCGGTGACGGTGCTGAACCAGTCGGTGAGCTGGTCCCAGTAGCCCTTGGTGGTGCCGATCCACTCCTGGAGCGGGCTCAGTTCCCAGATCAGCCAGCCCGCGACGAACAGGATGACGATCGTGAAGAGGCAGCCCTTCAGGCAGCCGAGCCCGGGGATCCGCATCGGGTTGGCGCTGCGCTGCCGCGGCTGCCGGGGCTCGCGCTGCGGCGGCTGGGGCCGCTGCGGCTGCGGGGCGTACTGCTGGGGCTGCTGCTGTGGGG
>NZ_POUC01000819.1 GCF_002891435.1 Streptomyces cahuitamycinicus
ACAGACACACGGCCACGGCCTGGGGGGACGTCCACCCCGAGGGCCGTGGCCGTGTGTAAGACCGTCACGGCCACAGCGGCCGGGGTCCGTCGCTGAAGACCGACGCCATCTGCCAGACGTCGAACCGCTCCAGGGCCACGTCGCCGTCGGCGCCGACACCGACGCCGACGGCCTCGTCCGGGCGGGTGGGGTAGATGCGGACGGTCAGGGCACGCCCGTTGGCGAAAATTTCCAGTGCGGAGTGGTCGACAAGGACGCGCAGGTCGACCCGCCCGTCGGAGCCCAACGGGACCTCTCCGTACCGGGGTTCGGTGTCGACCGTCGGGTCGAGGCTGCTGGTATCGCGGTGCAGGCGCAGGGTGCCGCTCGCTCCGTCGTGCGACCGGCTCACCTCCACGACCGTGCGTTCCGCGCCGTCCGGTGTCTCGCGGAGCACGAGCCGGGCGGTCGCTCCGGGAGCGAGACGCAGGGTCGTCTCGATGTCCAGCTGGTCCCCGCGCACGGCGGGCAGCCGGGTGTACGAATCGGCCAGCCGACCTGTAGCCACCTCTACGCGCTCCCGCCGCAGCTCGGTCAGCTCCGGCACCGGGGCCTGGTGCAGGCCGCCGTCCGTGGCGAGTGTTACGACCCTCGGCAGGGACATCACACCGCACCAGCCGGCCCGCGCGTTCGCCTCGTCCGTCCGGCCCTCCTGAAGCCAGCCGAACATGAGGCGGCGGCCGTGCTCGTCGCCGGTGGACTGGGGAGCGTAGAAGTAGCGGCCGCCGTAGTCGAGCCGGTGGAGGCCGGTCGGGGTGAAGGTGTCGCCCTCGTAGCGGCCGGTCCAGTACAGGGGGTGGTGGGTGGTGCCCTCATCCCAGGCGGAGAAGACCAGCACGTCGGTGCTGCTGGCCTCCTCGCCCTCGCCGAGCCGGAAGAGGTCGACGCACTCCCACATGGTGCCGGTCCAGTCGAGCTCGCCCCGGTTCTGCGAGGCGTCACCCGTCAGCAGCGGGCCGACGTAGCGCCAGCTGCGCAGGTCGTCGGATTCGTACAGGAAGGCCGTACCGCCGGCACCCCGGATTCCCGAGCCCACCAGCTGGCGCCACAGCTGGCCCTCCCGCCACACGCAGTGGTCGCGGAAGGCCGTGATGTCGATGCCCTCCGGCGGGGCGGCGATGACCGGGTTGGCCGGATCCTTGGTCCAGTACCTCAGATCCGCCGATCCTCTGGCCACGCACGGGAGTTCATGCTCGCCGTGCCTGCCCGAGTAGACGAGCGTGGGCACACCGCCGTCGTCGACCAGGACTCCGGACCAGCAGCCGTCGCGGTCGGGGCCGGTGGTGCCGGGGACGAGTGCGACCGGTTCGTCGGTCCAGTGGACGAGGTCGGTGCTGACCGCGTGTGCCCAGCGGCCCTCGTCCTGGTGGAAGAGGTGGTACTCGCCGTCGTAGTGCAGCAGGCCGCAGGGGTCGCTGGTGGAGCTGGTGAGTTGGGAGTAG
>NZ_POUC01000081.1 GCF_002891435.1 Streptomyces cahuitamycinicus
GCCCCTCTTCCCCCTCCAGCCCCCGCGCACGGCCAGGGAACTGCTCGCCGACCACCTCACCGCGATGGTCTGCTGCGCCGCGATGGACACCGCCGGCGCGACTCCCGGCCTGGACTGGCTGGACGGCCCGACCCTCCTGGTCGACGGTGAGCGCACGGCCGATCTGGCGCCCAAGGTCCTCACCCTCATCGAGGACGGCGACGCCACGCCCCTGCGGGTCTGGCTCTCCCAGCTCGGCATACGCCCGGAGAAGCCGGTCCGCCTCGGCTGACCACCCGGAGCACCCACTTCCGGTTCTGGCCAATTCAAAACGAACAGTGACGAAGTGCGCGCGTTATGTGATGTGCTGGGACCGCTCGCGTGCATGGCAAGGGCTTGGGACATACGACAAGCACATACGCACGTAGGCGTCGCACCCACCGCGGAACACCGCACACACCACACCGGCACCAGCAGCACACCGGCACCAGTCGCCCGGCACACACCACACCGGCAGGCACCACCACGGGGGCAAGGGGAGGGGAAGCAACCATGGGTTCGGAGCAGATTCGCCGCTGGGAGTCGGGAGCGATGGCGCATGCCGTGACGGATCCCTTCGGGCAGGGCCCCGTTCCGTGGCTGCGTGGCAACGTGACGTATTTCGACGACTCGGGCCAGGTCGTCCCCTGGTACGCGGACCAGGACGCCCCTCACCCGTCGAAGAAGGGCAGCCGCTCGGGCGGCCCCCGCGCGGCCGACGACGTCCACCGTAAGATCAAGGGCTTCACCTCGACCGGCGCGGTCACGCCCGGCGAGGCCATCGACTTCCACATCACCGTCGACCCACCCCAGCAGTTCGCCGTCGACATCTACCGCATCGGCCACTACGGCGGTGACGGCGCCGCGAAGATCACCACCAGCCCGCGCCTGTCCGGCATCGTCCAGCCCGCGCCGCTCACCGCGGACCGTACGGTCTCCTGCCACCACTGGTGGCTGTCCTGGCGGCTCCAGGTCCCGTCGTACTGGAACGTCGGCGCGTACGTCGCCGTGCTCACCACCGCCGACGGCTACCGCTCGCACGTCCCCTTCACCGTCCGCCACGACCAGCCCGCCGACCTGCTGCTCGTGCTGCCCGACGTCACCTGGCAGGCGTACAACCTCTACCCGGAGGACGGCCGCACCGGCGCCAGCCTCTACCACGCCTGGGACGAGAAGGGCCGGCTGCTCGGCGAGTCCGATGCCGCCACGACGGTCTCCTTCGACCGCCCGTACGCGGGCGCCGGCCTCCCCCTCCACGTCGGTCACGCCTACGACTTCATCCGCTGGGCCGAGCGCTACGGCTACGACGTCGCCTACGCCGGCGCCGGCGACCTGCACGCGGGCCGCGTCGACCCGGCCCGCTACCGAGGCCTGGTCTTCCCGGGGCACGACGAGTACTGGTCGGCGGAGATGCGCCGGACCGTGGAGCTCGCCCGCGGCACCGGCACCTCGCTGGTCTTCCTCTCCGCCAACTCCATGTACTGGCAGGTGGAGCTGGGCCCCTCCCCCTCCGGCGTCCCCGACCGGCTGCTGACCTGCCGCAAGCGCCGGGGCCCGGGCAAGCCGGTGCTGTGGCGGGAGATCGACCGGGCGGAGCAGCAGCTCCTGGGCATCCAGTACGCCGGGCCCGTCCCGGAGCCGCACCCGCTGATCGTGCGCAACGCCGGGCACTGGCTGTGGGAGGCGACCGGGGCGCACGAGGGCGACGAGATCGAGAACCTGGTGGCGGGCGAGGCGGACCGCTACTTCCCGCGCACCCCGCTGCCCGACCACGACGAGCGCATGCTGCTCGCCCACTCCCCGTACGCCGACAAGGAGGGCGTCCTCCGCCACCAGGAGACGTCCCTGTACCGCGCACCCTCCGGCGCCTGGGTCTTCGCAGCTGGAACGTTCGCATGGTCCCCGGCCCTGGACCGCCCCGGCCACGTCGACCCGCGTATCCAGCGCGCCACCGCCAATCTCCTGGACCGCATCTGCAAACGGGCCTGACCCACTGTCGGTGATCAAGCTCGGATACGGGAGAATCGAGCCACTCAGACAGAACCACGGGGAGGAACCGTGTCCGGATTCGTCGAAAAGCCCGAGCCGATCCAGGTTCCGGGCTTGGTGCATCTGCACACCGGCAAGGTGCGCGAGCTGTACCGCAACGAGGCGGGCGACCTCGTGATGGTCGCCAGCGACCGCATGTCCGCCTACGACTGGGTGCTGCCGACCGAGATCCCCGACAAGGGCCGGATCCTCACGCAGCTCTCCCTGTGGTGGTTCGACCGGCTCGCCGACCTGATCCCGAACCACGTCCTGAGCACGGACCTGCCCGCGGGCGCCCCCGCCGACTGGGCGGGCCGCACACTGATCTGCAAGTCGCTGCAGATGGTGCCCGTGGAGTGCGTGGCCCGCGGCTACCTCACCGGCTCTGGCCTCGCCGAGTACAACGAGACCCGCACGGTCTGCGGCCTCGCCCTGCCGGAGGGCCTGACCGACGGCAGCGAACTGCCCGCCCCGATCTTCACCCCGGCCACCAAGGCCGCCGTCGGCGAGCACGACGAGAACGTCTCCTACGAGGAGGTCGCCCGCCAGGTCGGCGCGGACACCGCGGCCCGGCTGCGCCAGGCGACCCTCGCCGTCTACTCCCGCGGCCGGGACATCGCGCGGGAGCGGGGCATCATCCTCGCGGACACCAAGTTCGAGTTCGGCTTCGAGGGCGATGACCTGGTCCTCGCGGACGAGGTCCTCACCGCGGACTCCTCCCGCTTCTGGCCGGCCGACCAGTGGGAGCCGGGCCGTGCGCAGCCGTCGTACGACAAGCAGTTCGTCCGGGACTGGCTGACCTCGCCGGAGTCCGGCTGGGACCGGGGGAGCGAGCAGCCGCCGCCCGCCCTGCCCCAGCAGGTCGTCGACGCCACCCGCGCCAAGTACGTCGAGGCGTACGAGCGCCTGACCGGCATCAGCTGGATGTAGCCCCGTACCCGGGACACGGAGAAGCCCCCCGGCCGGAACCGGGGGGCTTCTCGATGGAGCGAACGACGAGGTTCGAACTCGCGACCTCAACCTTGGCAAGGTTGCGCTCTACCAACTGAGCTACGTTCGCATGCGCCGTGGCGCGAGAACCACTATACCCAACCTCGCTCCCGCGCGAGCCGTACCGCCGCATGCCGGTTCTCCGCCCCGAGCTTCGACACGGCCGACGACAGATAGTTCCGTACGGTCCCCTGCGACAGCGCGGCCCGTTCGGCGATCTCCGCGACGGGCGCCCCGTCGACGGCGAGTTCCAGGACCTCGGCCTCCCGCGCGGTCAGCGGCGAGTCCCCGGCGGCGATGGCGTCGGCGGCCAACTCCGGGTCGACGTAACGGTTCCCGGCGTGCACCGTACGGATGAGCTCGGCGAGCCGCTGCGCGCTCACGGTTTTGGGCACGAACCCCCGCACCCCGGCCTCCAGCGCACGCTTCAGATGCCCGGGCCGCCCGTGGCTGGTGACGATGAGGACCCTGCAGCCGGGCAGTTCGGTCCGTAGGGATGTGGCGACCTTCACACCGTCGGCCCCGGGCATCTGGAGGTCCAGCACGGCGACGTCGGGCTTGTGCGCCCGGGCCATCGCCAGCGCCTCGGGACCGGTGGCCGCCTCGGCGACGACGATGAGGTCGTCCTCCAGTGACAGCAGCGCGGCGAGCGCCCCCCGGATGAGGTGCTCGTCATCGGCGAGCAGCAGCCGGATGGGTTCCACGGCCGTCATGAGATGACCTCACTCACGGGACGCGCCGCGATGACGGCCGGGGCGGCGCCGGGAGGGGCGGACGGCGGCGGCAGCGGAATCTCCGCCGTCAGCCGGAACAGCCCTCGTCCCGCCGGCCCGGCCTCCAGCGTCCCGTCGATCTCCGCCAGGCGTTCCCGCAGCCCGGCGAGCCCCGAGCCGGAGGGCCCGGCCCCGGGCTCCTTCCCCGCCTCGTCCGCGCCGTCGTTCTCCACGGACAGCACCACTCGCCCCTCCAGTACCCGCAACCGCACGGAACACCGCCGTGCGTCCCCATGCCGCAGGACGTTCGTCGCGGCCTCCCGCACCACCCACCCCAGGGCGGACTGCACCGCGGCCGGCAGCCCTGCCACCGGTGTCCCGCCGACCGTGCAGTCGATGCCGGCCGCCGCCAGCACCCCTTGCGCACCGGCGAGTTCCGACCCGAGGTCGGCTTCCCGGTAGCCGCGCACGACCTCCCGCACCTCGCGCTGCGACTCCTGCGCGAGCCGCTGCACCTCGACCATCTGCGTCACGGCCTCCGGCCGCCCCCGCTGGGCCAGCTGCACGGCGAGTTCGCTCTTGAGGGCGATCACGGCGAGGTTGCGCCCCATGACGTCGTGCAGATCCCGCCCGAACCGCAGCCGCTCCTCGGCGACGGCGAGCCGGCTCCGGGTCTCGCGGGCCTCGTCGAGTCGGTAGACGGCGTTCATCAGCCACACCGAGAAGACGGCCGTGAAGGCGATGAACACGCCGCCGATCAGCACGATCAGCGCCGTGAAGAGCGCCGTGAGCACGGAGGCGCCGAGCGCGAACGCCACGGTCCAGGTGCCTGCCGCGAAGCCGCCCGCGATGGCGAACGCGCGCCGCCGGTCGCGGACGCCGAGCGCGATGATGCCGGGGCCGAAGATCAGGATCACACCGAAGACGCCACCGGCGGCGGTGTCGACGCTCTCGCCCTCCGGTCCGAGCTCGGCCAGGCCGATCGCGGCGACGGCGATCGCGGCGGTGACGGCGGCCAAGGTCCACAGCAGCCCGGTGGGCTGGGGCCTGCGGCCACGCGTCCAGTCGATCGCCCGTGACACGGTCACGAAGCAGAGGCCGGCGTGCACGGCCACCGCCAGCATGACGACACTGCCCAGCCGCGCCCCGAGCGGCGCCACGGACGTGAGCCCGACGGAGAAGAACTCCATCACCGCGAAGAAGTGGAACGACCACCGCGTGTACGTCTCGACCTTCTCCGGCGTGCTCTTGTGCCGCCACCACCTGCCCGGCGTGCGCATCGGCCCGTCACTCCCCCTTCGGTCAGCGCCGCGGTTCCCAGCGGAACCACCGCCGTACAGCAAACACCCCGATGAGGATCCAGGCCATCGCGGTCGCCAGAGCACCCAGCGCCTCGTACCCGGAGAGGTTCCCGGTCCAGCCGCCGCGCACCAGCGTGACGACGGGCGTCAGCGGCAGCAGCTCGCACACGGAGGCCACCCGGTCCGGCATCAGCTCCAGCGGCAAGAACATGCCGGAGCCGATCATCGAGACCATCAGCAGCGGCATGGGCGTGGCCTGGGCGCTCTCGCCCGTCTTGGTGAAACTGGCGGTGGCCGCGGCGAGGGCCGCGCACATCACGAGCCCCAACAGCAGACCGAGCACGATCAGATGGGGCGCCGACGGCGCGGACAGGTCCAGCAGCGCGACACAGCCGGCCGTCAGCAGCAGGCACTGCGCCAGCCCGGTGAGGACGGCCGGCAGCGCGGAGCCGCCCAGGATCTCGGCGTCCCGGAGCTCACCGGTGCGCAGCCGCTTGAGGACGAGCTCCTCACGCCGGACGACGAACACGCCGACGAGCACCGAGTAGACGGCGAACAGCAGGGAGAAGCCGAAGGCTGCGGGCAGCACCAGCGTGCCGGGGCTCAGCCCAGCCCCGGCGAGGTCCATCTCCTCCGCCGCCGACCGCACGCTGACCGGCATCACCAGCGGTACGAACAGCGCGGCGACGAGCGCGCCCTTGGTCCGCCCGAGCAGGGTCAGTTCGGCGCGGGCGAGAGCGGTCATCCGGCTCAGCGGGGTCGTCATCGCCGTGGCCGGCCGGGGCGTCGTCTGCGTGGCGCTCATGCCGCGTACTCCTTCGTCGTCATTCCCGTGGCCTGCTCCGCCGAGGCGTTCTTGGCGATCCCGAGGAACGCCTCCTCCAGGGACGCCGAGCGCATGTCCAGGCGGCGCAGCTCCACCCCGGCCTGCGCGGCCCACATCAGCAGCCCGGTGGCCGTCCGCTGCAGTTCGTGGGTGCGGAGCCGGACGAGCCGGCCGTCGGTCTCGTGCCCGGCCACGCCCAGCCCGCCGAGCGGCGGGAGGTCGCCGACGAAGTAGCCGTCGGGCAGCTCGAAGGAGATCCGCGACGGCTCCGCGGCGGTCACCTCGGCCGGTGTCCCGGTGGTGGCGATCCGGCCGTCGTGCATGATCGCGAGCCGGTCGGCGAGGTTCTCGGCCTCCTCCAGGTAGTGCGTGGTCAGCAGCACCGTCGTCCCGCCGTCGCGCAGCGCGCTCACCAACTCCCAGGTGGCCCGGCGGCCTTCGGCGTCCAGTCCGGTGGACGGTTCGTCGAGGAAGAGCACCTCGGGATCGCCGAGCAGGGCGAGGGCCAGGTCGAGGCGGCGCCGCTGGCCGCCGGACAGCTGCTTGACCCGGGTGCCGGCCTTGGTCTCCAGGCCGACCAGCGCCAGCACCTCGGCGGGCGGCCGTGCCCCGCTCACGCATCCCGCCCACATCCGCGCGGTCTCCGCGACGGTGAGCTCGGAGGGGAAGCCGCCTTCCTGGAGCATCACGCCGGTGCGGGGCCGTACGGCGGCCCGTTCGGTGTACGGATCGTGCCCGAGGACCCGCACCCGTCCGCCGGCCGGCTCCGCGAGTCCCTCCAGGAGTTCGACGGTGGACGTCTTGCCCGCGCCGTTGGTGCCGAGCAGCGCGAAGATCTCC
This sequence comes from Streptomyces cahuitamycinicus, assembly GCF_002891435.1. Lineage (GTDB taxonomy): Bacteria > Actinomycetota > Actinomycetes > Streptomycetales > Streptomycetaceae > Streptomyces > Streptomyces cahuitamycinicus. The sequence continues at coordinate 6,717 of NZ_POUC01000081.1, forward strand.
CCGCGTCGGACGGTGAAGCTGATCCCGCGTACCGCCTCGAACCCGCCCCCGTACACACGTCGCAGGTCAGTGACCTCAATCACGTGTTCGTGTCCGTTGCTTTCCATGCTTCAAGCGTCCCGGCCACACGGGCCCGCGAGCAGTGCGCGCTGTCATCGTTCGGCATGACAAATGTCAGGCGGATGCTCGGGGGATACGAAGAAGGCCCCGGTCCTGATGGACCGGGGCCTTCATTCCCGAGCGGACGACGAGGTTCGAACTCGCGACCTCAACCTTGGCAAGGTTGCGCTCTACCAGCTGAGCTACGTCCGCATTGCTCCCGACCAGCTTTCACCGATCGGTGCGGGCACCAGCCTACCTGATCCACAACTGTGGTCGGTACGGCGATGCAGAGCGGGTGACAGGAATCGCACACTGCGCCTTCCCCCTGGAAGGGGGATGTTCTACTACTGAACTACACCCGCATGTTTCCGTGAGCCGGGCCTTTCGGCCTCGCCCCTCGGCGTGCTCCAGACTCTAGCTGATCAGCCGGGGTGCTGCGCAAGTCGGTTGCCGCGAGGGGCGGGTGGCCGGCCGTGGGGCCGGGCTCGACGGGCCGTCACTGCGCGGCGGTGAACGCCTCGTAGACCTTCTTGGGGATGCGCCCGCGCGCGGGGACCTCCATCTTGTGGGCCTGGGCCCAGGCGCGCACGGCCGACGGGTCGGGGGCGACCTCCGTCTGCCGGTAGGCCTTGCCCGAGCGGGACCGCTTGCGGCCGGCCTCCACGTACGGCGCGAGCGCCTGCCGCAGTTCTCCGGCGTTGACTTCGCTCAGGTCGATCTCGTACGACTTGCCGTCCAGTCCGAAGGCGATCGTTTCCGCCGCTTCCGAGCCGTCGATGTCGTCAGAGAGAGTGACCACGACCTTCTGCGCCACGAATATCGGTCCCTTCATGCGGCACTTTGCCAATTCATTTGTACAGTGCCTGGCAATACATTGTGAAGCCCGACTAAATCCTCCCGCGTGTCAGAAGGCAATGGGTGCCGGGTGTCGATCCGGAATCTTTCCCGAAAATGTCGCGTGTGGGTCCGTCGATGCCGGATCGTGATGACGGTCACGTAGTTTCCTACAAGTCAACGCGCGTAGAAATTTTGTGCGGGTAGTCTGAAGGAACCTGCTCAGCACCACACACCGGGAGTGCCAGTGGCACGCGTCGTAGTCGACGTCATGCTCAAGCCGGAGATCCTCGACCCCCAGGGCCAGGCGGTGCAGCGCGCACTGCCGCGGCTGGGTTTCGACGGGATCTCGGACGTCCGCCAGGGAAAGCGTTTCGAACTGGAAGTTGACGGGCCGGTCGACGAGGCCGCCCTCGCCCGCATTCATGATCTTGCGGAGTCCTTCCTCGCGAACACCGTGATCGAGGACTTCACGATCCGTGTCGAGGAAGTCGCGGAGGCCGTGAAGTGACCGCTCGTATTGGCGTCGTCACTTTTCCCGGCAGTCTGGACGACCGTGACACCCAGCGCGCGATCCGGGTCGCGGGCGCCGAGCCGGTCGCCCTGTGGCACAAGGACAAGGACCTCAAGCAGGTCGACGCCGTGGTGCTGTGCGGTGGTTTCTCCTACGGCGACTATCTGCGCGCCGGAGCCATCGCCCGTTTCTCGCCGGTGATGGAGCCCCTGCTGGAGCAGGCGAAGGCCGGTCTGCCGGTGCTCGGCATCTGCAACGGCTTCCAGATCCTCACCGAGGCCCATCTGCTGCCGGGCACGATGCTGCGCAACAACCACCTGCACTTCATCTGCCGCGACCAGAAGCTGCGGGTGGAGAACGCCGAAACCGCCTGGACCACCGACTACGCGGCCGGCCAGGAGATCCACATCCCGCTGAAGAACAACGACGGGCAGTACGTCGCCGACGAGCGCACCCTCGACGAGCTGGAGGCCGAGGGCCGCGTCGCCTTCCGGTATGTGGACTTCAACCCCAACGGCTCCCAGCGGGACATCGCCGGTGTCAGCAACGAGGCCGGAAACGTGGTCGGCCTCATGCCGCACCCCGAGCACGCCGTCGAGCCGCTGATCGGCACCGGCCGCACCGACGGCCTCCCGTTCTTCACCTCGATCCTCAAGAAGCTGGTCAACGCATGAGCCGGACGCCTCTGGACACGGTCGAGCACGCGGCCGCGACCCCCGACGTCGAGCTGCCCTGGGCCGAACTGGGCCTGAAGAAGGACGAGTACGAGCGGGTCGTGGAGATCCTCGGCCGCCGGCCCACCGGGGCCGAGCTCGCCATGTACTCGGTGATGTGGTCGGAGCACTGCTCGTACAAGAGCAGCAAGGTGCACCTGCGCCAGTTCGGCGAGAAGGCCCCCGAGTCCGACGCCATGCTCGTCGGCATCGGCGAGAACGCCGGTGTCGTCGACGTCGGCCAGGGCTACGCGGTCACCTTCAAGGTCGAGTCGCACAACCACCCGTCGTACGTCGAGCCGTACCAGGGCGCCGCCACCGGTGTCGGCGGCATCGTCCGCGACATCATCGCCATGGGTGCGCGCCCGGTCGCGGTCGTCGACCCGCTCCGCTTCGGTGCCGCCGACCACCCCGACACCAAGCGCGTGCTGCCGGGTGTCGTCGCCGGCATCGGCGGCTACGGCAACTGCCTGGGCCTGCCCAACATCGGCGGCGAGGTCGTCTTCGACGCCTGCTACCAGGGCAACCCGCTGGTCAACGCCGGTGCCATCGGCGTCATGCGGCACGAGGACATTCACCTGGCGAAGGCGTCCGGCGCGGGCAACAAGGTCATCCTGTACGGGGCCCGGACCGGCGGTGACGGCATCGGCGGCGCCTCGATCCTGGCCTCCGAGACCTTCGACGACGCCAAGCCCTCGAAGCGCCCGGCCGTCCAGGTCGGCGACCCCTTCCAGGAGAAGCTGCTCATCGAGTGCACGCTGGAGGCCTTCCGGGAGAAGCTCGTCGTCGGCATCCAGGACCTCGGCGCGGCCGGCCTGTCCTGCGCCACCTCCGAGCTCGCCTCCAACGGCTCGGGCGGCATGCGCGTCACCCTGGACGACGTCCCGCTGCGCGACTCGACCCTCTCGCCCGAGGAAATCCTCATGAGCGAGTCACAGGAACGCATGTGCGCGGTCGTCGAGCCGGAGAAGGTCGACCGCTTCCTGGAGATCTGCGACAAGTGGGACGTCATCGCCACCGTCATCGGTGAGGTGACCGACGGCGACCGCCTGGAGATCTACTGGCACGGCGGCAAGATCGTCGACGTCGACCCGCGCACGGTCGCGCACGAGGGCCCGGTCTACGAGCGCCCCTACGCCCGCCCGTCCTGGCAGGACGAGCTCCAGGCCGACGACGCGAACAAGCTGCCGCGGCCGGAGACGTCCGAGGAGCTGAAGGACCAGGTCCTGAAGCTGGTCGGCTCCCCGAACCAGGCCTCCAAGTCCTGGATCACCAGCCAGTACGACCACTTCGTGCAGGGCAACACCGTGCTCGCCCAGCCCGAGGACTCCGGCATGATCCGGATCGACGAGGAGACCGATCTCGGCGTGGCGATCGCGACCGACGGCAACGGCCGGTACGCCAAGCTCGACCCGTACCACGGCGCCCAGCTGGCCCTGGCGGAGGCGTACCGCAACGTCGCCACCACCGGTGCCAGGCCCCTCGCGGTCTCCGACTGCCTGAACTTCGGCTCGCCCGAGGACCCGGCGGTGATGTGGCAGTTCGCGGAGGCCGTGCGCGGTCTGGCGGACGCCTGTCAGCAGCTGGGCACGCCGGTCACGGGGGGCAACGTGTCCCTCTACAACCAGACGGGCGAGGCGGCCATCCACCCCACCCCGGTGGTCGCGGTTCTCGGCGTCATCGACGACGTGGCCCGCCGCACGCCGGTCGCCTTCCAGGAGGAGGGCCAGCTGCTCTACCTCCTCGGCGACACCCGTGAGGAGTTCGGCGGCTCGGCCTGGTCCCAGGTCGTCCACGACCACCTCGGCGGTCTGCCCCCGCAGGTCGACCTGGAGCGCGAGCGCCTGCTGGCCGAGATCCTGATCTCCGCCTCCCGCGACGGCATGATCGACTCCGCGCACGACCTGTCCGACGGCGGTCTGATCCAGGCGGTCGTCGAGTCGGCGCTGCTGGGCGGCAAGGGCGCCCGCCTGATCGTCCCGGATGGTCTGGACGCCTTCACCTTCCTCTTCTCCGAGTCGGCGGGCCGCGCGGTCGTGGCAGTGCCGCGCTCCGAAGAGGTCCGCTTCAACGACATGTGCGGTGCGCGGGGCCTGCCCGTCACCCGCATCGGTGTCGTCGACGGCGACACCGTGGACGTCCAGGGCGAGTTCGCGCTGCCCCTGTCCGAGCTGCGCGAGACGCACGAGGGCACGATCCCGGCGCTGCTCAAGTAGGCAACTGCACCGAAGCCCCCCGCCCGGACCGGGGGGCTTCGCCGTGCCCGGGCGGATGTGGGCGCCGGCTCTTGCACGGGATTACGTAGTTACGTAATCTGTGGGTATGGATCTGGGAGAACGCGTCACCGCCCTCGAACGCCGTCTGGCGGCCCTCGAAGGCGCCCGGCGCACCGGCCCCCGCATCGACGGGGGCGACTTCTGGGCGCTGAACGGACTGAGGGAGCAGCTGTCCGAGGCGGGGGTGCCCCACGGCGGTGTCCTCTACACCGGCTCCGTGGGCCTGCCGACGGGCGAGGAGTACTCCTGGCAGATGACCGCCCTCACGGAGGACCTTCTGGAGGGTGACTGGACCACGGCCGCCGAGTCGTTCGCGGCGCTCGGCCACCCGGTCCGGATCCGCCTGCTCCGCGAGATCCTCGGCGGCCGGCGCACCGCCACCGAACTCGCCGAGCTGGACGAGGTCGGCACGACCGGCCAGATCTACCACCACCTGCGCCAGCTCACCGCCACGGGCTGGCTCCACACGACCGGCCGGGGCCGCCACGAGGTGCCACCGGGGCGGGTCGTACCGCTCCTGGTGGCACTGGCGACGGCCCGCCCGTAGCGAAAACCTGGGGGAACCGAATGTCCGCTCGCAAGCTCGGCATGGTGGCCTACCGCGTGCTGTGGCTCGTCTTCTTCGGCCTGATGGCTGCTTCCCGAAGGGATAGTGCGAGAGCTCGCGGGCGTCGGCCGCATCCTCGGCAACCACCTCGTCCTCGACCTCGGCGACGGCACCTACGCCGCCTACGCCCACCTCCAGCGAGGCTCCCTCATCGTCCGCGAGGGCGACCGCGTCCGCGCCGGACAGCCGATCGCCCGCTGCGGCAACTCCGGCAACTCCTCCGAACCCCACCTGCACTTCCAGCTGATGGACGGCCCGGACCCGGACGCGGCCCGGGGCGTGCCCTTCACCTGGCAGGGCATCGGCGTGCCCCGCAACGGGGAGACCTTCCAGGTACCGTCCGCGAGCGCCGCCCTAGGCTGACCTCCATGCCACCGGCCAGAAAACGCCTCCGCAGCTACGACCCCGTCAAGATCCGCGCGGCCGTACTCGCCCAGTTCGGGCACGTACGGGCCGCTGCCGCCGGGCTCACCCCCGAGCAGCTCGCCCTCCCCACCCGGCTGGGTGATTGGACGGTTCGTGAGCTGGTGGCACACGTGGGGACGGTCCTCGGGGCGGTCTCCCGGCTGACCGGCCTGCCGGAGCCGGCCGAGCAGGACGGCACCCTGCTCGACTGGCCCGCCGCGATCGCGGCCGACGCGCCGGAGATCGCCGCCCACGCCCGTGAGCTGGCCGTGAGCCACTCTGATCCCGCCGCCTATCTGGCGGCCACCGAGGAGCGCTTCACCGCCGGCCTCACCGCCCATCCCGGCACCCGGCTGCTCGCCACCAGTGCGGGCGCCCTGCCACTGGCCGACTACCTCGTCACCCGCACCGTCGAACTCGTCGTCCACACCGACGACCTCAACGCCGCCGTCCCCGGCCTGGACATCCCCTACGACCGGCAGGCCCTGGCCGCCTGCACCCGGCTCCTCGCCGACGCGCTCGCCGCGAAGGCACCCGGCGGTTCCACGGAGGTGCGGGTGCCGCCGTACGCGGTGGTGCAGTGCGTGGAGGGGCCGAGGCACACCCGGGGCACCCCGCCCAACGTCGTCGAGACGGACCCGCTGACCTGGATCCGGCTGGCGACCGGACGGACGGCATGGGCGCAGGCACTCCAGGACGCCGAGGTCAGCGCGAGCGGCGAGCGGGCGGACCTGTCGGTCTACCTGCCCCTGATGAAGTAGCCCTGATGAATCAAGGGGAACCGATCCACCCGGGTCGTCCGTCGAAGTGGCATGGACAGGCAGAAGCAGCGCATGACCCTGACGGCCGCCGCCATGCTCGTCCCGCTCATGGCGGCCTGCGGCAGTGAGAAGGCGGACAGCGGCAGCGGCTCGGTCGGTGCCGAGCGGCCGGTCACCGGTGTGCGGTGGAGCGTGGACAGCGTCACCGCGGACGGCCGGACACAACAGGCCCCCGCCGGCGCCCACGTGACCATCGACAAGGGCCGGGCCGAGGGCAGCTTCGGCTGCAACAACTTCAGCGCCGAGGCCACCGTGGAGGGCGACCGCGTCCGGCTCGGCAAGACCAGGGCCACCCAGATGGCCTGCGGGAACAAACCCATGGCCTTCGAGAAAACCCTCGCGCGGGCCTTCTCGGACCAGGAACTGAAGGCGAAGGTGGACGACGACCGCCTCACCCTCACCACCGGCCGGGGCGACACCGTCCGGCTGACCAAGGCGAAGGACGCCCCGCTGGCCGGCACCAAGTGGACCGTCACGGCACCGAAGGCCGACGGCCGCGCCCACCTCACCTTCGACGAGAAGAAGGGCACCGTCTCCGGCAGCCTCGGCTGCAACAAGGTGAACGCCAAGGCCCAGGTCAGCGACGGCCATATCACCCTCGGCCCCCCGGCCACGACCCGAATGATGTGCGAAGACTCACTCATGGCCAGTGAGAAGACCCTGCTGCGGCTTTTCGACGGGAAGCTGAAGTACGGAGTCGATCACCTAACCCTCACCCTGACCAGCGAAAACGGGCCGAGTGTGCGAGCGGTGGCCGAGCGGTGATCCACCGGAAAGTCCGGTATCCCCAATTCGGACCAGTGGTCGACCTCGCCTACACTCGGTGGCGTGCCACGTGGTGACGGACGACTCAACCACGACCTGCTCCCCGGTGAGAAGGGCCCCCAGGACGCTTGTGGCGTCTTCGGTGTCTGGGCTCCGGGCGAAGAGGTCGCCAAGCTCACGTACTTCGGGCTCTACGCCCTCCAGCATCGAGGCCAGGAATCCGCGGGAATCGCGGTCAGCAACGGCTCACAGATCCTCGTCTTCAAGGATATGGGCCTGGTCTCTCAAGTCTTCGACGAGACCTCCCTCGGTTCGCTCCAGGGTCACATCGCGGTCGGTCACGCCCGCTACTCGACCACTGGTGCCTCCGTCTGGGAGAACGCCCAGCCGACCTTCCGCGCGACCGGACACGGATCCATCGCGCTCGGCCACAACGGCAACCTCGTCAACACCGCCCAGCTCGCCGAGATGGTCGCCGACCTGCCCAAGCAGGAGGGCGGCCGTACGCCGCGCGTCGCGGCGACCAACGACACCGACCTGCTCACCGCGCTCCTGGCGGCCCAGGTCGACGAGGACGGCAAGCCGCTGACCATCGAGGAGGCCGCCCTCGAGGTCCTTCCGCAGGTCAAGGGAGCCTTCTCGCTCGTCTTCATGGACGAGCACACCCTGTACGCGGCCCGCGACCCGCAAGGCATCCGCCCGCTGGTCCTCGGCCGCCTGGAGCGCGGCTGGGTGGTCGCCTCCGAGTCCGCCGCCCTCGACATCTGCGGCGCCAGTTACGTCCGCGAGATCGAAGCGGGCGAGTTCGTCGCCATCGACGAGAACGGCCTGCGCACCTCCCGCTTCGCGGAAGCGAAGCCCAAGGGCTGTGTCTTCGAGTACGTGTACCTGGCCCGCCCGGACACCGACATCGCCGGCCGGAACGTGTACCTCTCCCGCGTGGAGATGGGCCGCAAGCTGGCCAAGGAAGCGCCGGCCGAGGCCGACCTGGTGATAGCGACCCCGGAGTCCGGCACACCTGCGGCGATCGGTTACGCGGAGGCCTCCGGCATCCCGTTCGGCGCCGGCCTGGTCAAGAACGCCTACGTCGGCCGGACGTTCATCCAGCCCTCGCAGACCATCCGCCAGCTGGGCATCCGCCTGAAGCTGAACCCGCTGAAGGAAGTCATCAAGGGCAAGCGCCTGGTCGTCGTCGACGACTCCATCGTGCGCGGCAACACCCAGCGGGCCCTGGTCCGCATGCTCCGCGAGGCGGGCGCCGCCGAGGTCCACATCCGGATCTCCTCGCCGCCCGTGAAGTGGCCCTGCTTCTTCGGCATCGACTTCGCCACCCGCGCCGAGCTCATCGCCAACGGCATGACGATCGACGAGATCGGCACCTCCCTGGGCGCCGACTCCCTGGCCTACATCTCCATCGACGGCATGATCGAGGCGACCACCATCGCCAAGCCGAACCTGTGCCGCGCCTGCTTCGACGGCGAGTACCCGATGGACCTCCCGGACCCCGAGCTGCTCGGCAAGCAGCTGCTGGAGACGGAGCTGGCCGCCGGCCCGGCCGCCACGGCCGCCGCCGACGCGATCCGCCGCCCGTAGACGGCCCGTAACACCTGCCGTACGACACAAAGGTTCTTATCGTCATGCCTGACACAACTGGTGCCAGCTACGCAGCCGCGGGCGTCGACATCGAAGCCGGCGACCGCGCCGTGGAACTGATGAAGGAGTGGGTGAAGAAGGCCCAGCGCCCCGAGGTCCTCGGCGGCCTCGGCGGCTTCGCCGGCCTCTTCGACGCCTCCGCCCTGAAGAACTACGAGCGGCCCCTGCTGGCCTCCGCCACGGACGGCGTCGGCACCAAGGTCGACATCGCCCGCCAGCTGGGCGTCTACGACAGCATCGGCCACGACCTGGTCGCCATGGTCATGGACGACATCGTGGTCTGCGGCGCCGAGCCGCTGTTCATGACCGACTACATCTGCGTCGGCAAGGTCCACCCCGAGCGGGTCGCCGCCATCGTCAAGGGCATCGCCGAGGGCTGTGTGCTGGCCGGCTGCGCCCTGGTCGGCGGCGAGACGGCCGAGCACCCGGGCCTGCTGGGCGAGAACGACTTCGACGTCGCCGGCGCCGGTACGGGCGTCGTGGAGGCCGACCGGCTGCTCGGCGCGGATCGCATCCGCACGGGTGACGCGGTGATCGCCATGGCGTCCTCCGGGCTTCACTCGAACGGGTACTCACTCGTCCGCCACGTCCTGCTGGACCAGGCGGGCCTGGCGCTGGACGCGCACATCGAGGAGCTCGGCCGCACCCTCGGCGAGGAGCTGCTGGAACCGACGAAGATCTACTCGCTGGACTGCCTGGCCCTGATGCGCACCACCGAGGTGCACGCCTTCAGCCACATCACCGGCGGCGGGCTCGCGGCCAACCTCGCCCGGGTCGTCCCGGACGACCTGCACGCCGTCGTCGACCGCTCCACCTGGACGCCGGCCCCGATCTTCGACCTCGTCGGCCGTACGGGCAGCGTCGAGCGCCTGGAGCTCGAGAAGACCCTGAACATGGGCGTCGGCATGATCGCGATCGTGCCCCAGGAGTCTGTGGACGTGGCCCTGGCGACCCTCGCCGACCGCGGCGTGGACGCCTGGGTGGCCGGAGAGATCACCGACCGGGGCGAGCACCGCAGCGGTGCCGCCCTGATCGGTGACTACGCGAGCTGAGACACGAGGGTCGTGACCCTGCAGGCAGCACAGAACCCGGTCGGTGACCGAAGTCACCGACCGGGTGAGTGTTCAGTGCAGGGTCAAGCGCCGCGACGATGCTGCGAGGACTGGTCGTCCTCGTCATCGTCGTCCTCATAGAGGTCGGCGTACCGTGCGTACAGGTCGTCGTCCTCATCATCGTCTTCGAACGGCTCGCCGTTAGGCGGCTGCGGATTCGAAGGCGATGCACCCAGCTCCTCAGCCAGGCGTGAGAGATCAGTCCCACCGCTGTTGTACTTCAGCTGGCGGGCGACCTTCGTCTGCTTGGCCTTGGCCCGGCCGCGCCCCATGGCTCGACCCCCTCAACGACGGGGCTCGACGGCCCCAGCAGTCTTGACACGCGTTCATGGTCCGGCACGGACTCTCCGCGGAGAGTCCGGTCCGTAGGGCTTCCACGGTACCTGAGCCCGCGCCCATACGGTACGTCGCCCGCATGACCTGCCCACGCCCAGGACCTTCGAGGCGCCCCGTCCTCGCTGGTCAACCGCGATTTTAACCACTTCTCGGCGGGCGACCCGCCGGTAGAAGTGAGAGTTCTCTCTAACTGCCCACCGGCGGGTACCGGCCAAACGTACGAGACGTCCCGGTCGGCCCGGAGTCAGCGGGCCCGGCGGGCCAGGGCCGCGTCGTGCATCCGCTGCTCGGCGATCCGGTCGGCCGCGGCGGCCGGCGGAATGCCATCATCCTTCGCACGTGCGAATATGGCCAGCGTGGTGTCGAAGATCTTCGACGCCTTCGCCTTGCACCGGTCGAAGTCGAAGCCGTGCAGCTCGTCGGCGACCTGGATGACACCGCCGGCGTTCACCACGTAGTCCGGCGCGTAGAGGATCCCGCGGTCGGCGAGGTCCTTCTCCACGCCCGGGTGGGCGAGCTGGTTGTTGGCGGCGCCGCAGACCACCTTGGCGGTGAGCGCGGGCACGGTGTCGTCGTTCAGGGCACCGCCGAGCGCGCAGGGGGCGTAGATGTCGAGGCCCTCGGCGCGGATCAGGGTCGCGGTGTCGGCGACGGCCGTGACGCCCGTCGGGTGTGCCGCGAGGATCCGGCCCACGGCGTCCTCGCGCACATCGGTGATGACGACCTCGGCGCCCTCCGCCCGCAGGTGCTCCACCAGGTGGTGGCCGACCTTTCCGACGCCCGCGATGCCGACCCGCTTCCCGCGCAGCGAGGGGTCGCCCCACAGGTGCTGCGCGGAGGCCCGCATGCCCTGGTAGACGCCGTAGGCGGTGAGGACGGAGGAGTCCCCGGCGCCGCCGTTCTCCGGGGAGCGGCCGGTCGTCCAGCGGCACTCACGCGCCACGACGTCCATGTCGGCGACGTACGTACCGACGTCGCAGGCCGTGACGTAGCGCCCGCCCAGGGAGGCGACGAAACGGCCGTAGGCGAGGAGGAGCTCCTCGGTCTTGATCTTCTCCGGGTCGCCGATGATCACGGCCTTGCCGCCGCCGTGGTCGAGACCGGCCATGGCGTTCTTGTACGACATGCCGCGGGCGAGGTTCAGCGCGTCGGCGACGGCCTCGGCCTCGGTCGCGTACGGATAGAAGCGCGTGCCGCCGAGCCCGGGGCCCAGGGCGGTGGAGTGGAGGGCGATGACGGCCTTGAGGCCGCTCGCGCGGTCCTGGCAGAGCACGACTTGCTCATGTCCGCCCTGGTCCGAGTGGAACAGGGTGTGCAGTACATCAGCAGGTGCGCCGGTTACGTCGGTCACTGTGGTGACTCCTGAGTAAGTTGCGGCGGGTGGAAACCAGCCTCCGTGCGGGTGGCGGGGACTGTTGAGCATGAGATTAGAGCCTGACGGGCCCGCCGACCGCACAGTGCACAGGATCACCTCCGACCGGAGTACACCCGTGCGACGATTTGCATAGATTTCCCGCGCGATCGTGAGTGGGTTTGGAGGGAGCAGGCGTGCCCAAGGTGACCTCGGTGATCGTCCCCTACGCGACCTACCTGCGCGTGTACGAACCGCTGGTCGCCTTCCCCGAGCCGGAGCGCAGCCACTGGGCCCACTACGCCCGCCGTACGGACCGCCCCTCGTACCAGGACGAACTCCGTCGGGCCCTCGCCGACTTGGCCCCCACCCCGCCGGTGGCGGTGCCGGTGCACGAGAGCGAGGACGCCTTGGTGCTCGATGTCGACGGCGTCGTCTGCGTCTGCCCCTGGCGCACCCGGCTGCGCGGCTGGCTGGCCCTGGACGAGCTCAGCGAAGAGCTGCCCCCGCCGGTCATGGACGCGGTCCTGCCGCCCGTCCTGCGGCGCCAGGCGTCCCAGGACTACGAGCGCTGGCTGGCGATCAACCCGGACGCCCGGCCGTGGATCCGTACGGCCACCTGGCAGGTGCCGATCAGCTGGTTCGTGCTGGTCTCCGACGAGGAGCGCGAGTACGACGAGGGCGCCTCGGCCGACAGCCCGCCCGTGCTGCGCTACCGCACCCCCATGGTCCAGGCCCGGCGCCGGGTGGCCCGTGGCCTGCGCGCCCTGAAGGAGGCCATGGACGAGGGGCCGCTGATCGACGGCCTGATGGACGTCGGGCGCTGGCTGGAGGAGTTCCATCCGCGCTCGCTCGTGGAGCTGGACTACGGCGGACTGGTGCACGCGGTGCCGGCCGGGGCGCTGGAGGACGACCACTCCGCGGCGGACGTGGCCGAGGGCATCGCCGCGCTGCGCCGGGGCGACGGGGCTGCCGCGGGCCGGGCGTACGCACGGCTCGTGGAGCGCTGGCGCTCCGTACGTGATCTGCGGTCGGCCAACTGACCTCTGACCTTGATGTCCGCACAGACCGCTCGCATCCGGTCACGAACTGACGTTTGACGAACCGCCCGATTTGGGGTTTCGTCCTCGCACCGAGTTCCTGAAGCGGGCTGTGCGTCTCCTGAGGCTGCGTCAACAAGGGACGTAGGGCCCGATCCGGGCAGACCTCTCAAGTAGGCCAAGCGTGACGGACTACACGTACGAGGCTCTTGCGTCCCTTGCCCCTCCTCATGCCAAAATAGGACAAGGAGTCCGGGGAGGACTCCTTCCGCCCCATGGTGCTGCACTATGGGCGGAATCTCAGCATTGCACGCTTTGGGGGGTCTCGTGACTTCCTGCTCACCCTGTGACTGATCGTCACAGCGGTGTGACTGTCCGCTATGGCATGGTCCATCGGCTTCCGTCGCTGATGAACACCTGGAGGGGCAATTCCATCGGTTTGGCCGACGCGGCTGGACGGATGGTGTAGTTGTAGTGCCGAGGACAAGCCGTTCGTCCTATAACCGACTCGACTCGCGTCCGCCATTTCGGGCAACGCGGGTCAAGGTGCAGAATTTAGAGGAAAGAACCGAGAAGGTTCGGTTCTCCCGAGGAGGCCGCTCATGACCGCTCGCACCCCTGATGCCGAGCCGCTGCTGACCCCGGCTGAGGTCGCCACCATGTTCCGTGTGGACCCGAAGACGGTCACGCGGTGGGCGAAGGCCGGCAAGCTCACGTCGATCCGCACGCTCGGCGGGCATCGGCGCTACCGCGAGGCCGAGGTCCGCGCTCTGCTCGCGGGCATCCCGCAGCAGCGCAGCGAGGCCTGAACAACTGAATAACCGGGCAAACCGGCTGGTTCCCCCAACTGGCCGCGGCGCCCGGACCACAGCTCCAAACGACGCGGGGTCCTGCCCCAACAGGCCCCACGCCCAAGCCGTTCAAGGCTTTCCAGGCATGCAGCAGGGTGCGTCGTCGATCGCGCTGGACTCCGCCGGGTCCAGCGCGATCTTTTTTGTGCGCCCGCGATGGGTCTGCGATCCCGCTGTGAGCGGCCTTGTAGGAGCCTGGGGAAGGGTGCCGGATCCTCTGCGTGCGGCACCTCGGGCAGGGTGCAATTGCACATATTAAATTGACCCTTTGTAGGTGGGGTGTAAGTACCGCACTTTCCGAAACTCATGCAGTGACACCCGTCACATACCAAGCGGCTTGTTAGCTCCGCCGCAGGTGCGGTAGAGAAGCCGCCGCCGACTCCAGCAGCCCGTCTCCACAGGGGTGTTGAGTCCGCTCGTGGATCATGCGGGTGCCGGGCTCTCGTCCTCCTCGGCCCGGGTCGCGCCCTGAGCTGCACGCGGTGCGGACTCCAGCGCCAGCCGCAGCAGGCGATGGCAGATCGGGCAATGCCGGGTGAGATGCCGGTAGGACGACGCGGCCGACAGGTGCGCGCGCAGCAGGGCCCGCGTCTCGTGCCTCGCAGCTGCCGCCGCCATGTGCCACCTCCAGGAGGCCGCACGGACGACGGCCCTGGTTCTGGGGTACCGACGGAATGAGGGGGCGTCAAGACGGCGTGTGGAGCGCGGAGGGCCTACACGGAGGTCAGGGCATACGAGAGAGCCCGGATCCGACGATCCGGGCTTTGTGAGGTGGGCGGTCCTGACGGGATTTGCTGTGTCCGATTGCGGCTCCGCCGCGGGCGCGGCCTTCGTTTGTTCGGGCGGTGGCCCGGACGGCGAAGAGCCCGGATCCGAAGATCCGGGCTCTTGTGATGCGGTCCTGACGGGATTTGAACCCGCGGCCTCCACCTTGACAGGGTGGCGAGCACTCCAAACTGCTCCACAGGACCAGGTTTCGCAGTGCCATTTGTGCGTTGCGCTGCGAGAAGAGACTCTACAGGAGGGTGGGTCCCGGGTCGAACTCACCCTGCGTCAGGGCCCCGTCACGGCACCGCCGCGTCGATCGCCTTCACGATCCGCTTGTCGGAGACGGGGTACGCCGTGCCCAGCGCGTGGGCGAAGTAGCTGACGCGGAGCTCCTCGATCATCCAGCGGATGTCCAGGACCGACGACGGGACCGGCCGGCCCTGCGGCAGCTGCTCCAGGAGCCAGGCGTACTCGTCCCGCATCTCATGCACCTTCTGCATGCGCGTGGTGTCCCGCTGGACGTTCGTCGGCATCTGCTGCAGACGCCGGTCGGCCGCCACCAGGTAGCGCATCAGGTCCGGCATCCGCCGCAGCCCCGCCTCCGTCACGAAGCCCGGCTTCACCAGAGCGTCCAGCTGCGCCCGCACGTCCTGAAGGTTCGCCAGCAGCACGGGGCTGCGTACGGCCTTCAGGCGGCGTTCACAGGCCTGCCAGGCGGCCAGGACCTGCTGTACCTGCCCCACCGTGCGGACGGTCGTGTCGACGATCTCGGCGCGCACCTTGTCATACAACTTCCGGTACGACTCCTCGTCCCACGCCGGACCGCCGAAGTCCCCGATCAGCTTGTCCGCGGCGGCCATCGCGCAGTCGTCGAACAGGCCCTGGATCGAGCCGTGCGGATTCGCGGACAGCGCCAGTTTTTGCGCGTTCGTCAGGCGATCGCTCGCGAATTTCGCCGGGCTCACCGGGATGTTGCGCACGATCAGCCGGCGCGTGCCCTTCCACATGGCCTGCGCCTGCTCCGCCTCTGTGTCGAAGAGGCGCACGGAGACCGTGTCGCCCTCGTCGACCAGCGCCGGATACGCCTTGACCGGCTGACCGGCCCGGCGGGTCTCGAAGACGCGGGTGAGCGTGCCGATCGTCCAGTCGGTCAGGCCCGAACGCTCCAGGGACTCACCGCCGGAGCGCTCGGCCGTCGCCGCGGCCGCCTGCGACAGGGCCTTGCGGGCCTTGGGACGCAACTGGAGCTTCAGCGCCTCCAGGTCCTTGTCCTCGGCCAGTTTGCGACGCCGCTCGTCGACGATCCGGAACGTGACCTTCAGGTGGTCGGGGACCTTGGACAGGTCGAAGTCGTCCGCCTCGAAGGGCACCCCGACCATCAGCCGCAGCTCGCGGGTCATCGTCGCGGTGAGGGGCTCCTGGAGGGGGACGGCCCGGTCCAGGAACGCCCTCGCGAAGTTCGGCGCGGGAACGTAATGCCGGCGGATCGGCTTCGGCAGGGACCGGATCAGCTCCGTCACCAGCTCCTCACGCAGGCCCGGGATCTGCCAGTCGAAGCCCTCGTCCGTGACCTGGTTGAGGACCTGGAGCGGGATGTGGACGGTCACACCGTCGGCGTCCGCGCCCGGCTCGAACTGGTACGTCACCCGGAACTTGAGGTTCCCCTGGCGCCACGAGTCCGGGTAGTCGTCCTTGGTGACCTCGCCCGCCTTCTCGTTGATGAGCATCTCGCGCTCGAAATCGAGGAAGTCGGGCTGCTCGTGCCGCTTGTGCTTCCACCAGGAGTCGAAGTGGGCACCGGAGACGACGTGTTCGGGGATCCGCTGGTCGTAGAAGTCGTACAGCGTCTCGTCATCGACCAGGATGTCCCGCCGCCGGGCACGGTGCTCCAGCTCCTCGACCTCGGTGAGCAGCCGCCGGTTGTCCGAGAAGAACTTGTGGTGCGTGCGCCAGTCGCCCTCGACCAGCGCGTTCCGGATGAACAGCTCGCGGCTGATCTCCGGGTCGATCCGCCCGTAGTTGACCTTTCGCTGGGCGACGATCGGAACGCCGTACAACGTGACCTTCTCGTACGCCATCACCGCGGCCTGGTCCTTCTCCCAGTGCGGTTCGCTGTACGTGCGCTTGACCAGGTGCGCGGCGAGGGGCTCGACCCACTCGGGCTCGATCCTGGCGTTGACGCGCGCCCAGAGGCGGGACGTCTCGACGAGTTCGGCGGACATCACGAAGCGCGGTGGCTTCTTGAACAGGGCCGAGCCCGGGAACACGGCGAACTTCGCGTTCCGCGCCCCCAGATACTCGTTCTTGGCGCCTTCCTTGACGTCCTTCATACCGACATGCGACAGCAGGCCGGCCAGGAGCGAGACATGGACGCGGTCGGCCGGAGCGTCGTCCTCGTTGAGATGGATGCCCAGCTGCTTCGCGACCGTGCGCAACTGCGAGTAGATGTCCTGCCATTCACGGATGCGAAGGAAATTCAGGTACTCCTGCTTGCACATCCGGCGGAACGAGGACGAACCCCGCTCCTTCTGCTGCTCACGGACATAGCGCCAGAGGTTGAGGTAGGCCAGGAAGTCGCTGGTCTCGTCCTTGAAGCGGGCGTGCTGCTGGTCGGCCTGAGCCTGCTTCTCGGCCGGGCGCTCGCGCGGGTCCTGGATGGACAGCGCGGACGCTATGACCATGACCTCGCGCACACAGCCGTTCTTGTCCGCCTCCAGGACCATCCTGGCCAGCCGGGGGTCGACAGGCAGCTGAGCCAGCTTGCGGCCGGTCTCCGTGAGCCGCTTGCGAGGGTCCTTCTGCGCCGGGTCCAAAGCGTTCAGCTCCTGGAGCAGCTGAACACCGTCACGGATGTTGCGGTGGTCCGGCGGGTCGATGAAGGGGAACTTCTCGATGTCCCCGAGGCCGGCCGCGGTCATCTGCAGGATGACGGAAGCGAGGTTCGTCCGCAGGATCTCCGCGTCCGTGAACTCCGGGCGGGCCTCGAAGTCGTCCTCGCTGTACAACCGGATGCAGATACCGTCCGACGTACGGCCGCACCGGCCCTTGCGCTGATTGGCACTGGCCTGCGACACCGGCTCGATGGGCAGCCGCTGAACCTTCGTGCGGTGGCTGTAGCGCGAGATCCGCGCGAAGCCCGGGTCGATGACGTACTTGATACCCGGAACGGTCAGCGACGTCTCGGCGACATTCGTGGCCAGAACGATCCTGCGACCCGTGTGGGGCTGGAAGACACGGTGCTGCTCCGCATGGGAGAGCCGGGCGTAGAGCGGCAAAATCTCGGTGAACCGGTAATTCTTCTTGGTGAGGGCGTCCGCCGTGTCCCTGATCTCCCGCTCACCGGAGAGGAAGACAAGGATGTCCCCCTTGCCCTCCTTCTGAAGCTCCTCCACGGCATCCGTGATCGCGGTGATCTGGTCCCGGTCGGCGTCGTCGCCGTCCTCCTCCAGCAGCGGCCGGTAGCGGACCTCCACGGGATACGTACGGCCACTGACCTCGACGATCGGGGCATCGCCGAAATGCCGCGAGAACCGCTCCGGGTCGATCGTGGCCGACGTGATGACGACCTTGAGGTCGGGGCGCTTCGGCAGCAGCTGGGCGAGGTAACCCAGCAGGAAGTCGATGTTGAGGGACCGCTCGTGGGCCTCGTCGATGATGATCGTGTCGTAGGCGCGCAGCTCGCGGTCGGTCTGGATCTCGGCGAGCAGGATGCCGTCCGTCATGAGTTTGACGAACGTGGCGTCCGGATCGACCTGGTCGGTGAAGCGGACCTTCCAGCCGACGGCCCCGCCGAGCGGAGTGTCCAGTTCCTCGGCGACACGCTCGGCGACCGTGCGCGCGGCGATCCTGCGCGGCTGCGTGTGCCCGATCATGCCGCGCACGCCGCGTCCGAGCTCCAGGCAGATCTTCGGGATCTGCGTCGTCTTCCCGGAGCCGGTCTCACCGGCGACGATCACGACCTGGTGGTCGCGGATCGCGGCAGCGATGTCGTCCTTCTTCTGGCTGACCGGCAGCTGCTCGGGGTAGGTGACCTCAGGCACCAGGGCGCGCCGCCCGGCCATCCGTTCCTCCGCCTTGCCGACCTCCGCCTCGATCTCGGCGAGCACGGCGGCCCGCGCCTCCGGCTTACGGATCTTGCGCGCACCTTCGAGCCTGCGCCCGAGCCGGTGCGCGTCGCGCAGGGACAGCTGTCTCTTATACACCTCT
>NZ_POUC01000820.1 GCF_002891435.1 Streptomyces cahuitamycinicus
CCGCCCCCTCCGCCTCCGCCTCCGCCTCGGTCTCCGCCTCGGTCTCCGCCTATCCTTCCTCCGGGCTCCGGTGCGGATCCCGGCCGTGCAGCAGCACCGGCAGTTCCTCGTGGCCGGTGGAGATGATGGACCGCAGCCGCTTCGGCGGATGCGCCGGATCGGCCAGTGCCAGCCGGGGGAAGCGCGTGAACAGCGATGTCAGGGCCGCGGTCGCCTCGGCCATCGCCAGGGGCCGGCCCAGGCAGTGGTGCACGCCGTGGCCGAAGGACAGGTGGTCCCGGCTGGTGCCGCGCGTGAGGTCGAAGCGTCCGGCGTCCGGCCCGTGCCGCTCCGGGTCGCGTCCGGCACCGGCGAAGGAGACCACGAGCGGGTCGCCCTTGGGGATGGTCAGGCCCGGTTCGATCTCGATGTCCTCGACGGCGTAGCGCAGGCCCGACATGGCGCCCGGCGCCTCGAAGCGCAGCGACTCCTCCAGGGCGTCCTCCCAGGTCGCCTGCCCGGAGCGGACGAGGTCGAGCTGGCCGGGATGAGCGAGGAGGCTGTGCACGGTGTTGTCGATGAGGTTGACGGTCGTCTCGAAGCCCGCGGTGAGCAGCAGGATCAGGTTGTCCATCAACTCCTGTTCGCTGAGGCTGCCTTCGTCGCGCGCGGCGATGAGAGCCGTCGTCAGGTCGTCGGCCGGGTGCTCGCGCTTGTGCTGGAGGAACGCGGCCAGCGTGCCGTAGAGGTCGACGGCGTTGGCCTGGGCGTCCTCAAGGGAGATCACCGTGTCGAAGAAGCGGCTGATGATCCGGTAGAGGGCCGCGCGGGGGCCGTCCTGGCCGGGCGGCACGCCGAAGAGCTCGCACACCACCTCGTGCGGAACGGGCGCCGCGAACGCGGCCCGCAGGTCGACGACCTCGCCCTGCGGGATCCGCTCCAGGGCGTCCAGCGCCCGGTCGACGATTTCCTGGACACGCGGCAGCAGAGCGTCGACGCGGCGCTTGGTGAAGGCGGCGGCCATCGGCTTGCGCAACCGGGTGTGGTCGGAGCCGTAGGCGGTGACCATGTTGCGTACCGAGACCCAGATGGCGAGCGGCCAGGTGCGGGAGATGTCCCCGTTGATCCAGGCCGGCCAGTGCTGGAAGGCGTCCTTGCTCGTCTCAGGTCCGGCAAGGAGCCGCTTGTTCAGCTCCAGGCCGGTGATCCACCACGCCCGTACGCCGCCGGGGAGTTCGACCTCCACGGCCGGGCCCTGGGCACGGATCCGGGATATCTCGCCGTAGAGATCCTGACCGGACGGGTCGATCGACAGGAAGGGGCAGGCCTGCTGTGCCATGACTCATCGCTCCTTGGTCCAGAACGCTGGGGGACCATCGTGCGATCCGCGGAGGGAAAAAACTTGGCATCCGGTTTGTTTTGGCCACAGCATCACCCACTGTCGGCCAAGGGCGGGTGGCTACCGCAGCGCGAGCCCCGCCCTGCCCGCCTCCGCCTGCC
>NZ_POUC01000821.1 GCF_002891435.1 Streptomyces cahuitamycinicus
GGCCGGTGTCCGGGGCGGTCACGGCGCGGGCTCCGGAGGTGCGTGGGCCGAGGCCCGGGTCAGCTTGCGGGTCGCGTGGACCAGGAGGGTCAGGGCCGCCGCTCCGCAGGCGAGCGCGGGAACGCTGCCGGCATCCCAGGTCGCGACCAGGGTTTCGACGGGGGTCGCGAGGGACCCCAGACCGGGGAGGCGGGAGGCGAAGACCGTGGCGAGGGCGGCCGCCTCGACCATGGCCGCCGCGGTGAGTACCACGGCGGGGGCGTAGGTGAAGCCGTGCGTGGTGAGGAGGCGGGCCAGGAAGAGCAGGGAGCCCAGGGCCAGGGCCTGCGCGAGGGCCGGGGGCTCGTCGAGGACTGCCGTGCAGAGGGTGAGCAGACCCGCCAGGGCGCCCAGGAACAGGGCGAACGTGCCGAGCAGGAGGGGGCGTACGGCGGCGGCGAAGTCCTCCAGGCCACGGCTGCCACCGAGTCTGCGACGGGTGCGCACGGTGAAGAGGTGTGCGGTCCAGGCGGCGGGCGCGCAGGCCAGGGCGAGGGCCAGCACCGGAGCGGCGGTGAGGGGCCAGGGGCCGTCGGCCGTGCCGGTGGGCAGGCCGTCGGGGCCTCCGGCGAGGGCGTTGTCGAGCAGGCCGTTGCCCAGGAGGGAGTAGGCGACGAGCCACACCGTCCAGGGGGTGGTCCTGCCGCGGGCCGCGCCGGGGCGCGGTCCGGGCCGGTCCGCATCGGTCCTGCTGAGGGGGCCCCGGCGCAGGGCCGCGCGGAGTGCCAGGGCCACGGCGAGGGCACCGGCTGCGGCCGCGAGCAGGCGGGACTGCCCCTGGGTGAGGTGCACGGCCGTCACGGCTACGGCGCACAGCACACCGGGCAGCAGCGTCATAAGGGCCCAGCCCGCGCGCACGCGAGGCGTGACGGGTGGGGCGGACAGGGGGGTGTCTCCGTCACGGGAGACGCGCGCGTACATCTCCTCGGCGAGGGAGAAGACGTCCCGGTGGCGGAAGCGGGCAGCGGTCCGGTCGGTGATGCCGTGCGCTTCCAGTCCCGCGGCGATCTCTAGAGAGTCCACCGCACGCTCGCACAGCTTCCGGTGACGGTGCATCAGCGCCTTCACCGGGTCGGCAGCGCCCCGACGCGGGGTGGATGCCTTGCGATCGGCGGCCGGCTCCCGCGCCCCGGGCATCTGGGGGTCGGCGGCCGGCTTCCGGTTCTCGGGCGCCATACGACCGGAGACCGCCTCCT
Source organism: Streptomyces cahuitamycinicus (assembly GCF_002891435.1). GTDB lineage: Bacteria > Actinomycetota > Actinomycetes > Streptomycetales > Streptomycetaceae > Streptomyces > Streptomyces cahuitamycinicus. Next base: position 1,236 of record NZ_POUC01000821.1, read on the forward strand.
GGTTCTCGGGCGCCATGCGATCGCCGACCGCCTCCGGGGCTGACGGGTGCGTGATGGCCGGGTCGGTCGTGCCCGGGTCCGTCGTGGCCGGGTCCGTCGTGCCCGGGTCCGTCGTGCCCGGTTGCGTAGTCGTCGTGTCCGGATCTCGCTCCGGACGGGCATCCAACAGCCCGGGGGTGGTCGGGGTTCCCGGGCGGTCCAGTTCAGTCAAGTCGCTCATCGCGCGCCCTCCGGGGCGG
>NZ_POUC01000822.1 GCF_002891435.1 Streptomyces cahuitamycinicus
CCCCAGCGCGCCCCCGCAGGGCAGCAGGGCGTAGTCGTCGAGGACGTAGGGCAGCACGGCGTACGACACCTTCAGCACGTCGAACTCGCCGCGCTCGGCCATGCCGTTGGTGACGTCGATGTCGGCGAAGGTCACGTCGAGGGCGGGGGCGCCGGGGACGCGGTCATGGGCCAGGGCGTCGAAGACGAAGGTGTCGTTCGGACAGGGCGAGTACGCGATCCGCAGTTGCTCAACTGTCATGCCGGTTCCAACTCTCCAGTACGGGCGTGAGCTTCCCGAACCCCTCGGTCAAGGCTGCCAGAGCGTCCGGGATGCGCCAGGCGGCGCGGTCCCTCGGCCCGACGGGATTGGAGATCGCCCGGATCTCCAGCACGGGCACCCCCTGTGCGACGGCGGCCTCGGCGACGCCGAAGCCCTCCATGGCCTCGGCGAGGGCGGTGGGGTGCCGCTCCCGCAGCGCGGCGGCCCGGGTGGCCGTCCCGGTGACCGTCGACACCGTGAGCACGGCCCCGGTCCGGGCGCCGGTGGCGTCCGCGACCCGCCGTACCAGAGCCGTGGGCGGCTGATGCCTGACGGTCCCGAAGCCGAGCTCGGTGACCGGCACGAACCCGTCCTCGGTCTCGGCCCCCAGATCGGCCGCGACGATACCGTCGGCGACGACGAGCGACCCCACGGGCGCCCCGGGCTGGAACCCGCCGCCGATCCCGGCGGACACCACGAGGCGGTAGGGCTCGCCCCGCAGGGCGGCGGCGGTGAGGGCGGAGGCGGTGCGGGCGGCCGCGAGAGCGGGCCCCACACCGACGGCGATCACCTCGATGCCGGTACCACCGGGGAAGGCCCTGGCCACCGCGTCCCGCTCCACGGGAACGGCGGTGGCGACCAGTACCCGGTCAAGCCCAGCGGAAGCGATCAGGCATCCTTCTTGAGCTTGAAGTTCCACAGGCCGGACGCGTCCTTCTCGCCCTCCTTGATGGACACCAGCGTCGAGTTGCCCTGCGCGCCGTACTGGGCGTTGAAGAACACGCTGCCCGGGATCGTGCGGTACGTCTTCGTGCTGGAGTCGGTCAGCGGCTGACCGTTCATGAGGATCGTCCAGCCCTTGTCGGCGATCTCGGGGTCGACACCGAAGCGCACGGTCTCGTCCGGGTCGACGGAGATGCTCTTGATGCCCTTGGCCTTCAGGCACCCGGCGAGATCGGACTGCTTCAGGGCACCGCCCTCGCCGCCACAGGTGGCCCCGGAGTTCACCGAGTCGCTGCCCACGGTGACCGTGGCGATCGGCGTCGGCTTGTCACAGGCCGACAGGACGAGCAGTCCGGCGGATACGACGCCGACGACAGCGACGGCGCGGCGGCGTCGCACAACGGATTGCAACGTGTTCATGGGCGAAGGTTATCGGGCCCGCGGGTCGCACCGCCCACGCGGGGTACGGCTCCCTGGGAGATCCATCGGAAGGCCCCACCCGGCCCCGGGC
>NZ_POUC01000823.1 GCF_002891435.1 Streptomyces cahuitamycinicus
CTAGTAGGACTCCGTTAGGTGTGTTTGCCTGTTGTGTCTCGTCGGGGGCACGGTGGGTGTATGGATATGCGGCAAGTGGAGGGCCTGCGGGCGGAGTTAGCCGGGTTCGTGGCGGATGTGTTCGCGTCGGTGCCCCGGCGGGACCAGCGGGCGAAGGGTGACTGCTACCTGCGGGGGCTGATGCTGGACGGGCGGCGCAAGTCCATCCAGCCGATGGCCGAGCGGCTGCCGGACGGCAACGAGCAGAACCTGCAGCAGTTCGTGAACCAGTCACCGTGGGATCCGCAGCCGGTGCAGCGGCGGATCGCCGAGCGCATGGTGCCGCTGATCAGCCCGGACGCCTTCGTGGTCGACGATGTGTCCTTTCCCAAGGACGGCCGGATGTCGGTCGCTGTCGCCCGTCAGTACTGCGGCGCTTTGGGCAAGCAGGCCAACTGCCAGGTCGCGGTCAGCGTGCACGCAGTCAGCGACACGGCCTCGGTCCCGTTGCGGTGGCGGTTGTTCCTGCCGAAGGAATGGGAGCAGGACAGCGAGCGGCGCGGAGCCTGCGGGGTGCCGGACGAGGTCGGGCACCGGGAGAAATGGCGCCTGGCACTGGACGCCCTGGACGAGGCGGCCGGGTGGGGCCTGACGCCGCCGGTGGTGGTTGCCGACGCCGGATACGGCCAGAGCCACCCCTTCCGCGTCGGGCTGCGCGAGCGCGGGCTGGACTACATCACCGCCGTGCGCGGGGACACCAGCGCCCACCCGGGCGATGCCGTGCCCAGCACGCCCGAGCGGGCAGGGCGCATCGGCGCACACCGCCTGCCCCGCTACCGGGAGGCAGCCCGCCCGGTGAAAGACCTGGTCATGGCAGCCGGACGCAGGTCGCTGCGGCGGTGCACCTGGCGGCAGGGCAGCCGCGGTGCGATGACCAGCCGGTTCCTCGTGATGGAGATCCGGCCGGCCGGTGTCGCGGCCCGGAAAGCGGCACGCGAACAGGCCGGGGGACGCGACGCCTGGGACGGCACCCTGCCGGCCGAGACCCTCCTCGCCGAATGGCCGCCCCACCAGGACGAGCCCACCGACTACTGGCTGACCAGCCTGCCCGCCGATACTGTCCTGCGCCGCCTGGTCCGACTGGCGAAGATCCGCTGGCGCATCGAACACGACTACCGCGAACTCAAGCACGGTCTGGGCCTGGACCACTTCGAGGGCCGCTCCTGGACCGGCTGGCACCACCACGCCACCCTCGTCACCGCCGCCCACGCCTTCCTCACCGAGCAGCGCCTGACCCCAAAAGCCGACACACCGGCCTGTCCCTCTACCAGATCCTCGACACAATCCAGGACCTGCTGAACTGCTGGACCGGCACCTGCACCACCTGCCACCGCCCCCTGCCCACACGCCGCACCAGACGGCACCCCGCACACACCTAACGGAGTCCTACTAG
>NZ_POUC01000824.1 GCF_002891435.1 Streptomyces cahuitamycinicus
TTCATGGGGGGTGGGGTACTTGTCGACGGAGGGGCGGAGTGGCATGTCGTTTATCGCTTCGCCAGCGAGGGCCTGGCCCTGGCCTGGGAGAAATCGGCCTCCCGGGAACAATGGGACGCCCGGCTGGCGGGCGTCGCACGGGAGACGGGGCGCAGGCAGATGCCGGGCGCCCGGGCCTGGTTCGACGCGCAGACCCTGACGCCCCCGCCACCGGCGCCGCCGTCGAAATGGAAACTTTGGTTCGTGAATATGAGCGCGGTTTTCCCGCCGGTGCTCCTGTTCAATCTGACGGTGCTTCCCTATCTCGGCGACCTCAATGCACTGTTTCGCACGCTGTTGTTGTGTCTGTGTGTAACGGCCCTTGTCACCTGGATTCTCATGCCACGGCTCCAGCGTTTCTTCCGGAAATGGCTGTACCCGTCGCTCCAGGCATTGCGCGGGCGGCACAAACGCCGGGCCGTATAGGCCCGCGAACGAACAGAGGGAGGTGGGCGGGTGAAGACCCTGCTCATCGACAACTACGACTCGTACACGTACAACCTGTTCCAGCTGATCGCCGAGGTCAATGGCGAGGAGCCGGTTGTCGTCCTGAACGACGCTCCCGTCGACGGTCTTCCCGATCTCCGGGCGTTCGACAACCTCGTGGTGTCCCCCGGGCCCGGGCATCCGGGCGAGGCGCGTGATTTCGGTATCGGGGGCAGGCTGCTCGCCACCTCCCCGGTTCCCGTGCTCGGTGTGTGTCTGGGGCATCAGGGCATCGCGCTCGGGGAGGCCGGTCTGGTGGGGCCCGCTCCTGAGCCGCGGCACGGGCATCTGTCCACGATCCGGCATGACGGCCGGGACCTGTTCCACGGTCTGCCGCAGCACTTCACCGCCGTCCGCTACCACTCGCTGGCCGTGCGCGAGCCGTTGCCGGAGACGCTGGAGGCCACGGCCTGGGCGGAGGACGGCGTCCTGATGGGGATCCGGCACCGCAGCCGGCCGCTGTGGGGGGTGCAGTTCCATCCGGAGTCGGTCCTCACGGAGTACGGGCACCGCATGCTCGTGAACTTCCGCAACCTCACCGCCGAGCGGGCGGGCAAACTGCGCGCGAAGAACACGTCCGTGCCCTCGCACCAGGAGATCCGGCGGCGGGCCGTCGTCCCGGAGTGCGACGCGGGGGCCGGTCGGCTCTCGGGGGGTCTCCTCGGCCTCGGCGGTCTGCGCCGTCCGGTGGCCGCGGCGGTCTTCCAGGTCGCCGCCGTCACGCAGGCGGCAGCGAACCCGCCCGGCGGCGCCGGGGCGAGGGTGCCCGGCGAAGCCAACCCGTCGAGCAGGACGGCCCCGGCTGCGGCCGCGGTGGCGCCCGGGCCCTGGGGCGTCCCTGCCGCAGAGGTTGGGGCGTCCGCTGAGGGCGCGCCCATCCCCGTGGCACCCGCCGGCACCGCCC
>NZ_POUC01000825.1 GCF_002891435.1 Streptomyces cahuitamycinicus
AGATGTGTATAAGAGATAGGTCCGGTCCCGGGGCCCAGGCCGAGAGGGTCACCTCGTCGCCGTCCTCCAGGAACGCGCGCTTGCCGTCGGGGAGTTCGAGCGGCTCGCGGCCGTTCCACGTCAGCTCCAGCAGGGAGCCGCGCTCTCCTTCCGCCGGACCGCTGACCGTGCCGGAGCCGTACAGGTCGCCGGTGCGCAGGGAGGCGCCGTTGACGGTCATGTGGGCCAGCTGCTGGGCGGCCGTCCAGTACATGGTGGAGAAGGGGGGCTCGGAGACGACGTGGCCGTTGACGGCGATGCTGATCCGCAGGTCGTAGCCGCCGGGTTCCTCGTCGCTGTCGTCCAGGTAGGGAAGCAGCTCGTGGGTCCGGGCCGGAGGTGCCACGAGCGCCTCCTCCAGGGCGTCCAGGGGGGTGATCCAGGCCGACACCGACGTGGCGAAGGACTTGCCGAGGAAGGGGCCGAGGGGCACGTACTCCCAGGCCTGGATGTCACGCGCGGACCAGTCGTTGAGGAGGCACAGCCCGAACACGTGCTCGCGGAAGTCGCCGAGGGCCACCGGTGCGCCCATCCGGGAGGGCACGCCGACGACGAAACCGACCTCGGCCTCGATGTCCAGGCGCACGGACGGGCCGAAGACGGGAGCGGCGTCCGTGGGCGCCTTGCGCTGACCGGACGGGCGTGCGACCTCCGTACCGGAGACGACGACGGTGCCGGAGCGGCCGTGGTAGCCGATCGGCAAGTGCTTCCAGTTGGGGGTGAGGGAGTCCTCGGCGTCGGGGCGGAAGATCTGCCCGACGTTCCGGGCGTGGTTCTCGGACGCGTAGAAGTCGACGTAGTCCGCGACCTCGAACGGCAGGTGCAGGGTCACCGACGACAAGGGGTGGAACAGGGGTGCGACGGTCTCGCGGTGGGACGGCACGGTCACCCAGGCGGTCAGCGCCCGGCGCACGTCGGACCAGGCCGTGCGGCCCGCGGCCAGCAGCGGGTTGAGGGTCGGCCGCGCGAGCAGGGAGGCGTACGGCGAGCCGAGCGCGTGGGCCGCCGCGCCCGCGTCCAGCACGTGGTCGCCGAGCCTGACGCCCACGGTCCGGTGGGTGGAGCCGGGGAGGGAGAACACGCCGTACGGCAGGTTGTGCGGGCCGAAGGGGTCGCCTTCGGGGACATCGAAGGGGGGCATCGGGTGCTGCCTCGCTTTCGGGTGTGCCATGTCGTCGCCACGTGTTCGTGGTCGTGCCACACGTTACGGGTGACATGCCGGTCCTGGGCAGAGTCCGAGGAGACGAGGAGGGGCGAACGGGGCAGGTGGGTCCGGGTGGGACCGGAC
>NZ_POUC01000826.1 GCF_002891435.1 Streptomyces cahuitamycinicus
TGTTTAAGAGACAGGTCCTCAGCGGGGCGGGGCTCGTCTACGCCGGGCTGTTCGTGGTCGTGGCCTGCGTCGCCGCGTTCAGCTACCGGCTCAGCAAGCGCATGATGGCCGCCAACCCGGCCGCCCGGGCCGGCGGCGAGCAGCCGGCCGGGCTGGGGGCGGTGACGAAGGTGATGCCGTTCATGTCGTTCTTCACGCTGGTCACGGTGGCCGTCGTACCGCTGGCCGCCGCGCTGTACGTCGTGACCAGCACGACGTGGAGTGCCGTCGAGCGGGCCGTGCTGTACCGGTGACGCGGGGGCCCGGGTCCAGTACGTGAACGGGGTATTGCGGAGGGCACTCCCAGCTTGGAGGATCGACCAGTCCTCCGATGGCTGTCCCGCCGCATCCGGGTCGCGCGCATCGGCCGGGCGCCCGCGATCGAGGGAGACTGATCATGAAGCTGCTGCGAGTCGGTACGGCGGGGGCGGAGCGGCCCGCGCTGCTCGACGCCGAGGGGACCCTGCGGGACCTGTCGGGCGTCGTGGCGGACATCGACGGCGCGCTGCTCGCCGACGAGGACGCGCTCGGCCGGGTCCGGTCCGCCGCCGACGCCGGTGACCTGCCGGTTCTGGACGCCACCGGGCTGCGGATCGGGCCTCCGCTGGGGCGCATCGGCAAGATCGTCTGCATCGGGCTGAACTACCACGACCACGCGCGTGAGACCGGCGCCGAGCCGCCCGCAGAGCCGGTCGTCTTCATGAAGGCGCCGGACACCGTCGTCGGGCCGGACGACACGGTCCTCGTGCCGCGGCGGTCCCTCAAGACCGACTGGGAGGTCGAGCTGGCCGTCGTCATCGGGCGTACGGCCAGGTATCTCGGGTCCACGGAGGAGGCTTTGGCGCATGTCGCCGGGTACGCCGTGGCGCATGACGTGTCCGAGCGGGAGTTCCAGATCGAGCGCGGCGGGACCTGGGACAAGGGGAAGAACTGCGAGACGTTCAATCCGCTGGGGCCGTGGCTCGTGACGGCGGACGAGGTGCGCGATCCGCAGGACCTGTCCCTGAGGCTCTGGGTCAACGGGGAGCTGAAGCAGGACGGGACGACGGCCGAGCAGATCTTCCCGGTGGGGGAGGTCGTGCGGTACCTCAGCCGGTTCATGACGCTGTACCCGGGCGATGTGATCAACACCGGGACGCCGGCCGGGGTGGCACTGGGCGCGCCCGAGCCCAAGCCGTTCCTGCGGGCCGGGGATGTCGTGGAGCTGGAGATCGAGGGGCTGGGGCGGCAGCGGCAGGAGTTCAAGGACGCGTAGCGCTCCGCTGGGTGAGCCGGGGAACTGCGGTCGGCTTTCGACTGCGGGCCGTTCGTGGCCGGTCGCGCAGTTCCCCGCGCCCCTTGGGGGGCGCTTCCGTCACGTCGGCGG
>NZ_POUC01000827.1 GCF_002891435.1 Streptomyces cahuitamycinicus
GACCTGGACGCCTCCTACGACGCCCCTCGTCCGTCGCCGGGCGAGTGGGTCTCGCCCCGCGACTACGCCCCGCAGGCCGCACCGCCCTGGCTCAACGGCGGGCGTGCAGCCCACGACCAGGGGTTCGCGGGCCGGCGTACCCGCCCTGACGGCGCCACCGGGGCCGTCGTCCTCGCCGCCGCCGACCCGGCGAACGCGTACGGCGCCGCCCTTGCCTGGCCCGAGCCCCCGACCGGCGCCGGGCACAAGCCGGGCCGCAAAGCGGGCTCCCTGGTGGTGCTCGTCGACGGTGAACTGACGCTCTACATGGAGCGCGGCGGCAAGACGTTGCTGGCCTGGGCCACCGACCCGGACGGCGCCCCCACCGACGACCTCCGCCTGCGCAGCGCCGCGGAGGCCCTCGCCACGGCAGCCCGCGCGGGTTCGCTCGGCACGGTCACGGTGGAGCGCGTCAACGGCGCCCAGGCCCTGACGTCCCCCATCGGCACCCTCCTGGAAGGAGCGGGCTTCATCGCGACACCCCGAGGACTCCGTCTGCGCGCCTGACGCCCGCACCCACAGCCGGTCCGGCCGGGTACGCGGCCGTCGTGCCACCCTTGACCCATGCCCGAAGGTGACACGGTCTGGCAGGCCGCGAGGCGGTTGCACGACGCCCTCGCGGGCAGGGTGCTGACCCGCAGCGATCTCCGGGTCCCGCGCTTCGCCACGGCCGACCTCACGGGCCGCGCGGTCCTGGACGCCACCGCGCGCGGCAAGCACCTCCTCACCCGCATCGAGGGCGGCCTGACCCTCCACTCCCACCTGCGGATGGACGGTTCCTGGAAGGTGTACCGGAACGGCCAGCGCTGGAGCGGAGGTCCCGGACACCAGATCCGCGCGATCCTCGGCACCACCGACCGCACGGCCGTCGGCTACCGCCTCCCCGTCCTGGAACTGCTGCGCACCACCGACGAGCACCGCGCGGTCGGCCATCTCGGCCCCGACCTCCTGGGCCCGGACTGGGACCCCGACCGAGCCCTCGCCAACGTCCTCCAGGACCCCGCCCGAGAGCTCGGCGAGGCGCTGCTCGACCAGCGCAACCTCGCCGGCATCGGCAATGTCTACAAGAGCGAGCTGTGCTTCCTGCTCGGCGTCACGCCCTGGCTCCCGGCCGGCGACCTTCCCCCCGACCGCGCCACTAAGCTGCCCGCGCTCGCCAAGAAGCTGCTCGAGGCCAACCGCGACCGCCCGATCCGCAGCACGACGGGCCGCCGCGGCCAGGACCTCTTCGTCTACGGCCGCGCACCCCGCCCCTGTCTGCGCTGCAGCACCTGTCCCTTATACACATCT
>NZ_POUC01000828.1 GCF_002891435.1 Streptomyces cahuitamycinicus
CAATGCCGTTGCTTTTGAGGCTGTCGGCCGGTTGAGCCGGTGTGCTGATATCCCGTCTGGAGCGGTTGGGGCTGGGCGCCTTGACCCGATCGTGCCCGCCAGAACTGGTGGACCGGGTGGTCAATGAGGCCGGCCGTTCGGAGAGGCGTCGGCGTCTGCTGTCCGCTCGGTTCACGGTGTACTTCGTACTGGCGATGTGCTTGTTCCCGCAGGCCGACTACCTGGAGGTTTTGCGCCTGGTGAAGGCCGGAGACCCGGGACTGCGGTCGTGGACCGGGGTCAACAAGTCCTCGCTGACCAGGGCCCGGCAGCGGCTGGGGTGGACCGTGATGCAGGAACTGTTCCGGGCTGTGGCCCGGCCACTGGGCAGGGAAGACGATCTCTTCCACGGGCTGCGAGTACTGGCCCTGGACGGGACACTGCTGGCCGTGCCGGACTCGGCGGTGAACAACGACGCTTTCGGCAAGTCGGGATCAGCGCGCAGTCCGATGGGGTATCCGCAGGCCCGAGTGGTGGCAGTGGCCGAGTGTTCGTCCCACGCCGTGCTGGACGCCGTGGTCGGCGGGTTCAAGGAGTCCGAGCGGATCGTCTCCGACGCCCTCGGTGCCCACGTCGGGAGCGGGACCCTGGTGCTGGCCGACCGTGGGCTGTGGGGCCTGGCCCGTTGGCAGCGGTTGCGGGACCAGGGCACTCACCTGCTGTGGCGGATCGAGCGGCGCAAGGCCCGCCGGGTCCAGGACGTGCTGTCCGACGGCAGTTACCTGGCCCGGATCGAGGCGAACAAGCACAGCAAGGCGGCCGGGACGGTCAAGGCTCCGCCCGCTCTGGTCCGGGTGATCGAGTACCGCGTCGACGGCCAGGCCGACATCGTCCGGCTGATCACCAGTCTCACCGACCACGAGCAGTACCCGGCTGCCGAGCTGGCCGCGCTCTACGCCCGGCGCTGGGAGATCGAGTTGGTCTTCGACGAGATCAAGACCCACCAGCGCGGCAGACCGGTCCTGAGGTCGCAGACACCGGACGGGGTGCGGCAGGAAATCTACGCGCACCTGATCGTCCACCATGCCACCCGGGACCTGTTGAACGAGGCCGCCAGGCTTCACCAGAGCACCGCCGAGCGGACCTCGTTCACCCGGGCACTGCACGTCGTACGCCGCACGGTGACCTCACCGAGCGGCTTTTCCCCCCTCCGCCCGCAGACGGGACCGGCGCCTCGGGCTCGCCGAGATCGGCCAAAGTCTGTTACCCCGCCGTCGGCCCCGTGACTGCCCCCGCAAGATCCGCTCCTGCATCACCGGCTACGGCAGCAAGGCCCCCGGAGAACCCGCGAGCCACCGCCGCTCCCCGGTCGTCGTCACCCTGAACCACCGATGGCACGACCACTAAAGCAACGGCATTG
>NZ_POUC01000829.1 GCF_002891435.1 Streptomyces cahuitamycinicus
AGATGTGTACAAGAGACAGCCCCCACTCAGCAGACCCGGCTGCACAAGGCGTTCGCCGACTCCCGCGGCCGCACCGTCCTGGTCGCTTCCGGCAGCGCCTCCATCGAACGGCTCGCCCCCGGCGTCACCGCGGACCCCGCCACCAGCCTCGACTCGACGCTTTCCCCCGACTGCGCCCTGCCCGCCGCCCAGCGCGCCGGCACCGCCGACACGGGCGGCGTCCGCTACACCACCACCCACCTCGGGGCCGACGCGTGCTACCCCAGCGAACGCCTGGCCACGCTGCTGCGCATCCCGGACGGCACAGGGGACGGCGACACCATCGCCCTGGGCGCGCCCGACATCCTCCTCAACGACCACCTCGACGAGCAGGGCAACGCCTCGCTCGCCCTCCAACTCCTCGGCTCCCGCCCCCATCTGGTCTGGTACCTCCCCTCACTCTCCGACGCGTCGGCCACCAGCCCCGACGACGAACGCAGCCTTTTCGACCTGCTCCCCTCGGGCTGGCTGTGGGGCACCCTGCAGCTCTTCATCGCCGCGGCCCTGGCCGCCCTCTGGCGGGCACGCCGGCTCGGCCCCCTCGTGCCCGAAAAACTCCCCGTCGCGATCCGCGCATCCGAAACCGCCGAAGGCCGCGCCCGCCTCTACCGCAAGACCGACGCCCGCGACCGCGCGGCCGACGCTCTTCGCTCCACCACCCGCACCCGCCTCGCCCCCCTCGTAGGCGTCTCCGTCACCCAGGCGCACACGCCCGAGGCCCTGCTCCCCGCCCTGTCCGCCCACCTCCACGGCGACGGCCAGGACCAGCACACCCTCCTCTTCGGACCACCGCCCAGCGACGACGCAGCACTCATCGCACTCACCGACCGACTCGACGCCCTCGAAAGAGAGGTACGCCGTCCATGATGGACCCGACCACTGACAACGCCGGGCAGACCGGGGATCCGGGCACCGCCCGAGACGCCCTTGAGGCTCTGCGCGCCGAGATCGCCAAGGCCGTGGTCGGCCAGGACGCCGCCGTCACCGGCCTCGTCGTCGCCCTGCTCTGCCGCGGCCACGTCCTCCTCGAAGGCGTCCCCGGCGTCGCCAAGACCCTCCTGGTCCGTGCCCTCGCCTCCGCCCTCGAACTCGACACCAAGCGCGTCCAGTTCACCCCTGACCTCATGCCGAGCGACGTGACCGGCTCCCTGGTCTACGACACCCGCAGCGCCGCGTTCTCCTTCCAGCCCGGCCCCGTCTTCACCAACCTCCTCCTCGCCGACGAGATCAACCGCACGCCCCCCAAGACCCAGTCGTCCCTCCTCGAAGCGATGGAGGAACGC
>NZ_POUC01000082.1 GCF_002891435.1 Streptomyces cahuitamycinicus
CCCCACCGCCGACCAGGCCACCAAGGACGCCATGAGCAACGCGACGACCGTCAGCCCCGCCCACTCCGCGAGCACCGCAAGCACGCTCATCACCAACATCGCAGCCCTGGTCACCAACGACCCCTCCTCCGGTGACGGTTCCCCCCTGGGACTGGTCCAGGACGCGGCCGTCGCCATCGAGGGCGACCGCGTCGTGTGGACCGGTGATCACAGGAAAGCACCCGCCACTGACAATCGGGTCGACGCCGGTGGCCGGGCGGTCCTGCCCGGCTTCGTGGACTCCCACTCCCACCTCGTCTTCGCGGGCGACCGGACGCAGGAGTTCAACGCCCGGATGTCCGGGCGGCCATACGGCGCGGGCGGCATCCGCACCACCGTCGCGGCCACGCGGGCGGCGAGCGACGAGGAACTGGAGGCCAACCTCACCCGTTACCTCCGCGAGGCCCTGCGCCAGGGCACCACCACCTTCGAGACCAAGTCCGGCTACGGCCTGACCGTCGAGGACGAGGCCCGCGCCTTGCGCATCGCCGCCGCCCACACCGACGAGGTCACCTATCTCGGCGCCCACATCGTGTCGCCGGACCATGCCGAGGACCCGGCCGGCTATGTCGCCCTGGTCACCGGCGAGATGCTCGACGCCTGCGCCCCGTACGCCCGCTGGATCGACGTGTTCTGCGAGAAGGGCGCCTTCGACGGCGACCAGGCCCGCGCGATCCTCACCGCCGGCAAGGCCCGGGGTCTGCACCCACGCATTCACGCCAACCAGCTGTCGTACGGCCCCGGCGTGCAGCTCGCGGTCGAGCTCGACGCCGCCAGCGCCGACCACTGCACCCACCTCACGGACGCGGACGTGGACGCCCTGGCCGACAGCCGTACCGTCGCCACCCTGCTGCCCGGCGCCGAGTTCTCCACGCGGGCCGAGTGGCCGGACGCGCGGCGGCTGCTGGACGCCGGTGTCACCGTCGCGCTGTCCACGGACTGCAACCCCGGCTCGTCCTTCACCTCGTCCGTCCCGTTCTGCGTCGCCCTGGCCGTACGGGACATGGGGATGACGCCGGACGAGGCGGTGTGGTCGGCCACGGCGGGCGGCGCGGCGGCCCTGCGGCGCACCGACATCGGCCGCCTCACACCGGGTGCGTACGCCGACCTGACGCTCCTCGACGCCCCGAGCCACGTCCACCTGGCCTACCGGCCCGGCGTCCCGCTGGTCAGCGCGGTGTGGCGGCGCGGAGAGCGCGTGATGTGATCAGCGGAGCCGCGACAGCCGGGCGGGGTGCCTCTCCGGCTGCTGTGGTCCGTCGCGGTGAGCCGGGGACCACCGGTGACACGCGCCCGGGGGCGGGCCGTGCGGCCCGCCCCGAGGGACACGTACACCCTGGCCGAGGATCACTCCTCGACGGTCAGCCCCTTGCGCAGCCGTACCAGCGTCCGCGACAGCAGACGCGAGACGTGCATCTGCGAGATGCCGAGTTCTTCGCCGATCTCCGACTGGGTCATGCCCGCGACGAACCGCAGGGACAGGATCTTGCGGTCGCGCGGCGGCAGTTCGGCTATCAGTGGCTTCAACGACTCGACGTACTCGATGCCTTCGAGCCCGTGGTCCTCGTAGCCGATGCGGTCCGCGAGCGCGCCCTCGGAGTCGTCCTCCTCCGGCTGGGCGTCCAGCGAGGAAGCGGTGTAGGCGTTCGACGCGGCCATGCCCTCGACGACCTCGTCGTTGGAGAGGCCGAGGCGATCGGCCAGTTCGGCCACCGTCGGGGCGCGGTCCAGCTTCTGGGCCAGCTCGTCCCCGGCCTTGGCCAGGTCGAGCCGCAGCTCCTGGAGCCGCCGCGGAACGCGCACGGACCACGAGGTGTCGCGGAAGAAGCGCTTGATCTCACCGACGATCGTCGGCATCGCGAATGTGGGGAACTCCACACCGCGGGAGAGCTCGAAGCGGTCGATCGCCTTGATCAGGCCGATGGTGCCGACCTGGATGATGTCCTCCATCGGCTCGCTGCGGGAGCGGAAGCGGGAGGCGGCGAACTTGACCAGCGCGAGGTTCAGTTCGACGAGCGTGTTGCGGACGTACGAGTACTCGTGGGTCCCTTCCTCCAGCGTCTCCAGACGCTCGAAGAGGGTCTTGGACAGGGCCCGGGCGTCGACCGCGCCGACTTCCTCGTACGGGGGGATGTCCGGAAGTCCGGCGAGAAGGCCGTCCTGTGTGACGAGCATCTCGTCCTGCCCGATGGGATCCAGATGTTCCGCAGGGGGTGTCGACGTCGCTTTCTGGGTACGCGATGCGTCGAGCCGGGGTGACATGATGTCCTCCATCGTTCTCGGCATATGGCTGCCGGAGCCGTTAGGTGCACTGCGGTGTGCGGCGCCTCCAAAGCCGGCCGTGTCGGGTACGTGTCCTTACTAGGCCTACCCGCTTTCCCGAGCCCACCGCAAGTGCGTTCTGTGGGCATATGTCCGTTTGTGTGCAGTTGTTCGGGTGTCGAAGCGTGCTGGGAAGGCGTAGTGTGCGAGGGCGTCAGCAACCACCTCGACGTCGGGAGAGAGAGACGGCATGGACCGCGGGACGGTCGGCAGCGCACAGTCTGGCCGGCTTCTGGTGGAGGTGCGGGAAGAGGGCTCCAACGCCGTCGTGACCCCGGCGGGTGAGTTGGATCACCACACCGCCGATCTGTTGCGTGAGCCACTCGAAGACTGCCTCGCCAAGGGATTCAAGCGCCTGGTCATCGATTGCGCGCGGCTGGAGTTCTGCGACTCCACGGGGCTCAACGTGCTCCTCGGGGCGCGGCTGAAGGCGGAGGCCGCCGGTGGCGGCGTCTCGCTCGCCGGTATGCAGCCGGTGGTAGCGCGCGTATTCGAGATCACGGGTGCGGATGCGGTCTTCAGCGTCCACGACTCGCTCGAGGCGGCCCTGGCCGACGAGCCGGGCTGACCGGCGGTGTGTCGGTGCGCGGCGCCTCGGACATCTCCCTGTGGCCGGTGTGTCGGCCCTGTCACGTCATTCGTGCGAAATACATGGGTGTCCCACTCGTCCGCCAGGGCAGGAGACATCCTGAACCTGTCGGTCGCCAGGGCGACGGTAGCGCCGCGGAACCGACGCGCCGCGCACAGCGTGACCGACGGTGTGACGGACCGTGTAGTGGAATTTTTGAATCGTGAACTGGTGAATCGGTGAGGTGAAGCGCTGATGAGCACCACCCGGCCTTACTCGCCGGGCGACCGCGGGCCGGAGCCCGGCGGCGCTTCCGGGGCGTCCGAGGGTGGCGTAGCGGCGGCCGGTGCGTCCGGCGAGGGAGTGGGTGCGCCGTCCGGGGCCGTGGCACCGCCGGGGGGCCCGCAGGTGCGTCGGCTGAGCTTCGAGGACCAGAGCGGCGTCGTTCCGCTGGCCCGCGACTTCACCCGCCAGGCGCTGCACGCGTGGGGCTGGCTGCCCGCCGCCTCCGCCGACCAGCGCGCCGCCGCCGAGGACGTCCTGCTGGTCGTCTCCGAGCTGGTCACCAACGCCTGCCTGCACGCCGAGGGGCCGGACCAGCTGCGCATCACCTGCGACAACAAGATGATCCGCGTCGAGGTCGCGGACCGCGGCACCGGCCAGCCGGCTCCCCGCACCCCGCACCGAGCGGGACGCCCGGGCGGTCACGGCATGTTCATCGTCCAGCGCCTGTGCCTGGACTGGGGCGTCGTCCGTACGCCGGGAGTCTCCGGTAAGACGGTCTGGGCGGAACTGGGCGCACCCGCCTGACAGCGGGCAGCTCCCGATGTCGGGTAGCTCTCCTGTTTTCGGGCATCCCACGCTGTCCCGGACGTACCAGCCCGATTCTGTGCATACCTGTCCGATCTTGTGCAGGCCTGTCGGATTCCCGGCAGACGCGGCCGCCCCTGGAGCCTCCGAACGGGTGACCGTCCCGCCGCAGATCCGGCCCGCACTGTGTCTTCCTTCCTCAAGGCCCCAGGCGTACCTTGGCGGCCCTGTCCGATTACCTGATGCACCGTCAGGAACAGGAAGGGGAGCGGCACCGTGTCGTACCGGAAACGAACCGCCGTGCTCGCGTCCGCCGCGGCCCTGGCCGGCTCGGCGGTGTGGATGGCCGCCCCCGTCGCCCGGGCCGAGGTCGTCGACGTCAACTACCAGTGCAAGACCCCGATCGGCGACAAGAGTGCCGTCTCGCCCATCGACATCAAGGGTGTCAGGAGCGGCGGTGGCTACCGGATCACCATGTCCTGGCAGAAGGGCGTCTCCTCCAGCCCCGTCGAACTGGGCAAGGGCGCGATGGCGCCGAGCGCCACCATCGCCCTGGGCGGCGCCGACAGCGGCACCCTGTCGGTGACCGGCCCCGCCAACGACGCCGCGATCCCGGCCAATACGCCCATCAAGATCAGCGACCTGAGCGGCACGTACACGCCGAAGAAGAGCGGCCAGGTCAGCTTCACGGCCGGTGTGCTCACCATCAAGGCGCTCGGTACGACGACCACGTGCACTCCGACGAACGACCCGGGCCCCTCCCTCACCCTCGACGTCACGGCCGGCGGTGGCACCACCGGCTCCGCCCAGGGCGGCGGCTCCGGCCCGGACAGCGGTGCCGGACTTCCGCAGACCGGGCCCGAGGACTCGGCCATCGCCCTCGGCACCCTCGGCGGCACGGTCCTGCTCGCCGGAGCGGCAGGCGCCCTGTGGCTGACCCGGCGTCACCAGGGGCAGGGGGTGGGCCGTTGATCGCCCGTCGGGGTGGGTCGTCGACCGCACCGCCGGTCAGTGTGGGTTGACCGCCAGGTGGGCCGTTGACCGCCGAACGCCCTTCCCGGCAGGTGTACCGCTGAGCGCAACGACCGCTGGAGCCGCCGATGCCGCCCGTCTTCCGTCCTGCGTACAGGTCACTGCCGATTCTGCTGGCGCTGCTGCTGGCCCTGGCGGGCGCCGGGCCCGCAGGGGCGGGGGAGCGGCCCGTGGTCGAGCTGTCCGCGTCCCAGGCCGGGACGGGCGGTTCCGTCACCGTCAGCGGCAGCGGCTGGCGGCCCCGTGCCCTGCTGACGCTGCTCGTGTGCGGGCAGGCCGAGCCGGAGCGGGGCGTGACCGGCGGCACCAACTCCTGCGCCAACGCCGACGGCCGGGCCGTCACCACCGACGCGGAGGGGCGTTTCCGCCGTGAACTGCCCGTCGTGGAGCCGCCGGTGCCGTGCCCCTGCGTGGTGCACGTGGCGACCGTGACGGGGGCGGGAGCAGGAGCGGGGGCCGAGGCCGACGCGGCCCTCCAGGTCGCCGGGCACGCCGTCGAACCGCTGCCCGCGGACGCGGCCGGGGGGCGGCTCTCCCTGCTCGCGGACACGAGGCTGCGGGGATCCGGCGGTCTGCTCACCTGGTTCGGCTCCCCGCCCTCCCGGACGCTCGTGGTCACCGTCGGCAACGTCGGCACGTCCCCCGTGCGCGACCCGGTCTTCCAGGTCGGCACCTCGCACGGCGTGTTCGCCCCCGAGTGGCAGGACCAGCGGTGGCGGGGCACGATCCGGCCCGGCGGCAAGGCCCGTATCGAGCTGCCCGTGGAGCTCGGAGCAGGAGCGCACGGCGACTACACCGTGTCGCTGAAGTACGGCGGCAAAGTGCTCGCCGAACACCCCTGGGGCGTGGGCCGCCCCTGGGGCGTGACGCTGTTCTGGGCCCTCGTCCTGCTGGTCGTCCCGGCGGCGCTGTTCCGTGCCGCACTGGCCGTGGTCGACCGGGTGCACCCGCGCCGCCCCGGCCACGCGGCCCGGCCGGCCCACCGTATGCGGCTGCCCGCCGCCCGCGGGTCCGCGGCCCCGTCCTGGTCCGGTCCGGAAGCCGACCGGTCCGCGGCGCGAAGGCCATGACGAAGGGCCGCCGCCCCTGGGGGTGCGGCGGCCCTTCGCTTGAACCGTGGGCCGGTGGGCCGGTGGCCTGGTGACCGGGGCCCGGTGACCGTGGCCCGATGACCGGTGAACCGGCGTCCGGTGATCCGGTGGCCCGGTGAAGGTGTCAGCGGACGTCGCCCATCATGGCCTTGACCTTCTTGCGGTACATGTACACCGCGAAGCCGGCGACCACCGCCAGCGCCGCCTCCAGCGCCACGAAGCCCGTCCGGTCGAGGTTGACCCCGCCGACGGCCGGGTTGGACAGCAGCGCGGTGACGGAGTCGCCCGCGGTGACCGCGAGGAACCAGACGCCCATCATCTGCGAGGCGTACTTCGCCGGCGCCATCTTCGTCGTCACGGACAGGCCCACCGGCGACAGGGTCAGCTCACCGACGGTCTGCACGAAGTAGACCGCGACCAGCCACATCGCCGCGGCCTTGTGACCGCCCTCGGCGATCGACAGCGGGGCGAGGAAGAGGAAGAACGACGCACCCACCAGCACCAGCCCGGAGGCGAACTTCACGATGGTGCTCGGCTCCTGGCCGCGCCGGTTGAGCCACAGCCACAGCCAGGCGAAGACCGGCGCCAGCGCCATGATCAGGACCGGGTTGACCGACTGGTACCACGAGACCGGGAACTCCCAGCCGAAGACGGTGTTGTCGGCGCTCTTCTCGGCGAACAGCGACAGGGTCGAGCCGCCCTGGTCGTAGATCATCCAGAACACGGCGGCGGCGACGAAGAACCAGATGTACGCCGACACCTTCGAGCGCTCGCCGGAATCGAGGTCCTTGTCGCGCAGGATGCGGGTGATGACCAGGATCGGCACGATCAGGCCGAGCAGCGTCAGCGGGATGAGAGCCCAGTTCAGGGTGAAGTGGCCGGTGCCGCCCACCAGGCCGTAGAAGACCACGGCGACGGCCAGCCAGATCAGGCCCTTGCGCAGGGTGGACGCCTTCTCGGCGGGCGACAGCGGGGTCGGGACCTCGCTGCTCCTCGCGTCCAGGTGACGGCTGCCCAGCAGGAACTGCACGAGGCCCAGCGCCATGCCGAGCGCGGCCAGCGCGAAGCCCAGGTGCCAGTCGACGCTCTCGCCGACGGTTCCGATGACCAGCGGCGCGATGAAGGCCCCGAGGTTGATGCCGATGTAGAAGACCGTGAAGCCACCGTCGCGGCGCGGGTCCTCCGGGCCGTCGTAGAGGTGGCCGACCATCGTGGAGATGTTGGCCTTCAGCAGACCGGAGCCGATGGCGACCAGGCCGAGACCGACGTAGAAGCTCGCGGCGGCGGGCAGCGCCAGGCACAGGTGGCCGAGCATGATGACCACGCCCGCGACGGCGACCGTCTTGCGGGGGCCGAGCACACGGTCGGCGAACCAGCCGCCGGGCAGGGTGAGCAGGTACACCAGCGACAGGTACACGGCGTAGATCGCCGTCGCCGTGCCCGCGCTCAGGTGCAGGCCACCCGGGGCCACCAGGTACAGCGGGAGCAGGGCCCTCATGCCGTAGTAGGAGAAGCGCTCCCACATCTCGGTCATGAACAGAGTGGCCAGTCCGCGGGGGTGGCCGAAGAAGGTCTTCTCGGAACCGGGGGTGCCCGGTCGGGCCGAGTCCTTCGTCAGGCTGGACGCCATGGTCGTTCCTTGCTGCTCGGGACGCGCCCCGCGGCAGCGGTGGTGCGCCCGGTGGGGGGCTGCCGGCACCGGTGGTACGGCCGTCCGTCCGACGCCTACGGGGGGTCCGCTCCGGGTCACGGAGCGGTGGGCGGTCGCCACCGGGATCCACGCCTCTACGCGCGTCCCCGCACGACGAGGCCCGGCCACAGGTCGCTTCTCTCGGGGGCCGGCGAGAACCGGCCCGCGCACAAAAGAGACCTTCAGGGCACATGGCCTCCGAAGGTCGCCGTGGTGCTACAGGCGTCGATTCACCATACGGCAGGACACCGCCGCATATGGAAGGACTTGAGGCACGGATCACAGGTGCAGGGGGAACCGTACACACTGATTCGAAGGTCCTTACTCAAATCTCACCGCTAAGGCACAGGTCTGTACGTCTACCCCGGCAACGTAAGAAGCGGGTGTGCCTACGGTAAGAATGAAGGCTTCCGGTCACACCCCGGCTCAGGGCGTCGCAGGTCTACCATCACCTCATGACCCGTGTACTGCTCGCCGAGGACGATGCGTCCATCTCGGAGCCGCTGGCCCGCGCCCTGCGCCGGGAGGGCTACGAGGTCGAGGTCCGCGAGGACGGACCCACCGCTCTCGACGCCGGACTGCAGGGGAGCATCGACCTGGTCGTGCTCGACCTCGGCCTGCCCGGCATGGACGGCCTGGAGGTGGCCCGCCGCCTGCGTGGCGAAGGCCACGCCATCCCGATCCTCATCCTGACCGCGCGCGCCGACGAGGTGGACACCGTCGTCGGGCTCGACGCGGGCGCCGACGACTACGTCACCAAGCCGTTCCGGCTCGCCGAGCTGCTCGCGCGCGTGCGGGCCCTGCTCCGGCGCGGCGCCAGCGAGCCGCAGCAGCCGCCCGCCACCCACGGCGTGCGCATCGACGTCGAGTCCCACCGCGCCTGGATGGGCGAGGAGGAGCTCCAGCTCACCGCGAAGGAGTTCGACCTGCTGCGGGTGCTGGTGCGCGACGCGGGCCGGGTCGTCACCCGCGACCAGCTCATGCGGGAGGTCTGGGACACCACCTGGTGGTCGTCGACCAAGACCCTCGACATGCACATCTCCTGGCTGCGCAAGAAGCTCGGCGACGACGCGGCCAACCCCCGCTACATCGCCACCGTGCGCGGTGTGGGTTTCCGTTTCGAGAAGAGCTGAGCCGCGGGCAGGCACGGGCGATCGGGTAACAGGACATGCGCCGCCGACTGATCCAGTCCACGCTCTCCGTGGTGCTGGTCGTGATCGCCGTCTTCGGCGTCTCGCTCGTCATCGTCGAGACGCGGACGATCAGCAACAGCGCCCAGGAGCGGGTGGAGTCCGAGGCGGTGCGGCTGGCCAGCATCGTCGACAGCCGGCTCTTCGGGGATCAGCAGGTCGACGCGGAGGTGCTGCGTGAACAGGTCACGCAGAACCACTACTACGCGGTGATCCGGCTCCCCGGGGAGGCGCCGATCGAGGTCGGCACGAAGCCCGCCGGGGACGTCATCAGCGCGACCGCCCCCGGTGAGGAGGGCGAGACGGTCACCGTCCAGGAGCCACGCTCCTCGGTGACCCGGGAGGTCGGCCGGACGCTGCTGATCATCGCGCTGGTCGCCCTGCTGGCGGTGGTGGCCGCGGTACTGCTGGCCGTCCGCCAGGCGAACCGGCTGGCGTCGCCCCTGACCGACCTCGCTGAGACCGCCGAGCGGCTCGGCTCGGGCGATCCGCGCCCCCGGCACAAGCGGTACGGGGTGCCCGAGCTGGACCGGGTGGCCGACGTGCTGGACGGCTCCGCCGAGCGCATCGCCCGCATGCTGACCGCCGAACGCCGGCTGGCCGCGGACGCCTCCCACCAGCTGCGCACCCCGCTCACGGCGCTGTCGATGCGGCTGGAGGAGATCACCCTCACCGACGACCCGGACACCGTGAAGGAGGAGGCGACGATCGCGCTGACGCAGGTCGAGCGGCTCACCGACGTCGTGGAGCGGCTGCTGACGAACTCCCGCGACCCGCGCACCGGCTCCGCCGTCTCCTTCGACCTCGACGAGGTCATCCAGCAGCAGCTCGCCGAGTGGCGCCCGGCGTACCGCAGTGCGGGGCGGGCGATCGTCAGCTCCGGCAAACGGCATCTGCACGCGGTGGGCACGCCCGGCGCGGTCGCGCAGGTCCTGGCCGCGCTGATCGAGAACTCCCTCATGCACGGCGGCGGCACGGTGGCCCTGCGCACCCGCGTCACCGGGAACCAGGCGGTCATCGAGGTCACGGACGAGGGCCCCGGCGTCCCCGCCGACCTCGGCGCCCGCATCTTCGAACGGGCGATCAGCGGCCGCAACTCCACGGGCATCGGCCTGGCGGTGGCCCGCGACCTGGCGGAGGCCGACGGCGGCCGCCTGGAGATGCTCCAGACCAAGCCCCCGATCTTCGGCCTGTTCCTGTCCCGCACGGCACTGCCCAAGACCCACAACGAGGAGCCGATGGTCCGCTAGGCGGCCTACGGGACCTGCTGCCTGGTCTTCCGCGGGTCGGCCGGGTCGTTCTGCGGGACCGGGACGGGGCCCGGAGCAGCCGCCGGTGTCTCCGGGCCGGGGAGCGCGCGGAAGACCCACGAGCGGTAGGACCAGAAGCGGAACAGGGTCGCGACGCCGATGCCGAGGAACTTGAAGACGTTGTTCTGAAGCGGGGTGTCCCAGCCGAAGCCGTACGTGGCCGCGTACAGGACGCCGTTCTCGATGACCAGGCCGATCGCGCTGAACAGCAGGAACAGGGTCATCTCACGGGTACGGCGGCTCTTGTCGCGGTCGCGGTACGTGAAGTAGCGGAAGCCGACGTAGTTGAAGACGATCGCGACGACGGTGGCGATGACGCTCGCGCGCACCACCTGGAGGTCGGTGGTGTGCCGCACCAGGTTGAAGACGACGAGGTTGACCAGCACCCCGGCACCGCCCACCGCACCGAATTTGGCGACTTCGCGGACGAACCGCCGGAGCCGAGAGGCACCATGTCCCATGGCCGTGCAGGCCCCCGTCCGTGTGTCGGCGTCAACCCAGCCATGCTAACCACCCTCCCGCGCGATCTTCCTGGGGATGCCCGTGGACGGCCGGAGATGGTCCGTGCGGCCCGGGAAGGGGCAGGAAACCGGCCACTCCGGCGTGACCATTACCCTGGGGGAGTGACGTTCCCGGTAGTCGGCATGGTCGGCGGTGGCCAGCTCGCTCGTATGACACACGAGGCGGGCATCCCGCTGGGCATCAGGTTCAAGCTCCTCAGTGACACCCCGCAGGACTCCGCTGCGCAGGTCGTGAGCGATGTCGTCGTCGGCGACTATCGCGATCTCGACACGCTGCGCGAGTTCGCCCGTGGGTGCGATGTGATCACCTTCGATCACGAACACGTGCCCACCGAGCACCTCAGGGCACTGGAGGCGGACGGCATCCCCGTGCGTCCCGGCCCCGACGCGCTCGTGCACGCCCAGGACAAGGGGGTGATGCGCGCGAAGCTCGACGCGATCGGCGTCCCCTGCCCCCGGCACAGGATCGTCTCCGATCCGCAGGACGTGGCCGCCTTCGCCGCCGAGGGCGGTGGGGGCACCTCCCGCTCGAGCGAAGCCGAGAGTGGCGGATTCCCCGTCGTCCTCAAGACCGTGCGCGGCGGCTACGACGGCAAGGGCGTGTGGGTCGTCCACTCCGTCGAGGAGGCCGCCGAGCCGTTCAAGGCCGGTGTCCCCGTGCTCGCCGAGGAGAAGGTCGACTTCCTCCGCGAGCTCGCCGCCAACGTCGTACGGTCCCCGCACGGCCAGGCCGTCGCCTACCCGGTCGTCGAGTCCCGCCAGGTCAACGGCGTCTGCGACACGGTCATCGCCCCGGCCCCCGACCTCGACGAGGGCCTCGCGGTCCGGGCCTCGGAGATGGCCCTGAACATCGCCAAGGAGCTCGACGTCGTCGGGCACCTCGCCGTCGAGCTGTTCCAGACCCGCGACGGCCGGATCCTCGTCAACGAGCTCGCGATGCGCCCGCACAACTCCGGCCACTGGTCGATGGACGGCGCCGTCACCAGCCAGTTCGCCAACCACGTCCGGGCGGTCCTGGACCTGCCCCTCGGCGACCCGCGCCCGCGCGCCCCGTGGACGGTCATGGTCAACGTCCTGGGCGGCGACTACCCGGACATGTACTCCGCGTACCTGCACTGCATGGCACGCGACCCGCAGCTCAAGATCCACATGTACGGCAAGGACGTGAAGCCCGGCCGCAAGGTCGGTCACGTCAACACCTACGGCGACGACCTCGACGACGTGCTGGAGCGCGCCCGTCACGCAGCCGGCTACCTGAGAGGCACCATCACCGAATGAGCCCTGTTGTTGGCATCGTCATGGGGTCGGACTCCGACTGGCCCGTCATGGAGGCCGCCGCCAAGGCCCTCGACGAGTTCGAGATCGCCTACGAGGTCGACGTCGTCTCCGCGCACCGCATGCCGCGCGAGATGGTCGCCTACGGCGAGCAGGCCGACGCCCGCGGGCTCAAGGTGATCATCGCCGGGGCCGGTGGCGCCGCCCACCTGCCCGGCATGCTCGCCTCCGTGACCCCGCTGCCGGTCATCGGCGTGCCCGTGCCGCTGAAGTACCTCGACGGCATGGACAGCCTCCTGTCGATCGTGCAGATGCCGGCCGGTGTCCCCGTCGCCACGGTCTCCGTCGCCGGCGCCCGCAACGCCGGTCTGCTCGCGGCCCGCATCCTCGCCGCGCACGACGAGGAACTGCGCGGCCGGATGCGCGACTTCCAGCAGGAGCTCAACGACCAGGCCACCGAGAAGGGCAAGCGCCTGCGCGCCAAGGTCGAGGGCGCGGGCGGGTTCGGCTTCGGCGCCGGGAAGTGACGACGATGACCTCCCTGGAGGCGGCCCGGGAACTCCTGAGCGAGTTCCCGGTCGTCGACGGCCACAACGACCTGCCCTGGGCGCTGCGCGCACAGGTCCGCTACGACCTCGACGCGCGGGACATCGCCGCCGACCAGAGCGCCCACCTGCACACCCACATCCCCCGGCTGCGCGCGGGCGGGGTCGGCGCGCAGTACTGGTCGGTGTACGTCCGCACGGACTCGCCCGACCCGGTCGCCGCCACGCTCGAACAGATCGACTGCGTACGGCAGTTGCTGGCCCGTCACCCCGAGGACCTGCGCCCCGCGCTCACCGCCGCCGACATGGAGGCCGCACGCGGGGAGGGCCGTATCGCCTCGCTCATGGGGGCGGAGGGCGGCCACTCCATCGCCAACTCCCTGGGCACCCTGCGCGGTCTGTACCGACTCGGCGTGCGGTACATGACCCTCACCCACAACGACAACGTCGACTGGGCGGACTCCGCGACCGACGAGCCGAAGGCCGGTGGCCTCACCGCGTTCGGCCGCGAGGTCGTGCGCGAGATGAACCGGCTCGGCATGCTCGTCGACCTCTCGCACGTGGCGGCGACGACCATGCGGGACGCGCTCGACGCGAGCTCGGCCCCGGTGATCTTCTCCCACTCCTCCGCGCGGGCCGTGTGCGACCACCCGCGCAACGTCCCGGACGACGTCCTGGAACGGCTGGCCGCGGGCGGCGGCGTGGCGATGGTGACGTTCGTGCCCAAGTTCGTGCTCCAGGCGGCGGTCGACTGGACGGCCGCGGCCGACGAGAACATGCGCGCCCACGGCTTCCACCCCCTCGACACGACCGCGCAGGCCATGAAGGTCCACCGCGCCTTCGAGGAGCGGCAGCCGCGCCCGGTCGCGACGGTGGCGACGGTCGCCGACCACCTGGACCACATGCGCGAGGCGGCCGGCATCGACCACGTCGGCATCGGCGGCGACTACGACGGCACGGCCTTCACCCCCGAGGGTCTCGCGGACGTCTCCGGCTACCCGAACCTCCTCGCGGAACTGCTCGACCGCGGCTGGTCCAAGGCCGATCTGGCTAAACTGACCTGGAAGAACGCGGTCCGGGTCCTGGACGCGGCGGAGGATGTGGCGCGTGGGCTTCAGGCGGCGCGACCGCCGTCCAACGCCACGATCGAGTCACTGGACGCGCCCGTCGGCTGATCGTCGAGGGCGGGGAGGTCGGTCCAGCCGGCCGCCCCGCCCAGGTACGTGAAGTACCGGTCGCGCAGCTGTTTGAGCGGCGCTCCGAGCCAGAGGCGAGCCACAGCCGGGTCACGACACGACCGCCCCTCCGGCGCCGCCCCTCCGCCGCGACGCCGAAGCCGGTCACCGACCTCACCGACCTCATCGCCGAGCGCGTCCGCATCGACCGGATGATCGCCGGCCCGGTGCGCTCCCGGGACACCCTGGACGAGGTCATCGAGGCCGCCCGGCTGCCCCGAGGGCACCCTGCGCGGGCGGCCGGAGCCGTACTCCGAACGCCCCGCCCACCAGGAACCGCTCCCCGCTCCGTGCGACGGTGACCGTACCTCACGAGCGACCGTACGGAGCCGCCATGGCAGACCTCCAGGACGACCTGCGCCCCACCGCCGCGGCCGCCGGCGAGTTGGACGAGCTGGCCGAGCCGTACCCCGAGGAGGGCATCGCCACGGCGGAGTCCTACGAGCCCGTCTCCGACCCGGACGACGCGCCCATGACGCGGGCCCGCGCCATCCTCGCCGCGCACCCTGTCGCCGACGGCTACAACGGACTGCCCTGGGCGCTCAAGCGCCTGCCCTGGTACGACCTGGAGGAAGGCGAGAGCACCGTCGACACGGATGTGCCCCGGCTGCGCAGCGGCCATGTGGGCGCCCTGTTCTGGTCGTTGCACCTGCCCGAGGGCCTCGACGGTGACCGGGCCGTCGGCGCCACCCTTGAGCAGCTGGACCTGGCCAAGACCGTCGTCCGGACCTGCGCCGAGGGCCTGCGGCCGGCCTGCACGGCCGGGCAGGTCGCGGACGCCCGCAACTGCGGCCGCGTCGCCGTGCTCCTCGGCCCCGCCGGGGCCCCGGCCCTGGGCGACTCGCTGGGCATCCTGCGCCAGCTGCACCTGCTCGGCCTGCGCGTCCTCACCCTGACCGGGGTGTCCTGGGCCAGTGACGCGGGGCTGACCCGGTTCGGCGAGGAGGTCGTGCGCGAGATGAACCGCATCGGCGTGATCGCCGACCTCTCCGGCGCCTCCGCCCAGACCCTCCGCCGCGTCCTGAGCCTGTCCCGGGCACCCGTGCTGTGCAGCCGCTCCGCCGCCCGCACCCTGCGCCCCCACCCGGCCAACCTCCCCGACGACCTGCTGGCGGAGCTGGGCGCGGCCAAGGGACTGTGCCTGGTGCCGCTGACCGCCGAGCAGACCGGCCCCACCGTCCGCGATGTCGCCGACCATCTCGACCACATCCGCTCCGTGGCAGGCGCGAACTGCGTCGGGCTGTCAGGCACCTACGACTCCGGAGCCGCCCACCCGCAGGAGCTCGGCGACACCTCCTGCTATCCGCGGCTGATCGCCGAGCTGCTGCGGCGCGGCTGGGAGGAAGCCGATGTGGCCCTGCTGACCTGGGGCAACGTCCAGCGCGTGCTCCGCGGCGCCGACTTCACGGCCCGCGCCGCACAGCAGCGCCGCGAACCGTCGACGGCGACGATCTCGGAGCTGGACGCTTAGCCCGCCGGGGCCCGGAGCTGGACGCTGAGCCCGCCGGCCTGCGGGATCAGCCGGACTCGATCCGGCACAGGCAGAACGGGTGCCCCGCGGGGTCGGCGTAGACGCGGAAGTCCTTCTTCACGTCGTCCTCCTTGTCCAGCACCCGCGCGCCCAGTGCCAGCACCCGCTCCTCGGCCGCGTCGATCTCGTCCCAGGTGGATCCGGCGTCGAAGTCCAGGTGGAACTGCTGTGCGTTGCGGTCCGCCCGCGGCCACTCCGGCGGGGTGTGGCCGGGAGAGCGCTGGAAGGCGAGCCGGGGCCCACCGGGGACGCGGAGCACCACCCAGTCGGGGTCGTCGTCCTCCGGCGTGCCGCCGCCGACCCGCGCATAGAAGCGGGCCAGCTCGCGGGGGTCGGGACAGTCGACGACCACGGAACGGAAACGTGCCACGGCGGACACGGGGCCTCCGGAGGTCAGCAGGCGCAGAGGCAGAACGGGTGCCCGGCAGGGTCGGCGTAAACCCGGAAGCTCCGCTGCCGGTCCTCGGCGTCCAGCGGCTTCGCCCCGAGGGCCAGCACGCCCTTCTCGGCCGCGTCCAGGTCGTCCACCACGAGGTCGAGGTGGAACTGCTGAGCGCCGTCGGGGGAGGGCCACGTCGGAGGCACGTACCCGGGGGACGCCTGGAAGGCCAGCGGTGTACCGCCCGGCACCTTCAGGTCGACCCACTCCTCCTCCCCGTCGGTCTCCACCGTCGGAGTGCCGCCCAGGACCTCGGCGTAGAAACCGGCCAGTGCGCGCGGGTCGGGACAGTCCAGGACGACGACACCCAGCTTGGCGAGAGTCATGACTTCCTCCTCGAAGTCGGCGTTACCTACAGAGGCAGGTAACCAGTAACCGTTACTGCATGCTCCCGCATTGACGGTAACCTCGCAAGGGGAATCGCGAGAGGTACGGTCCAGCCATGACGGAGAGATCGCCCGCGCCCGGCGGCCTGGCCCTGGTCGAGGCCCTGGTGAACACGCTGGACATCGAGTCCGGCGCCGACGCGCTGGACACCCCCGACGGCCGGGAGCGCCTCGGCATCACCGCGGACGAGACGGACCGGGCCCGCACCTTGCGCGAGTCCCTGCGCGCGACCCTCCTCGCGCACGCCGGCCACCCGCCGCACCGCGAGGTCGCCCCCCTCGGCGCACTCCTGGCCGAAGCCCCGCTCCTCGTCACGGTCGACGCGGCGGACGGCTCGGCCGCCCTCACCCCCGCCAACGACCGCTCCCTGCACGCGCGCGTTGCCGCCGCCGTCGCGGAGGCCCTGGTCGCCGGCACCTGGATCCGTCTCAAGGCCTGCGAGGCCGCCGACTGCCACTGGGCCTACTACGACCGCAGCCCGGCCGGCCGCGGCCGCTGGTGCTCCATGCGGGTCTGCGGAGCCCGCGCCAAGATGCGCCGCTACCGGGCCAAGGAGGTATAGAAGGCTTCTGCCGGACCGCGATGGCGCCGCGCCGCCCGGCGCGTGCTCGGCCGCCGCCGGCCTGTGCGTTCGTGCCGTCGTCCGGCGGATGCTCCGGCCGCTGCCGCTGCCGCTGCCGCGCTGCCGGTTCGCATGTCGCTGCCGTTGTCCGGCGGATGTTCCTGCCGTCGTCCGGCGCGCGTTCCTGCCGTCACCCGGCACATGCTCGCGGCACCGCCGCACTCGCGCCACTGCGGGCGGAAGACGTGGTGGCCCCGCCACGGGACACTCCGCCGGCATGCCGGGAGCACGCACGGGACGCCGCTGCTCCGTCTACGGAGCTCTGGTGGAAAGCCCTTGTCCGCCCCGCCGCACGGCCCGGTGGTGCAGAATGCACGAAGACGCCGGTTCGGCCGACTGAGCCTCGGCCGAACCGGCGTCACCTGTCTCCGCGTACGCTCGGGCGTCCGCTCTGGCGCTCGCGCGCTCAGGCCTTCGGACGCCCCATCGCCCGGTACGTCCAGCCCGCCTTGCGCCAGCGCTCCGGGTCCAGGGCGTTGCGCCCGTCCAGGATGAGGCGGGCCGTGGCGACTTCGCCGAGCGCCTCGGTGTCCAGCTCGCGGAACTCCCGCCACTCCGTCAGGTGCAGCACGATGTCGGCGCCGCGTACGGCGTCCAGCGCCGAGTCGGCGTAGCCGAGGGTCGGGAAGACACCGCGGGCGTTGTCCATGCCCTTGGGGTCGTAGACCGTGACCTGGCCGCCCTGGAGGTGGATCTGCCCGGCGACGTTCAGTGCGGGGGAGTCCCGTACGTCGTCCGAGTCGGGCTTGAAGGTCGCGCCCAGTACCGCCACCCGCTTGCCCAGGAACGACCCGCCGCCCAGCGCCTGCCGGGCCAGCTCCACCATCTGCCCGCGCTGGCGCATGTTGATCGAGTCGATCTCCCGCAGGAACGTCAGCGCCTGGTCCGCGCCCAGCTCACCGGCGCGCGCCATGAACGCCCGGATGTCCTTCGGCAGGCAACCGCCGCCGAAGCCGATCCCGGCCCGCAGGAACTTCTTGCCGATGCGGTCGTCGTAGCCGATGGCCTCCGCCAGCTTCGCGACATCACCGCCCGCGGCCTCGCACACCTCCGCCATCGCGTTGATGAACGAGATCTTCGTGGCGAGGAAGGAGTTCGCGGAGGTCTTCACCAGCTCCGAGGTCGGGAAGTCCGTGACCACGAACGGCGAACCCTCGGCGATCGGCGTCGCGTACACCTCCCGCAGCAGCTTCTCGGCCCGCTCGCTGCGCACGCCCACCACGAGACGGTCGGGGTGCAGCGTGTCGTCCACGGCGAAGCCCTCGCGCAGGAACTCCGGGTTCCACGCCAGCTCGGCGTCCTGACCGGCGGGCGCGTGCGCGGCCAGGTAGGCGGCGAGGCGGTCAGCGGAACCCACGGGCACCGTCGACTTGCCGACGACCAGCGCCGGACCGTGCAGATGCGGGGCGAGCGACGCGAACGCGGAGTCGACGTAGCTCATGTCGCAGGCGTACTCGCCGTGCCGCTGCGGGGTGTTCACACAGACGAAGTGCACATCGCCGAAGGCCCCGACCTCGGCCCAGTCCTGCGTGAAGCGCAGCCGGCCGCTGGAGCCGTCGATGCCGGCGACGTGCTTGCGCAGCAGCTCCTCGAGACCCGGCTCGTACATCGGGGCCTCGGCCCGCTCCAGCTTCTCGATCTTCTCGCGCACGACATCGAGGGCGAGCACCTCGAACCCCAGCTCGGCCATGGCCGCCGCGTGTGTCGCGCCGAGATAACCGGTGCCGATCACGGTGATCTTCAGGGCCATGGGTGCTCCAGGGGTCTACGGCATGCTGTGCGCGCCCGAGCATAGCCGGGGCATGGCGGCGCGCTTCACCGGGCAACTTCCTGGCTGTCGCCTACCTCACGTATCACTCCGGTGGGCTACCCCATAAACTTTTGATTACTTAACGGTAGTTAGCGTCAGCATCGCAGCGTTTTGGAGCGTGAGAGACCTTGGCCGGATCGGCTGACTTCGACCTGTACCGCCCGTCCGAGGAGCACGACATGCTCCGTGACGCCGTCCGCTCGCTGGCCGAGGCGAAGATCGCGCCGCACGCCGCCGCGGTGGACGAGGAGGCCCGCTTCCCGCACGAGGCCCTCAAGGCGCTGGTCGCGAACGAACTGCACGCCGTGCACGTGCCCGAGGAGTACGGCGGGTCCGGCGCCGACGCGCTGGCCACCGTCATAGTGATCGAAGAGGTCGCCCGGGTGTGCGCCTCCTCCTCCCTCATCCCGGCCGTCAACAAGCTGGGCTCCCTGCCGGTGATCCTCTCCGGCTCCGAGGATCTGAAGAAGAAGTACATGACCCCGCTGGCCAAGGGCGACGGCATGTTCTCCTACTGCCTCTCCGAGCCGGACGCCGGCTCCGACGCCGCCGGCATGAAGACCAAGGCCGTCCGCGACGGCGACTTCTACGTCCTCAACGGCGTGAAGCGCTGGATCACCAACGCGGGTGAGTCCGAGTACTACACGGTGATGGCCGTCACCGACCCGGCCAAGCGCTCCAAGGGCATCTCCGCCTTCGTCGTCGAGAAGTCCGACGAGGGCGTCTCCTTCGGCGCGCCGGAGAAGAAGCTCGGCATCAAGGGCTCCCCGACCCGCGAGGTCTACCTCGACAACGTCCGCATCCCCGCCGACCGCATGATCGGCGAGGAGGGCACCGGCTTCGCCACGGCGATGAAGACCCTCGACCACACCCGCATCACCATCGCCGCCCAGGCCCTCGGCATCGCCCAGGGCGCCCTCGACTACGCCAAGGGCTACGTCCAGGAGCGCAAGCAGTTCGGCAAGCCGATCGCCGACTTCCAGGGCATCCAGTTCATGCTCGCCGACATGGCCATGAAGATCTCGGCTGCCCGCGCGCTGACCTACCAGGCCGCCGCCGCCTCCCAGCGCGTCGACGCCGACCTCACCTACCTGGGCGCCGCCGCCAAGTGCTTCGCCTCGGACGTGGCGATGGAGGCCACGACGGACGCGGTCCAGCTCCTCGGCGGATACGGCTACACCCGCGACTACCCCGTGGAGCGCATGATGCGCGACGCCAAGATCACACAGATTTATGAGGGCACGAACCAGGTCCAGCGCATCGTCATGGCGCGCAACCTGCCGTAGCCCCCGCTCCGGGGGCCGGGATGCTCCGGCCCCTCACAGGAAGCGCCGGATCGGGGTCACCGCGGTCTCGGCGAGGCGCAGGGGCAGGGGCCGCCGCTTCCAGCGGGCGGGGTCGATCGGCTCGCTCCGCTCCCGGTCGGCCTCGAAGTCGCCGTCGATCTCCGCCGTGAAGTCCTCGTCCAGGACGGCCAGGACGACCTCCTCGTCGTGCTCCATGGAGCGGCGGTTGAAGTTGGTCGAGCCGATGAGGGAGCAGACCCCGTCCACCGTGATGATCTTCGTGTGGAGCATGGTCGGCTGAAACTCCCGTACGTCCACACCGGCGTCGACCAGCGTCTGGTAGTGCTGCCGCCCGGCCAGCAGGCACGCCCGCTGGTCGGTGTGCGGGCCGGGCAGCAGGATCTCGACCCGGACCCCGCGGCGGGCCGCCGCGGCCAGCAGGCCGATGAAGTAGGTGTCGGGGGCGAAGTACGCGGTGGCCAGCCGCAGGCGCTCCTGCGCCGAGGTGATCAGGACCCGCAGGACGGTCTGCATGTCCTGCCAGCCGAACGCGGCCGACCCCCGCACGACCTGGACCGTGGCCCGCCCCGGCTGCTCCTGGGCGGTGAAGCGGTCGTGGTCGTCGTAGAGGTCGGCGTGGCACTCGGCCCAGTTCTGGGCGAAGGCCGCGGCGATGCCGTCCACGGCGGGGCCGCGGACCCGTACATGGGTGTCGCGCCACTCGTCCGGGTTCCGGGCGGCGCCGCACCACTCCTGCGCGATGCCCACGCCCCCGGTGAAGGCCGTGTGCTCGTCGGTGACCAGCACCTTGCGGTGGCAGCGGTGGTTCTGCCGCATCGGCGACAGGCGCGTGGGTCTGCGGAACCAGGCCACCTGGACGCCTGCCTCGTCCATGGCGTCCAGCAGGTCCCGCTCTATCTCCTTGGCCCCGAAGCCGTCCAGCAGCAGCCGCACCCGGACGCCCGCGCGGGCCCGCTCGGCCAGGGCGGCGGCGAACTCGTGGGCGACCTCGCCGCGCCAGTACACGAACGTCATCATGTCGACGGTGTGCTCGGCGGCCCGGATGGCGGCCAGCATCGCGGGGAAGATCTCGTCCCCGTTGCGCAGTGGCACGAGCTCGTTGCCCTCGGTCGCGGCGATGCCGATCAGCCGCTCCAGCCGTCTGCGCAGCCGCTGCTTCTGCGCCTGTGGGCCTCGCGCACCCGAAGTCCGCGGTTCGTCGTACGTCCGCTGTGTCATGTGTGGGTCTCCCCCCTGCACGGTGTGTGGCCGCCCCCGCCCTGGCAGGCGCGCCGAGGCCCCGGCGCGCCTGCAACCCCTTTTTGCCGCTGCCGGTGCTTTCACGCAGAGCCCGCTGAGTCGTGCCTCACAAACGGACCGGATCACGCTCGGGCGGCTCCGCCCTGTGGTGCTCATGGGGCCACAGGCGTAGGACGAGAGGAGCGGGCGCCGATCCGCGGCTCCCGCCTCCCCCCGGAGGATGTCATGACCCAGCAACCCGCCACCGCCACCCCGCTGAGCAAGGAGATGCAGGACTGCGTCCAGACGTGCATGACCTGCCACAGCGTGTGCGAGGAGACCATGAGCTCCTGTCTGCAGATGGGCGGCCCGGCCCAGATGCAGATCATGCGCACGGTCATGGACTGTGCCGAGATGACGCGTATGTGCGCCGACATGATGATGCGGCGCTCGCCCCTCATGGCCGAGATGTGCGCGATGTGCGCCCGCGCCTGTGACATGTGCGCCGAGGCGTGTATGTCCATGCCGGAGGACGCGCAGATGATGCGCTGCGCCGAGGCCTGTCGCCGCTGCGCCGAGTCGTGCCGCTCGATGTCGGCCGCCTCGATGTGAGCTGCGCCTCACGACGAAGGGGGCACCCGCCCGGGTGCCCCCTTCGTGCTGCCTGCCCGCTCAGTTGCCCGAGACGGTGACGGTCTCGTCGTTCTTCAGCTGGCTCACCAGCGTCTTCACCTTCGCGGTGTTCCACTGGAGGTTGCCGTTGGGGGCGTTGCCCGCGATCGGCATGTTCATCGACTTGCCGTCACCGCCGCTGACACCCTTCATCGCCCAGAACATGGACGCCAGGTCGAACAGGCCCATGTCCTTGTCCACCACGAGGGTGTCCAGGCCGGCGCTCATGGTCGGGTACAGCTTGAAGGGGTTCATGATCGTGCCCGGGGTGGCGACCTGGTTGGCCAGGGCGGACAGGAACTTCTGCTGGTTCTTCGTGCGGTCCAGGTCGGAGCCCTCGAGGGCGTAGCGGGTGCGGACGAAGGCGAGGGCCTGCTCGCCGTCGAGGGTCTGCCGGCCCTTCTTGAGGTCCGCGCCGGACTTGGTGTCCTTGATGTCCTTCGGGATGTCCATCTCGACGCCGCCGACCGCGTCGACGATGTTCGCGAAGCCGGCGAAGCCGATCTCCACGTAGTGGTCGATGTGCAGGCCCGTGTTGGCCTCCACCGTGCGGACCAGCAGCTCCGGGCCGTCCTCGGCGTAGGCCGCGTTCAGCTTCGTCTGGCGGCCGGTGGCCGGGTAGAACTTGCCGGAGTCGGAGCCCTTGAACGACGGGATCGTGACGTTCGAGTCGCGTGGCAGCGAGATCAGCGTCGGGGCGCCGCCGCCGGTGTGCAGGATCATCATCGAGTCCGTGCGCTTGCCCTCGGCGGACCCCGTGTGGAGCTTCTTCTTCTCCTCGGCCGACATGCCCTTGCGGCTGTCGGAGCCGACGATCAGGTAGTTGGTGCCCTCGCCCGCCTCCGGACGGTCGATGACCTTCGACAGGTCGACCTCGCGGTTGAGCTTGGAGTCGGCCCAGAAGTACGTGCCGACGCTCGTCACGACCAGCAGCGTCACCAGCGTGATGGCCGTCACCTTGATGCGGCGGCGCCAGTTCGGCGCGGGGCGCGGCTCGTACATGCCGTCACCCGGACCGCCGGGGCCTCTGCCGCCCCCGGGGGAGCCGTAGACCTGGCCGGTGTTGTAACCGCTGTCGTAACCGTCGCCGGGGCCGTGGCCGCCGCCGTCGACGTACGACGGCTGCGGGGGCACTCCGCCGCCGTACGGCGGTGCCCCGCCGTACGGCGCCTGCCCGGGTGATGCCGCCGGACCGCGGCGGACCTGCCGCATGACACGGGCGCTCTCGGGCTGCGCGCTCGAGCTGCCGCGTCCGTACCGCCTGCCGCGGTTGTCGCCGGAAAATCCCTCGGGCCAGTCATTCATGCGCCCCAGTGTGCAGGTCCCCGTAGTGCGCCATACAAGAGTCGTCGGAAAATCAGAGCACGGCTGTGGCGAAGCTGACACAAATCCCCCTCATACCGCGTCGGCATAAGGTAGGGGCCATGACAGACCAGGTCCCAGCTGCGGATTCCGGCAGTCCGGATATCCCGGGCAAGCCGACTTCGGCGTCCCGCACCACCCTCAGCCACATCATGACCCACAACGACACGAACCTTCTGGGGACCGTGCACGGCGGCGTGATCATGAAGCTGGTCGACGACGCGGCGGGGGCGGTGGCCGGGCGGCACTCCGGCGGGCCGGCGGTCACCGCGTCCATGGACGAGATGGCGTTCCTGGAGCCGGTCCGCGTCGGTGACCTGGTGCACGTCAAGGCGCAGGTGAACTGGACCGGCCGGACGTCCATGGAGGTCGGCGTCCGGGTCCTGGCCGAACGCTGGAACGAGTCCGCCCCGCCCACCCAGGTCGGCTCGGCGTACCTCGTCTTCGCCGCGGTCGACGCCGACGGCAAGCCCCGCCGGGTCCCGCCGGTCCTCCCGGAGACCGAGCGCGACAAGCGCCGCTACCAGGAGGCCCAGATCCGCCGCACCCACCGCCTGGCCCGCCGCCGGGCGATCATGGACCTGCGGGAGAAGCGGGCGGCCGACGGGTTCGAGGACTGACCAGAGGGGGCCTGAACTCCCAGGATCAGGGTCCGCACACGGGACCCGGCCGCC
Source organism: Streptomyces cahuitamycinicus (assembly GCF_002891435.1). Classification (GTDB taxonomy): domain Bacteria; phylum Actinomycetota; class Actinomycetes; order Streptomycetales; family Streptomycetaceae; genus Streptomyces; species Streptomyces cahuitamycinicus. Next base: position 23,651 of record NZ_POUC01000082.1, read on the forward strand.
CGGGTTCCTACCCGCAAGCCACCTCGTCTCCCCGCACCACGCCGAACTCGCCCTGCCCCGGATCCTCGGCCCGCACCTTGTGGACGCGTTCGAAATCCGCACCGGCGATGACCTTCAGGGTCGGCCCCAGGCCCTTGACCACCCGCAGCTCGCTGCCCGGCAGGGCGGTCGCGAGTGACTTGGCCGAGCGGTCCCAGCGGGGGTCGTAGGCGACGACGGTGCGCTTCACGTCACGCGTGGCGGAGTTCACGGGGGCGCGTGTCGTGCGGAAGCCCGTCGACGCCAGGGCGGCGTCCACACGGCGGCCGAGGCCGGGCGTGCGGGTGCCGTTCTCCACCTGGACGCGGATCTGCTGCGGGGCGACCGGGACGATCCGGGCCGCACCGCGCGACCGGTGCGGCGACAGCGGCTGGTCCTGGCGCAGGGCCCGGAAGAGACGCTCGGACTTCTCGGCGTCCCACTTCAGTGTGGAGCCGACGCCCTTCACGGCGTATCCCATCCGCCCGATCGGGACCGTCGTGAACTCGGAGGAGGACGGGGAGAAGTTCCGCATCGCGCGGCCCAGGTCCAGCATCTCGTCCGTGCCGAAGCCCTTGTCGGCCCGGACCGAGCCGAGCACCGCCCGCGTCACGTCCCGGAACTTCATCGGGTTCAGGAGGATCCCGGACGAGGTGAGCCGTTCCACGAGCGCCGCCATGAACCGCTGTTGCCGCTTCATGCGGCCGAGGTCGGACGCCCCGTCGATGTGGCGGGCGCGGACGAACTGGAGCGCCTGCCCGCCCGCGAGCGTGTGCCGTCCTGCCGGGAGGTTCAGGCCGGTGTAGCTGTCCTTCAGGGGGTCGGCGGTGCAGATCGGCACGCCCCCGACCACGTCCACCGTCTTCATGAAGCTGGTGAAGTCGACCTCCAGGTAGTGGTCGATCTTCACCTTCGTCATGTTCTCGACCGTGCGCACGGTCAGCTGCGGCCCGCCCTCGGCGTACGCGGCGTTCAGCTTGACGGGGTGCCCCTGGTGCCGCTTGCCCGACACCCGGTCGACGTGCGCCGGCATCACCGCGTACGAGTCGCGCGGCAGGCTCACCACGCTCGCCCGTTCCCGGTCCTCGGAGATGTGCACGATCATGATCGTGTCGGTGCAGTGGCAGGGGGCGCCGCCCAGCCGGTACTTGTGGCGCTCCTCCTTGCTGATCTTCTCGCGCCCATCGGTGCCGACCAGCAGGATGTTCATGCCGTGGCCCGCCCGCGGGCGGTTCTTCATGTCCTTGAAGGGGTCGACCCGGGTGATGTCCGCGTCAAGGCTGGTCATCACCGTGTGCCCGATGCCGGCGGAGGCGAGGACCACCATGGACAGCGTGGTGACCGCCCGCATGCCCCAGCGCGGCCGCCGCGCGGGCGGTGCCGGCCTGCGCGCAGCACGGCGGGGGGTGGGGG
>NZ_POUC01000830.1 GCF_002891435.1 Streptomyces cahuitamycinicus
CGCCCCGACGGGGCCGTCCCCGGCGTACGGCTATCCGCAGCAGGGCGGCTACCAGACGCCGTCCCCGGCGGGGTACTCCCCCCAGCCCGGCCCGTCCACGCCGCCGCCGTACAACCTGACGCCGCAGACCGCGGTGACGCCCTCCGGCGGCGGCAGGAACAACAAGCCGGTGATCATCGGCTCGGTCATCGTGTCCGTCGTCGCCGTGGGCGGCCTCGTCACCGCGCTGCTGCTGAACGGCGGCAGCGAGGACGACAAGGGTGGCGGCGGCAGCAGCGCGAGTGCGTCGGCCTCGGCGGAGAAGAAGCCGGGCTACCGCGGGCCGGACACCGCCAAGACGATCGACACCGAGGAGTGCACGGAGCCGCGGGAGTCGTACAACGACCCCGACAAGATCCAGATCCCGGACTTCAAGTTCAAGAACATCAAGTCGGTCAAGGCCTGTCTCCAGGCGGCCGGCTGGGAAGTGGACGAGAAGAAGGTCGACGAGAACACCTACGGCGACGGCACGGTCATGAACCAGTTCCCGTCCGCCGACACCGACGTCGACCCCAAGGACATGCCCGAGATCGAGCTCAGCGTCTCCACGGGCAACCCGCCCTCCTGACGGGTCCGCCGACACGGAAGGGGCCCGGCAGCTTCGGCTGCCGGGCCCCGTGGTCTGTACGGCCTTCCGCCGTCTTACAGGTAGGGGCCGCCGGACCGGCCGCCCGGGTGCTGCTGCTCCTCGAGGCCGTCCCCGACACCCGGCGGGAGGGCGCGGCGCATCTGCTCCAGCTGGGCGCGGGCCGCCATCTGCTGGGCGAACAGCGTCGTCTGGATCCCGTGGAAGAGCCCCTCCAGCCAGCCGACCAGCTGGGCCTGCGCGATGCGCAGCTCCGCGTCGCTGGGGGTCGCCTCGTCCGTGAAGGGCAGGGAGAGCCGCTCCAGCTCCTCGACCAGCTCGGGCGCCAGACCGTCCTCCAGTTCCTTCACCGAGCTGGCGTGGATCTCCTTGAGCCGGACCCGGCTGGCCTCGTCCAGGGGCGCCACGCGCACTTCTTCGAGCAGCTGCTTGATCATGCTGCCGATCCGCATGACCTTGGCGGGCTGCTCCACCTGTTCCGTGACCGGGGTCTCGCGGGAGTCCTCGTCTGCGCTGCCGCCACCGAGCGCCATGCCGTCCTGGCCCACGACCAGGATCTGCGGGTTCTCCGGCGACCTTTCGTTCCTCGGCATCTCCATGTCGCCATTCTGTCGCACGTCTGCACCTCACCTCTGTGGTGCCCCCACGCGAGGCTGATCCACCGTGCTTGGGGAGACGAACCGGCCAGGCTCCGGGTTGTCTCTTATACACGTCT
>NZ_POUC01000831.1 GCF_002891435.1 Streptomyces cahuitamycinicus
GCTTGGAGCAGGCCGCGGCTGTAGGGGTGGCGGGGGCCGGGTGAGCCGAAGAAGGCCGTGGTGTCGGCGAGTTCGACGATCCGTCCGGCGTACATGACCGCGACCCGGTCGGCGATGCGCTCGGCGGCGGCCAGATCGTGGGTGATCATCAGCAGGGCCCGTCCGCGACCGCTGCCGCCCGGGTCGTCGACGTGCCGCCGCAGTTCGTCGGCCGTACGGTCCACGAGGTCGCGGTCGAGTCCGGTGGTGGGTTCGTCGGCGAGCAGCAGGGGTGCGTCACCGACCAGAGCGAGGGCGGTGGCGGCGCGCTGGGCGAGACCGCCGGACAACTGGTGGGGGTGGCGGTCGAGGTGGTCCGCGGGGAACGCGGCCCGTTCCGCGGCGGCCTCGGCGGCGGCCCGCAGGGCGGCGCGCCCCCGGGTCGCGGTCAACGCGGCGACGGTCTCCTCCAGTTGGGACCGGACGGTACGGACCGGGGTGAGGTGGGCGGCCGGGCTCTGCGGTACGAGGCCGATGAGCCGCCCCCGTACGGTGCGGGCGAGGGTCCGCTCGCCGGCCGTGAGCAGGTCCAGGTCGCCGAGGAGGGCCGAGCCTGCGGTCTGGGCGTTGCCGGGGAGCAGTCCGAGCAGGGCGGAGGCCAGCACGGACTTGCCGCAGCCGCTCTCCCCGATCAGGGCCAGACACTCGCCGGGCGCCACGTCGAACCGCGCGTCGGTGACGGCGGCGACGCGGCGCCCGCCGGGCATGAGGAACCGCACGGACAGTCCGCGCACGGACAGCACGGGGGTCACGGACTCCATACCGGCGCTCACAGCATCAGCTCCGATCGGTGACGGGGGTTGATCCGCTCCCGCCAGGCCCCGGCGAGTCCGGCGATGGCGAGGGTGGGGACGATGAGGAAGAGGCCCGGGAAGAGGGTCGGCCACCACTGGCCGGCGAGGAGGGAGCCGCGGGCACTCTGGATCAGGGTGCCGAGGCTCGCCGTGTGCGTGGGCAGCCCTAGCCCGAGGAAGGACAGTGCCGACTCGTGCCACATGGCGTGCGGCACCATCAGCACGGCGGCGAGCGCGGCCTGGGGCAGGACGGCGGGCAGCAGGTGCCGTACCGTCACCCGCCACCGGGAGGCCCCGCCGGAGACGGCGGCGTCGACGTACGGCCGCGACCGCAGCGACAGCACCTCGGCACGGACGATCCGGGCCGTGGACAGCCAGTGGGTCAGCGCGACCGAGACGACCACCGGCCACACCCCGGGGCGGAACATGGCGACGATGAAGATGCCGAGCAGCAGCTGTCCCTTATACACATCTGACGCTGCCGACGAACTC
>NZ_POUC01000832.1 GCF_002891435.1 Streptomyces cahuitamycinicus
CCCGACCCCGAGGCCTCCCGGGGAGGCCTCGGGGTCGGGGCCCTTGGCCGCCTCGGTCTCGCTGTAGATGTCCGGTTCGAGGTAGATCACGCGGGCGATCGGGACGGCGTCCCGGATGCGGGACTCGGCGGCGTTGATGGCGGCGGCGATCTCGGTCGCCGTGTCGTCGTGCTCGACGGCGATCTTGGCGGCGACGAGGAGTTCGTCGGGGCCGAGGTGGAGGGTGCGCATGTGGATGATGCCGGTGACCGTGTCGCCGTCGACGAGGGCGGCCTCGATCTTCTGCGTCTCCTCGGTGCCGGCGGACTCGCCGAGCAGCAGCGACTTGGTCTCGGCGGCGAGGACCAGGGCGATCAGGATGAGCAGGATGCCGATGCAGAGGGTGCCGATGCCGTCCCAGACGCTGTCGCCGGTGAGCAGGGCGAGGCCGACACCGCCGAGGGCGAGGATGAGGCCGACGAGGGCGCCGAGGTCCTCCAGGAGGACGACCGGGAGCTCGGGGGCCTTGGCGTGGCGGACGAAGTCCTTCCAGGAGCGCTGGCCGCGCAGGACGTTGGACTCCTTGATGGCCATGCGGAAGGAGAAGGTCTCGGCGATGATCGCGAAGACGAGGACGCCGACCGGCCAGTACCAGTTCGTCAGCTCGTGCGGGTGCTTGATCTTCTCGTAGCCCTCGTAGAGGGCGAACATGCCGCCGACGGAGAAGAGGACGATGGAGACGAGGAAGGCGTAGATGTAGCGCTCGCGGCCGTAGCCGAAAGGATGCTGCGGGGTGGCCTCGCGCTTTGCCTTCTTGCCGCCGAGCAGGAGCAGCGCCTGGTTGCCGGAGTCGGCGAGTGAGTGGACGGACTCGGCGAGCATCGACGACGAGTTACTGAAGATGAACGCCACGAACTTCGCTACCGCGATCGCGAGGTTGGCGGCCAGTGCCGCCACGATCGCCTTGGTGCCGCCTGACGCGCTCATAGGTTCGCGTTGTCCCTTCGTACGCCGTTCCTGGGCCCGGGGCGCGGCGTTGGTGCGGCGCCCGTGACTTTGTCCGTGCTTGACGGTGGGCCATTGTTGCAGCCCGCTGCGCGTGCTGTGTTTCAGGTCACCGGCACGAGGGGCGTCGAAACGGTCAGGCGACGACCGTTGCCCGGAAGAGCGTTCCCGTTCCGGACACTTCGGCCTTTTCGCCGGCCGGTACGAAGACGGACCGGCCGGGGGTCAGGTCGTGCTCGCCGGCCCTCACGGTGCCGGCCGTGCAGAGCAGGATCTGGGGGGTGGGCCGGGTGAGGTCGTGGGCCGTGCCGGCTTCGGGCAGGACGTAGCGGGAGAGGCGGAACTCGTCGATCGGGGTCTCGTAGAC
>NZ_POUC01000833.1 GCF_002891435.1 Streptomyces cahuitamycinicus
GTCTCGTGGGCTCGGAGATGTGTATAGGAGACAGCGCCCCCGGCGATGAGCCCGGCCGCCTTCGCGTACCCGGCGGCCCCGAACCAGCCGATGACCGCGACCGGTACGACGGCCGGGATGCCGCCGGCCACTTCCTCGATATGCAGGGCGGCCAGCCGGCACTTCGCGCACTCGTCCAGGTGCTTGCGCAGTCCCCGCTCGGCTCGGGTGCGCAGCCGCCCGCGGGCGTAGGTGCCGAGCTGGTCGGCATAGCGCGCGCACTCCTCGTCGCTGGTGAGCGTGGCGCTGACGTGGGCCTGGAGGTAGGCCTGCCTGAGGCCCTCGCGGGCCCTGCTGGCGAGCACGCGGGTGCCGTTGGCGTCCAGCCCGAACAGCGTGGCGACCTCGCTGGGCGACTCGTCCTCGATCTCGGTGTGCCACAGCACGGCCTGCCAGCGCTCCGGCAGCGACCGGAAGGCCCGCATGGCCATGGACTGCTCGGCCTGGTGCATCGCCCGTACGTCCGCGCCCATTTCGAGCGTGTCGTCGTCGGACGCATCGGGCCCGCGTGCCGACCGGGTGGCGAACACCGCGAAGTCGTCGACGAGCTGCTCGCGCCGCGCCGATCTCGTCCAGGAGGCGGCCACGCGCCGGATGGAGGTGAGCAGGTAGGCGCGTACGGCGTGCGCCGGGCCCGCCCCGCCGCGCACCGCCTGGAGCATGCGAGCGAAGACCTCGGCGGTCAGGTCGTCCGCGGTGTGGGCGTCACGGCAGCAGGTGCGGGCGTACCGGCGCACGGCGTGCGCATGGCGCCGGTACAGCTCCTCGTACGCCGTGTCGTCGCCCGAGCGCATCCGGTCGATGAGGTCGGCGTCGGACGGCGGCAGGTCACGCGGCGGCAGGACGCCGTCCTCGCGCCGGTCGCGCTGGGCCGGGACCGAGCCGTCGGCGAGGTGCCCGCCGGGCGGCACGCTCGCGCGTCCGCCCTGACTCGGCACCTGCGGCGGGACCGCGTCGCCGGCCGTTGCGTCGCCGCTCCCGCCGCCGCTCGACTCGTCCCGCCCGTCACCGCTCATCCCGGAAAGCCCCCGCCAGCCGCCCAACCCGTCCAGACCACCGGGTCAGCGTGCCATATTGGCTTTTGGTCAGACCGTTCCTGTGGACTGAGCGGAGTGAGTCCGTTCAGCCGCGCGCCCGGAACGGTCTTGGGCGAGCTGGTCCCCGGCGTACTCGACCCCGGGTGGCGACACGCATCCTGTGCGTGGTCCGGCCCGGGAGGCCAGTTCCCTCGCGACCCGGCCGGGTCGCGAGGGGACGGCCAGAGGCGACGGGGAGGCCCTGAACCATCCTCTGGTGGAGCCGGGGCCC
>NZ_POUC01000834.1 GCF_002891435.1 Streptomyces cahuitamycinicus
CCCCGTGCCCGCGCGGCGCCGCCGCCCGCCGGAGGCGAGGATCGGCCGGCGTGTCATTCCGCGCGACCTGCGGCCCGTGTCCCTGCGGGACGAACTCACCGAGCTCGGTGACCTCTTCCGCGCCTACCAGAAGCGCCCCGAGCCCGACCTGGCGCTGCTGGCCGATCTCCAGGAACGCAAGGCCCGCGCCTTCCTCACCTGGTCCGACGTCAGTTGCGACGTCACCCTGCGGCTGGAGGCCCAGCGTGCCGAACAGGCCGCCGCCGCCATCCGACGCCAGCACCAGCACCGCACCGGCTGCGTCCCGGAAGGCGACGAACCGGGCGTGGCGCGCCTGCTGACCGTGCCGACGCAGTGGGAGTACGCGCGCTCCGTCCTCGCGCACGTGGCCGGCCACACGCCGCTGCCCGGAGCGGAAGCACGGCTGCTGGTGCTGTTGCTGACCCTGCGCACCGCGCACACCGGCACCGGCAACCTCGTCGGCCAGGACGTCGAGGCACTGGGCCTGACCGACCCGGAGGACTTGGTCGAGCAGCTGACCGGCTGCGGCTGGCTGTCCCTCCCCGGCACCGTCGGCGACCTGCTCGCCTCCCGGCCGGAGAACCCCACCCCGGTCACCGTCCCCTCCCTGGTGCCCGACGAGGACGGGACGGGCCCGTTCACGTTCGGCAGGAAGACACGGCCCAAGCTCTCCGGCTGGGCCCAGAGAGTCGTCTCGGACAAGAAGCTCCGCAAGGCCAAGGCACCCGCCGGCGCCCGGCTGCTCGCCGTGACGCTGGCCACGTGGGCGGACGACGTGGGGCGCCTCGGACCCGGCGGCCGGGGCGTCACCCTGGACGCCCTCACCACCCGGGTCCCGGTCGGCTCCGGCGAACTGCGGGACCTGATCGACCGGCTGACCGCAGCGGACTGGCTCACCGAAGCCGCCCTCACCGACACCCACCTCACCGGCCGTCTGACCGAACGCGTCCTCCCCCTCACCTGCCCCCTGCTTAATTGAGCTCCCGCCCGCCTCGTCCGCGACCGCGCCCGTGGGCGGGGCGCCGTCGACCCGCCCACGGGTTCACCACCACTCCACGTCGGTGGTTCGGGCGTTCTCCCCGTCGGCGAGCTCGGCCGGTCGGGCACCATCGCCCACTCCTGGGGCTCACTCTGCTCGGGCAGCACGGTGGTGTTCGGCCCGGGTTCCGGTCTCCCGCCCGCTGGCGCGGTCGCCGTCATGCCGTCCCCACACGACGTGATAGAGGGTGTTGCCGCTCGGCGGCCCGACGCGGAGCCCCGTGTAGAAGCTCCATCGAGCAACGACCGTCCCTCACCATCCACCATGAGGACAACGGCCGTAC
>NZ_POUC01000835.1 GCF_002891435.1 Streptomyces cahuitamycinicus
CGCCTGCCCCGCCGCCTGCCACCTCCCCCGAGAAGCACCCGCACGAAAACGGAGAGCGAGACCACTCCTCATGCCGCACTGGTCCGTCTACACCGGCCGGAACGAGCCGCACGACGGCATCGACGACCTGCCCGCCCCGCCGCCCTGGCGCGCCTTCGACGGCGGGCCGGCCCTGCCGCCGCCGCACGACGGCGACGACGCGACGGCCGTCTCCCCCGACCGCGTGCACCGGGCGAAGTCGTACGTCGCCACCGAGGAGAGCGTCCGGCTCGTCAACGCCGCGCTCTGCCTGCGCCGCCCCCTGCTCGTCACCGGCCCGCCCGGCACCGGCAAGTCGTCCCTCGCCTACGCGGTGGCGCGCGAGCTGCGGCTCGGCCCGGTGCTGCGCTGGAACATCACCAGCCGCAGCTCACTGGCCGACGGCCTCTACCAGTACGACCCGCTGTCCCGGCTGTACGCGGCGCGGGAGGAGCGGGGCGGTGTCGAGGACCACCTGCGTCTCGGCCCGCTCGGCACGGCCCTGCTCCCCTACGACCGGCCCCGCGCCCTGCTCGTCGACGAGATCGACAAGAGCGACCTCGACCTGCCGAACGACCTGCTGAACGTCCTGGAGGAGGGCCAGTACGAGATCCCGGAACTGGTGCGTGCCGCCCGGCACTCCGGCGACGGCGCGGCCGAGGTGCTCGCCGACGGCACGGACACCCCGGTGGCCGTCCGCCGCGGCCGGGTCCGCTGCCGGGCCTTTCCGTTCGTGGTGCTGACCAGCAACGGTGAGCGCGAGTTCCCGCCCGCCTTCCTGCGCCGCTGCGTCCGGCTGAAGCTGCGCCGCCCCGGCCGGGACCAGCTCACCCATATCGTCCGGGCCCATCTGGCCACGCCGAACGGGGACGCGGACCGTCTGATCACCCGCTTCCTGGAGCGGGCCTCCGGCGGCGAACTGGCCACCGACCAGTTGCTGAACGCCCTCTACCTCACGGGAGTGGCGGGCCTGGACGCCGAGTCCCGCGACGACCTCGCCGAGCAGTTGATGCCGTACCTCAGCGCGGCGGCCGACGGCGATGGCTTCTGAGGCCGCACCCGCGCCGTCCCCGGTCGCCCGGCTGCAGGCGGCCCTGTCGGCGGCGGGCGCCGCGCCGACCCCGCGGGAGATCGCCGAACTGCTCTGGCTGGCCGGGCAGTTGGAGCCTCCGTCCGGCGAGCCCGAGACCGGTCGGCCGACCGCTCCCGAGGCTCCCGTGGTCGGGGCGGCGGCCCCCGGCCCGGAGGGGCCGGCCCCGACTGCCCCCGAACCACCGCAGACCGCCGGGCCGTCCACCCCGGCGGGCCCGGACCGCGTCCCGCTC
>NZ_POUC01000836.1 GCF_002891435.1 Streptomyces cahuitamycinicus
GTTACGGCTTCCCGCACCCCGGCGCCCCCAACGCCCAGGGCGGCTACGGTTTCCCGCAGCCGCCGGCCCAGCAGCCACAGCCCCAGACGCAGCCCGGCGTGGCCCCGCAGGCCCAGCCGCAGCCCGGGGCTCAGCCGCCGCATGCCGGGCAGCCCGACCCGTCGGGGCAGCCGCACGCCGGGCAGCAGCCGCCGCAGCACCCGGTGGACCCCCGTTCCGGTGCCGCCTGGCCGCAGCCCATGCAGCACGACCAGCGGCAGCCGACCAACCCCGGTGCGGCACCCCTCGGTTACACCGCCGCCGTGGAGCTGTCGTCCGACCGGCTGCTCAACAGCAAGAAGCAGAAGGCGAAGAGCAGCCGTCCGGCGGCCGGTGGCGGCCGATTCAAGATCGGTGGCAAGAAGGAGGAGGCCGAGCGGCAGCGGAAGCTGGACCTGATCCGTACGCCCGTGCTGTCCTGCTACCGGATCGCGGTCATCAGTCTCAAGGGCGGCGTCGGCAAGACGACCACGACCACCGCGCTGGGCTCCACGCTCGCCACCGAGCGGCAGGACAAGATCCTCGCGATCGACGCCAACCCGGACGCCGGCACCCTCGGGCGCCGGGTTCGGCGGGAGACCGGAGCCACCATCCGTGACCTCGTCCAGGCGATCCCGTACCTCAACTCGTACATGGACATCCGGCGGTTCACGTCCCAGGCGCCCTCCGGTCTGGAGATCATCGCCAACGACGTCGACCCGGCCGTGTCCACGACCTTCAACGACGAGGACTACCGGCGCGCGATCGACGTGCTGGGCAAGCAGTACCCGGTGATCCTCACCGACTCGGGTACCGGTCTGCTGTACAGCGCCATGCGCGGTGTGCTGGACCTCGCCGACCAGCTCATCATCATCTCGACGCCGTCGGTCGACGGGGCGAGCAGTGCGAGCACGACGCTGGACTGGCTGTCCGCGCACGGGTACGCCGACCTCGTCTCGCGGTCGATCACCGTCATCTCCGGGGTCCGCGAGACCGGCAAGATGATCAAGGTCGAGGACATCGTGTCGCACTTCGAGACGCGCTGCCGGGGCGTCGTCGTCGTGCCGTTCGACGAGCATCTCGCCGCCGGTGCCGAGGTCGACCTCGACATGATGCGGCCGAAGGTGCGCGAGGCGTACTTCAACCTCGCGGCGATGGTCGCCGAGGACCTCACCCGCCACCAGCAGGCACATGGCCTGTGGACCTCCGACGGCAACCCGCCGCCGGTCGCGGCCCCGCCGATGCCCGGACAGGCCATGCCGGGACAGCCCGTGCCCGGACAGCCCTACGCCCAGCCGGGGCAGCCCCCGTACCC
>NZ_POUC01000837.1 GCF_002891435.1 Streptomyces cahuitamycinicus
GGCGGGCACGGGCCGGCGTACGGCGTCCGCTTCGACGAGGGCGAGCGGGGCGGAGGGGTCGAAGTCGGCACGCGCCATGCGGGTCCAGTCGATGCCCTGGGGGCTGGCGGTAGTGCTCACGGGGGTATCTCCTGTCTCGGGTCGACGTGAAGGGGGGCCGGGCGCCTGCGGGGCGCCCGGCGGTGCGTGGCGGGCGGGCTACGCGGCGGTGGGCTCGGTGACGGTCAGCCGGTCGGTGGTGAACGTGTCCTCGTGGGGCGGCGTGCCATCCCACAGGACGCGCGCCCGGAACGGGCCGTAGAACGCTGGCCGGTACAGCTCCAGGACGAGTCCGGCGGACGGGCCCGGCCCGAAGGTGACGCGGTCCCCCGTGGCGAACCCGCCGGTCTCCGAACGCTCCTGGTCGATGTCGGCCGGGTCGACGGGCCGGATCACGTCGCGCGGGGTGAGGAACTGATGCTCGTCTCCGTCCCACTGCACGCGGACCAGGCCGTCGTCGTCGACACGGCGGATGGTGCCGCGCTGCGCGTAGCGGCGGGGCTGCTGCCACGCCTGTTCGGGGAGCTGCCATCCGATCCGCTCGACGCGCTGGCCGGGCCGGTAGCCGACGGGGCACCAGGCGGCGGGCACGTACAGCACCAGGTCGTACGGCCCGGCCGTGTAGGTCTGGCCGTCCAGGGCGATACAGCCGGGGTTACCGAACTGGGCGGGGCGCTGCTGCGGCAGGGCGTAGCGGGCACGCGGGAACGGGCGGGCGGACCGTAGGCCGGCCGCGTGGGTCAGGGTGCCGTCGTCGATGCCGACGAGGAGGTCCCCGCCCTTGATGTTCCGGGCGGCCGTGACGCGCACGCGGTGGTGGTCGATGCCGCTCGGGAGCTGCACGGCGGCGAGGTCCTCGGTGATGGCCATGGACGGGGTGAGGGCTCGGGAGATCACGTCGTATCCCTTCGAAGGGGTGCCGGGGCGCGGTGGGGCGCCCCGGCGGGTTGCATGGGGCAGAGGTCAGCGGGAGGTGCGGCTTGCGTCGCGCTGCGGGCCGCAGACGCGGTTGCCCATGGTGTGGCAGTCCCAGCCGCTCTCGTCCTCGTCGACGATGCCGTCCCGGTTGTCGTCGCCGAGTGCGTCGGCCTGTCCGTCGATCCAGCCGTCCATCCACGCGACGGTGCCCGGGTCATCGCCGTCGGCGATCACGGCCGGATAGGTCGGCTTGGATCCGTCGCCGAGGTCGGCCACGCCCGCCTTCCAGCCGCCGTTGTACGCGGCCACCAGGTCGGCCGTGTCGGCGACCACCGTGACGGTGGGGCGCGGGGAGGGCGCAGCGGTGGGGG
>NZ_POUC01000838.1 GCF_002891435.1 Streptomyces cahuitamycinicus
GGCGAATTCCAGGGGTCGTAGCAACACAGTGATCAACTGGCTGTCGCCAGGAGCTTAGCGAGACGCTCGGCTGGGGTTTCCCAGCCGAGCGTTTTGCGCGGGCGGCTGTTCAGCTCGGCAGCCACGGTGTCGAGGTGTCCGCGGGTGTGCAGGGACAGGTCCGTGCCTTTGGGGAAGTATTGCCGGAGCAGGCCGTTGGTGTTCTCGTTCGAGCCGCGTTGCCAGGGGCTGGCCGGGTTGCAGAAGTAGACCGGGATGTTCGTGGCGAGGGTGAAGCCCGCGTGGGCGGCCATCTCCGAGCCCTGGTCCCAGGTAAGGGACCTGCGCAGGTGGGACGGGAGGGTTTTGACCGTCTCGACCAGGGCGTCGCGCGTGCTGGCCGCTGAGTGGTCCAGGGGCAGATGCGCGAGCATCACGTAGCGGGTGGAGCGTTCGACGAGTGTGCCGATCGCCGACTTGCCGTCCTTGCCGATGATGAGGTCGCCTTCCCAGTGCCCGGGAACGGCTCGGTCGGCGGCCTCCGCGGGCCGGTCGCTGATCAGCACCATGTTCGGGATCGCGCGGGCCTGGCGCTTGTATGACTGGCGGTGCGGCCTGCGGCGGGCGCGTCCCGTGCGCAGGGCCTTGGTCAACTCGCGACGTAGTTCTCCGCGGCCTTGGACGTAGAGAGCCTGGTAGATCGTCTCGTGGACCACGTGCATCTCCGGCCGGTCGGGGAAGGCGGTCCGCAGAGCCTGGCAGATCTGTTCCGGGCTCCAGCGCAAGGAGAGGTGGTGCTGGATGAAGTCCCGCAGCTCGGGGTTCTGGCCTATCTTCCCGGTCTTGGGGCGGGGCCGGCGCTGTTCGGCGCGGCGGTGGGCGGCATGCGGCCGGTAGACCCAGTCCTTGCTCCGCCACAGGGCACTGTTGCGGCGTATTTCCCGGCTGATGGTGGACGGGCTGCGGCCCAGCTCGGAGGCGATCTGCCGGATGGATGCCTTCTCACGCAGCCGGTCGGCGATGTGGATGCGGTCCTCTTCGCGCAGGTACCTGCTGCGGCCGGGCGCATCGCAAGCCGAAGCCTCCGAACGGATCGGAGGCTTCGGCTTGCCGTAGGTCGGCGAGTGATGACCGTTGCGCCATCTCTTACCGGTCCGCGGGTTGATCCCGACGATCCGGCTGGCCTCTCTGTTGCCGTACCCCTGACTCATGAGCTGGAGATATACCTCCCGCTCACGAGTCAGGCGACGACCGCCCCCTCCATGTCTGACCTTGCGGACCTCGAAGTCCATCGCATCCCCTGAGCTGGGGTGTTGCGACGACTACTAGAACTCAAG
>NZ_POUC01000839.1 GCF_002891435.1 Streptomyces cahuitamycinicus
GCCGCGGGCCGTGCGGGGCAGGGAGCGCAGCAGCAACTCCCGTACGCCGGGCCGGAACGCGTAGGAGCCGGGCGGGCCGGGCGCGGCGGTGAGCATGCCGCTGAGGACGACCTCGGCCAGGTGCTGTGGGCGCGGGTCGCGCTCCAGGGTGCGCTGGACGAGGCGCATCACCGGGACCGAGGGGACCGCCAGCGCGAGATGCCCGGCGAGGCGGAAGGCCTCCGGGGACGCGGTCGCGCGGAAGCGCAGGACCAGGTCCTCGGCAGAGGAGGTGGTGATGTCGGGCGTGGGCTCGGCGGGAGGTGCGGGTGCGGGCGGCAGCCAGGCCACCGCGCCCGGTGTCCGGGCGCCGCCCGGGTCGGCGAGCAGGGCCGCCCAGTGGGCGAGCCAGGGGGCGCCCGGTTCCAGGACCGGCAGCGGCAGGGCCCGGTCCGGGTGCGGTGACGCGTCGTACGAGCTGAACGCGAGGGCCGCCGAGGGGGCCGCCGGGCCCGGGGACGTCAGCAGGCCCGGCTCGGCGGGCAACGCCGTGGTGGGCCACAGGTGTTCGGGGAGCGGCTGGACCACGGCGAGCGGCATGTGGCGGGCCCACCGCCGCAGGGTGCGGTACCAGCGCTCGCCCGCCTCGCCGGGGCGCCACTGCGGGCCCATGCAGTCGCTGATGACGAGGGTGACCGTGCGGCCGTCGTCGAGGACGGGAACCTGGCGGGTCCGGCCGTCGGGCGTGGCCGGGTGCAGGCCGACCGCGCGGAAGATGCCCGACTGGGCGAGTGCCGTGTGCAGTTCGCTCACCAGGGGGCGCCAGACCGGCATGGTGGGGCCGGTGTCGTGCACCAGGTTCAGGCGCAGCCAGCGGTCGGGCGCCGGCCGCAGCACGGGGAACCACACGTCCGGGTGGGCGCCGAGCCGCGGCATCCGGTCGGCCGTCGCCCGTTCGTCGAGCGGTGGGGGTGGCGTCAGCGGCGGTCTCCGGCTCGGCGGAGTGGGCCCGGCGGCGCCGACGGTCTCCGGCTTCGCGACATGGGCCCCGGTTGCGGCAGGCCCCGGCTCGCGGGGATCGGCCTCGCCGGCGGCGACGGTCCCCGGCTCCGCAGGACGACAGTGCCCGGCTCCGCAGAGTCGGCCTCAGCGCACGGAGTCGGCCCCCGCCGCGGCGACGGTCTCCGGCTCGCTCTCGCGCTGCGCCGGCATGACCGGCACCACCGCACGCGCGCCGCGCCCCCGCCCTGCCAGCCGGCACGACAGGCACTCCCCGTGCCCGCCCGGCGCCGCCGAGTCCCGCACCCCCCCCCCCCCCTCCCCCCCGGGCC
>NZ_POUC01000083.1 GCF_002891435.1 Streptomyces cahuitamycinicus
AGCTGTGTATAAGAGACAGGGGCGGGGGCGTCCATGACGGCCAGTGCGTCGCCGCCCTCGACGAGTTCGCCGGCGAACATCACCATCGTGGTGTCCGCGAGGTAGCGGGCGGAGCCCAGGTCGTGCGTGATGTAGAGCATGGCGATGTTCCGCTCGTCGCGCAGGCGCCGCATCAGGTTGAGCACGCCGACGCGCACGGAGACATCCAGCATCGACGTCGGTTCGTCGGCCAGGATGAGGCTCGGCTCCACCGCCAACGCGCGCGCGATGGAGACGCGCTGACGCTGGCCGCCGGAGAGTTCGTGCGGGTAGGACTGAAGCATGTCCTCGGTCAGGCCGACCGTCGTCATCAGCTCGCGCAGCGCCTCTGGTGTGGCGGAGTGGCCGTGCAGGACGAGGGCCCGGGTGTGGAAGTGCTCGATGCGGTGGACCGGGTTGAGTGAGCCGAAGGGGTCCTGGAACACCATCTGGACCTTGCGGCGGTACGCCCTTGATGCCCGGCGCCGCTCGGTGCGCAGGACATCCTCGCCGTCCAGCAACACCTCACCGGCGGTGGGCTGTTCGAGGCGGGCGAGGCAGCGGGCGATGGTTGACTTGCCGCTGCCGGACTCGCCGACCAGGGCGGTGATCCGGCCGGCCGGCAGGTCGAAGGACACGTCGTTGACGGCACGGACGCGGCGCCGGGAGAAGACGGTGCCGACCTGGAAGTCCTTGGTCAGACCGCGGACGGACAGCAGGGGTTCGGTCATCGGGGGGCTCCTTCAAGGCTGCGGGCCACCCAGCGGCCGGGCGAGATCTCTCGCAGGTCGGGGATGTTCGTGGAGCAGTCCGAGCGGTCCTCGGGGCAGCGGACGTGGAAGCCGCAGCTGTCGGCGGTGCGCGGGGCGTCGAAGAGGCCGGTGAGCTCTTGGCGCGGGCCGGTCAGCGGCGGGAAGGCGTTCATCAGCGCCTCGGTGTAGGGGTGGAGCGGCCCCGCGAACAGGTCCTTGGCGTCGGCGAGTTCGACGATCCGTCCGCCATACATCACGCCCATGCGGTCCGACAGCTCGACCATCAGGGACATGTCGTGGGTGATGAAGAGGATGGAGAAGCCCAGCTCCCGCTGGAGATCGCGGATCTGCGCCATGATCTCCTGCTGCACGACCACGTCGAGCGCGGTGGTTGGCTCGTCCATGATCAGCAGCCGGGGGCGCAGTGCGACGGCCATGGCAATGACCACGCGCTGGCGCATGCCTCCGGACAGTTGGTGCGGGTACGCCTTCAGCCTTCCCGTGTCGATGCCGACCAGCTGAAGCAGCTCGCCGGCCCGCTCCCGCGCGGCCCGCTTCTTCATCCGCTCGTGGGTGGTGAAGATGTCGACGATCTGCTCGCCGATGGTCAGGACGGGGTTGAGGGAGTTCATCGCCGACTGGAAGACCATGGCGATCTCCCGCCAGCGGAAGGCGCGCAGCTCCCGTGTGTCCAGGGCGAGGACGTCCCGGCCTTGGAAGCGGATGCTGCCCGCGGTGATCTCCGCCGGGGGCTTGAGCAGCCGCATCACCGCGTTGGCGATGGTCGACTTGCCGCAGCCGGACTCACCGGCGAGGCCGAAGACCTCTCCGGCGCCGATGGAGAAGGAGACGTCGTCGGCGCCCACGACGGTGCGTCCGTCACCGCGGTATTCGACGCGCAGGCCGTTCACCTCAAGTACGGGTTCCATGGCTCAGCCCCTCCTCTCACGGCGGGCACGGCGGCTGCGCAGCCTCGGGTTGGTGATCTCATCGACCGCGTAGTTGACCAGCGCGAGCGCGAACGCGACGAGCGCGATACACAGCCCGGAGGGGACGAAGGCCCACCACGTCCCGGTCATCAGCGCGCCGTCGTTGCTGGCCCAGTAGAGGTTGGTGCCCCAGCTGACGACGCTGCTGTCGCCGAGGCCGAGGAACTCCAGGCCGGCCTGGGCGCCGATGCCGAAGATCACGCAGCCGAGCAGCGTGGTCATCACCACGGACGCCATGTTGGGAAGAATCTCGCGGAACATGATCCGCAGGGGGCGCTCGCCGGTGACGACGGCGGCGGCCACGAAGTCCTTGCCGCGGATCGACTTGGCCTGCGCTCGCAGTACCCGGGCGGATCCCGCCCAGCCGGTGACGACGAGGACCAGGATCACGGTGGAGGTTCCGGGCGGCAGGAACGCGGCCAGGATGATGAGCAGCGGGAGGCCGGGCAGCAGCAGGAAGATGTTGGTGACCAGGGTCAGCGCGTCGTCCACGATGCGGCCGAAGTACGCGGCCGCGAGGCCGACGACGATGGCGACCGCGGTCGCCACGAGCCCCACGGTGAACCCGACGAAGAGGGAGCTGCGCGCGCCCCACAGGGTGAGGGCGAGCACGTCCTGTCCCTTGGCGGTCGTACCGAGCCAGTGCGCGGCCGAGGGGGCCTGGCTGCCCGTGGAATTGATGAGCGACGGGTCGCCCGGTGCCAGGACAGGCGCTAGCAGGGCCAGCAGCGCGAAGAGAGCGAGCAGGATCAGCCCGGTCAACGCCTTCTTGCTGTCGATGAGCTGGCGCAGCAGTCCGCGCCGGCGGGAGGCGCGCGCGGGGGTAGTCGGCGTGGTGGCCGTCGCGATCTCGATGGCGGTCATGTCGGCAACCTCCTCAGCGGACGCGGACGCGCGGGTCGAGGCGGACGTAGACGAGATCGACGAGGAAGTTCGCGATCAGCACCGCCGCCGTGATCGTCAGAAAGATGCCCTGCATCAGCGGGTAGTCCAGGCCCTGGACAGCCATCAGCAACTGGTAGCCGATGCCGGGGTAGGCGAACACGACCTCGGTGAGCAGCGCGCCGCCGACGACGAAGCCGAGCGCCATGCCGAAGTTGGTGACGGACGGCAGCAGCGCGTTGCGGGCGGCGTAGCGGAACATGATCCGCGACGGGCTGAGCCCCTTCGCCTCGGCCATCGTGATGTAGTCCTCGGCCGCCGTGGCGATCATGGTGTTCCGCATGCCGAGCATCCAGCCGCCGATGGAGACCAGCACGATGGTCAGCGCCGGCAGCACCAGGTGGGTGGCGACGTTCGAGAGGAACTCGCCGTTGAAGCCGGGAGTCAGACCGACGTCGTAGGCGTGCCGCAGCGGGAACCAGCCCAGGCTCACCCCGAACAGGTACAGCGCGCCCATAGCCAGCCAGAAGTACGGGAAAGAACCGACGAAGATCAGCAGGGGAGGGAAGGCGGAGTCGAGGACGCCGCCGCGCCGCCAGGCGGCGACGATGCCGAGCAGGTTGCCGAGCACGGCCGCGATGACGAGCGCGACGCCACCGAGGAGCAGGGTCCAGCCGATCTGCGAGCCGATCACGTCGGAGACCGGGGTGGGGAAGCGGGTGATGGAGATGCCGAGGTCGCCGGTGAAGACGCTCTTGACGTAGGAGACGTACTGCTCCCAGAGGGGGCGGTTGTCCAGGCCGAAGAGTTTCCGCAACTGGGCTATCTGGTCGGGCTGCATGGTGCCCTGGGCCTGCGCGAACATCCGGGAGACCGGGTCGCCCGGCATGAAGCGCGGGAGAACGAAGTTCAGGGTGATGGAGGCCCAGAAGGCGAGCAGATAGAACCCCAGGTTGCGCAGGATCAGACGCACGGGTCGTGCTCCCTGTCGGTGGGGGTGAACGTGTGGTTCGGTGCGCGGGGGCGGCCGTCCGGGGAGGAGGGCGGCCGCCGGTCCGCGGGCGGCGTCAGCTCTTGACGGGCTTCAGCGAGGTGAGCACGAGGATCGTGCTGCCGTTGCGGTTGCCGAGGGTGGCGTACGGGTCCTTCTCGGAGGGCCAGCCGGTGAAGCGGGCGTCCGTGTACGCGCCCCACTCGGGGCCGGTGAACAGCGGGACGACGGGCGCGTCCTTGTTGTACAGCTCCTGCAAGCCGTTCATCTGCTCGCGCTGCGCACTCTCGTCCGTGGCGGCGGCGAAGGCGTCGATGAGCTTGTCGGCCTTCTTGTCGCCGAAGCGGTGGTAGTTCTCCGTGGCCTGCTTGCCGACCGGCTGGAGCATCTTGGTCGACATCACGCCGCGGAAGTACTCGTACGGCGTGGCGCCGTTGTTGCTCCACACGATGCCGGTGTCGAACGTGCCCGTGTTGTACGACGACTGGACAGCCGACCAGTCGGGCGTCTTCACGGTGGCGGTGATGCCGACCTTCGCCAGGTCCTGCTTGATGATGTTGGCGACCGAGATCCAGTCGGAGGAGGCGGAGCCGACGGAGATGTCGAGTGTGAAGTTCTTGCCGTTCTTCAGCTTCCGCTTGCCGCCGCTCTCCTCGTAGCCGGCAGCGTCGAGGGCCTTGGCCGCCGCGTCGGTGTCGTACTTCGTCCAGGTGCAGGAAGCGGCCAGCGACGTGTCGCGCCACTTGTCGTACGTGCGGGCCAGGCCCGTGCAGTCGGCGGGTTCGGCGTAGCCGTTCATGGCGACCTTGGTGATCTGGTCGCGGTCGACGGCCATGCTGAGCGCATTGCGGACGGCCGGATCGTTGAACGGGGCCTTCGTGGTGTTCAACTGCCAGTTGATCATGGCGCCGGTGGCCGGGAACCAGTAGTGGTTGTGCTTCTTGTCCTTGGCAACGAAGGACTTCTCGATGTCCGGGATGAAGGACTGCGTCCAGTCCACCTCGCCGTTGGTGAAGGCGATGTTGGCGCTGTCGTTGCCGGAGAAGGCGAGCATCTGGATGCCGGCGATCTGCTGCTTCGCGGGCTGCCAGTAGTCAGGGTTCTTGCGCAACTCGTACGACTGGGCCTGGAATTTCTCGATCTTGGTGTACGGACCGGTGGCGACCGGGTTCGGGTTGGTGAACTTCGCCGGGTCCTTCACCTTGGACCAGATGTGCTTCGGCAGGATGTAGTGGCCGCTGATCTCGTAGAAAGCGGGCGAGAAGGGCTTGTGGAAGGAGAACTTCACCGTGTGGGCGTCGACCGCGGTGACCTTGTCGAGGTAGTCGAAGCCGCCCAGCACCTTCTTCTGGAGCTCGAAGGTATAGACGACGTCGTCGGCGGTGAGCGGCTTGCCGTCCGACCACTTCACGCCGTCGCGCAAGGTGAAGGTGAGGGACTTGCCGTCCTTGGCCTGCTCCCACTCGGTGGCCAGCCACGGCGTGTCCTTGGCGTCCGCCATGCTGTGCACGACCAGCGGCTCGTAGACCGCCTGCAGAGTCATGGGGGCGGCCTGCGGGGAGAGCGGGTTGAAGTTGCGCGTGAAGGTCGCCAGATCCTCGCGCGGGATGGTGAGCAGCTGGTTGCCGGACGTGTCACCGGCGCCGGAGGCGCCCGAGCCGCCCGTACAGGAGGACACGACCAGGGCTGCGGTGGCGGTCGCGGTGACCGCTCTCAGGACGGCTAGGGGCCGCCGTGAAGGTATGCGGGAGGGTGCCATAATGGAGACTCTTTTCCTCTCTTCAACACACAGGGCGAAGACGGGGATGGGATTCCTCGGCGGACTGATTAGCGGTCAGACCGACGAGCGTTCGAGCAGCGGGCAGTCGAGCGTCACTCGATGGGTGTCGAGCGGCTGCCCCGCTGCGAGAGCGGCGAGCATGTCGATGCCCTTGGTGCCCATGGCCTCGAAGGGCAGGGCGAGCGTCGTCAGCTTCGGCCGCAGATAGGCGGCGATGAGTTCCTGGTTGTCGAACCCCACCACGGCTACGTCGTGCGGGATGCGCAGCCCACGTTCCTTGATCGCGTCGTAGGCGCCCATCGCCATCCGGTCGTTTCCGCAGAACAGCGCGGTCGGCCGGTCGCCGGCCGGGCGGTCCAGCAGTTCGCAGGCGGCGGTATAGGCGCTGTCGGCGGTGGCCCAGCCGGGGACGACGAGGGAGGGGTCGCGGGTGATCCCGGCCTCGCGCAGGGCACGCTCGTACCCTTCGCGCCTGCCGATGGCGGCCGGGATCGCCGGGTCGAGGTTGATGAACCCGATGCGGGTGTGACCGGCGTCCAGGAGCCGGCGGGTCGCCTTGTATCCGCCCGACACCTCGTCGGGCAGGATGCACGGCAGCTCCCCTTCCGCGTCGTAGCAGTTGACGAGCACCGTCGGCACCTCCCGGGCGGCTTTGGGGAGCGTGACGGCGCGGTGCCAGGTCGTGGCGTACAGCAGCCCTTCCACCCGGTGTTCCAGCATCTGGTCGAGCGCGGCGGCCTCCTGGGCCGGATCGCCCTCGCTCGCGGCGATCAGCAGGAACCTCCGGTCACCCCAGGCGCGGCTCTGCGCACCCGTGATCACCTCGCCCGCGAACGGACCAGTCACGATCTCGGTGATCAGCCCGAACCATCCACTGCGGTTTGCGGCCAGCGCCCGCGCCCCGGCGTTGGGCCGGTAGCCGAGCTCGTCGATCGCCTCCAGGATCCGCCGACGGGTCTCGTCGGGGATGGCGGCACCGGGTTTGTCGTTGAGGACGAAGGAGACCGTGGTCCGCGAGACGCCCGCGTGGCGAGCCACATCGCTCATGGTCAGGCGCTGCGACTTGTTCGTGGCCACTTCCAGTCCCTTTCGGCCAGCCGGAGGCGAGACACTGCCTCCAGTTTCGCGCTTTAATAACGCGCGTTACTTCCGTGTGGCAGGGAAGTTACGTCCGTCTTGAGTGGCATGTCAATACCTGTGCATGGGCCGCATCAGGCCACCGTCCCAGTGCCCTTCCGCTACCGCACTCTTTCTGAGAGAGGCAGACAGTCGCCATGTCCCGAACCGAGGCCCCCAGCAGCGTCACCGTCCTCGGCGAGTGCGTCGCCGACACCTTCACCGATCCCGGTCGGTCCGGCCCCGGGGAGCTCGTGCTCCGGGCCCTGTTTGGTGGCGGCCCCGCTGCCCGGCCCGCCGATCCCGATCGGATCGGCCAGCACGGCCTGGAGATCGTCAAAGCTGTCACAAAGGACCTCTTCACCGAACAGGAGCCGGTCGGCAAGCGCATCACGGCCCGCATCGCCCTGTCCGACACCTTCAGCAGCGACACGGTCCGCCGCTGAACGAATGAGACCTGCCGACGGCCGGCTCGTCAGGCCCGGCTCGGTGTGGGTCCATGGAGATCGACCGGTGGGATTCGCGGAGCTGCCGACTCAACCGGTGATCGCTGGGACAAGACTGACGTGGTGCGTCAACTGCGGTGAGCACGCCCGGCCCCGTCCCAAGGCGTCGGGGGTGGTCGGCTCACGCCATGTTCAGGTGCGTGGGGGTTGGCGAGTTTGGGCAGGCGAGAAGCAGGGCGCGGTCGTGGGGAAGTCGACGCCGGGCTGGTGGTTGAGTGGCCGGTCGGCCTCGCAGCGTCGACGCGAGGTAGCTTCCGTCTGCTCCGAGGTGGCACGGTCGGAAGGGCATGTCCGCTGCGGCCCGCGGCGCCAGCTGCGGCGATCAGGGCCGCGGGCCCACGCCGGACCGGCGGTGGAACGCGCCTGCCTGACGTCACTCCGGAACGTGGCCGACGACTGCGCGGCGGGTGCCGGCGGTGAGCTGCCGTGCCTCTCGACAGAGCAGACTGTCCGGGACAGGGACGCGATACGCGCCGCGCCCGGCGAACGGACGGCGAACCTCCTCGGCGTCTCCTACGGCACCAGGCCTGTGCGGCCCGCTCCCGGGCACCGCACCGGTCGCATGGTCCTCGACAGCGTCGGCGGCCCGTGGGACCGGTCCGACTTCGATGTCCTGTTCAGAACCGGGGTACTGCTGCGCCAACGCGAGGCCGGCTCGGTGGGGCAACCCACCGCTGAAGCAGATCCTCGGACGGTCATGCGGGAGTAGTCGTACCGCGGGATCCGGCCCACGGCATGCGATACGAGCTGCTGGACCCCTTCGAATAGGCGTCTTACGGATAGCCGGCGTCCGTCGTTACGCCCCTAAGGAGCCCTGGTGCAGGCGACTATTCCTGAAACGTTGCACTCCGAGTGAATTAAAATCTATTCCCGGGAGGTCAGATTTTGACGGACCGCGCAGTGGGAGTTTTTGTCGCGAAGAGCAGAGTGGAATCATCCGACGCACACGGACCGTTCCGGCGTGCTACTGTCTATCTCAGTTGCAGTTGTGGTTCCCGAAACTTCAAGTGCCCCCACCAGGCTTCTGCCGGTCGGGAGCACTTTTGTATTTCCGGTCATTTCCGGGCGGGGTGATCATCGCGGCGACACGGCGTTCGCGCAGTGCGGGCGCCGATGCACTGCCCCAAAGGAGATATGACATGGCTGCTGGTACCGTGAAGTGGTTCAACGCGGAAAAGGGCTTCGGCTTCATCGAGCAGGACGGTGGCGGCGCCGACGTGTTCGCCCACTACTCGAACATTGCCGCGCAGGGCTTCCGTGAGCTGCTCGAGGGCCAGAAGGTGAACTTCGACATCGCCCAGGGCCAGAAGGGCCCGACGGCCGAGAACATCGTTCCGGCCTGACGCTCACGCGCAATCAGTAGCTGGGGCCCGCATCCTTCGGGGTGCGGGCCCCAGCTGCACGCGTATCCCGCAGCGGCTTTCACCCGCGGGACGCCCCTGAGGAATCCGCAGTACCACCACAAGCGGTTCCTCCCTCAGGACGCAGACGCATCCTGAAGCGCTGCACCGCAGTCGGCGCCCGGATCGCAAGGTCCCCATCGCGTCACCCATTTCAGCACGTGCGCCCACGGATGTTTTCGCCGGCCAGATCTGCTTTCTTTTGCCACCGGTCATACTTGTAATTCTCCGTGCCATTCATCGCAGCGGGAATTCCTTGATATGTGCCGCATCGAGGAAGGTTCCGCATGAACCGCACGTACACGAACGACCGCCCCGCCCGCTCCCGCGACGGCCGCGCCGACGCCGGAAGGGGCGGCAGCGGCTACGGCTCGCAGGCGCCGCGTCGTACCGGCGGGCCCGTCCGCTCCGGCGGTTACGGCCGTCGGCCCGCCGCAGTGCAAGGTGAGTTCGCGCTGCCCAGGACGATCACCCCCGCACTGCCCGCCGTTGAGGGCTTCGCCGATCTCGACATGCCCGAGCAGCTGCTGGCCGAACTCGGCAGGCAGGGTGTGAGCGCACCGTTCCCGATCCAGGGAGCGACGCTGCCGAACTCCCTGGCGGGCCGTGACGTCCTGGGCCGCGGGCGCACCGGTTCCGGCAAGACCCTCGCCTTCGGCCTCGCCCTGCTCGCCCGCACCGCCGGACAGCGTGCCGAGCCCCGCCAGCCGCTGGGGCTGATCCTCGTACCGACGCGTGAGCTGGCCCAGCAGGTGACCGACGCGCTGACCCCGTACGCCCGCTCCGTGCGGCTGCGGCTGGCCACGGTGGTGGGCGGCATGTCGATCGGCCGGCAGGCCAGCGCGCTGCGCGGCGGAGCCGAGGTCGTCGTCGCGACGCCGGGGCGGCTGAAGGACCTCATCGACCGCGGCGAATGCCGGCTGAACCACGTGGGCATCACCGTGCTGGACGAGGCCGACCAGATGGCCGACATGGGCTTCATGCCCCAGGTCACCGCGCTGCTCGACCAGGTGCGCCCAGAGGGGCAGCGGATGCTGTTCTCCGCCACCCTGGACCGCAACGTCGACCTTCTGGTACGCCGCTACCTGACCGACCCCGTCGTGCACTCCGTCGACCCGTCGGCCGGTGCGGTCACGACGATGGAGCACCACGTCCTGCACGTCCATGGCGCCGACAAGCACGCCGCCACGACCGAGATCGCCGCCCGCGACGGCCGCGTGATCATGTTCCTGGACACCAAGCACGCCGTCGACCGGCTGACCCAGGACCTGCTCAACAGCGGGGTGCGGGCCGCCGCGCTGCACGGCGGCAAGTCGCAGCCCCAGCGCACTCGCACGCTGGCACAGTTCAAGACGGGGCACGTCACCGTACTGGTGGCGACCAACGTCGCGGCGCGCGGCATCCACGTCGACAACCTCGACCTGGTCGTCAACGTCGACCCGCCGACCGACCACAAGGACTACCTCCACCGCGGCGGCCGTACCGCCCGCGCCGGCGAGTCCGGCAGCGTCGTCACCCTGGTCACGCCGAACCAGCGCCGAGGCATGGTCCGCCTGATGTCGGACGCCGGAATCCGGCCGCAGACCACCCAGATCCGCTCGGGCGACGAGGCCCTGAACCGGATCACCGGCGCCCAGGCCCCGTCCGGCATCCCGGTCGTCATCACCGCACCGGTCGTCGAACGCCCCAAGCGCAACGCCACCCCCCGAGGCCGCCGCCGCCCCGCCTCGGCGACCAGGCGCACCCCCGTACGCCAGTCCGGCTTCGGCGCGGTGGCCTAGAACTTTCGTGATCAGGAAGCCGGCCCATCTCAGCAGGAGGCACCTTTTGACGCTGATTCAGATGCAGCCCCACCCGGCGGACACCGACCCCGTGCACAGGACGGCGGTGGAGGTCATGGACGCGGCCGGACCGCAGGTATGTGACGACATGAGCGTCGAGGTGGCGCTGGCCGTCATGGCCGCCGCCCGCACGGTCCGACTGGTCGTCTGCGACCAGGACGGCCAGTGCACCGGCCTGGTCACCCGTACCGAACTCGCCGCCGTCCGTGACAGCTCCGACTACACGGACCGTGTCCGCCTGCGCGACATCCTCGGCGACCACGGTTCGTTCGCCTCACCCGTGACCACGATGGCCGAAGCCGAGCACGCGATGCGCACCCGTCGGCTCGGTGTCCTGCCGGTGGTCGACGAGCAAGGCAGCGCCCTGGGCATCCTGGCCCTCTCCCGCTGAAACACCTCTGCCCCTGGTCGGACCGTTCTTTCCTTCTCCCTGTGAGGCCACATGCGCTGCGTCATCGCCCGCTTCCCCTTCGAGCTCACCAAGGGCGGCGTGCTGGAATCGATGAAGGGCGTCAAGCCCGAACCGGTCACCGGCGAATCGGTGATCATCGGCCGCCGCCACTACCCCGTCAAGCAGGTCGGCCAGGTCATCACGCGCCAGGACCGCCGTGACTTCAGCGCCGCCGAAGTCCTGCGGGCCATGGCTCAGCTCGGCTTCACCTGCCGCGCCGTTCCCAAGACAGCGCCCCTGGGCATTCTCAGCCCGATGCAGCACGCCTCCGCGATGCTCGGCACCCCCGCCACGGCCTGACCGGCCAAACAGACACGAGCCGACACCTGACCAGCAGTGTGGGCCCGACCGGTACGCCGGTCGGGCCCACACCGCGTGCAGCTGGTGCCCGTCGCCGTTGCCCTGCAGGATCCGGGCGGCATGGAAGTGCAGACGCGTGGGCGGCCCGTCCTCCTTCACGGGGCGTCGAAGACGGCGGGCGAACTCGCGCAAGTGGGCGGAATCCCTCAGCACATCCGACACCCTCTGCCTCCACACCGCTTCGGCAGCCAGCCGACCGGTGGTGACAGCGCCACCGGCGGCCACGGCCAGGGACATCTGGTTGCTCCGGCCGGACTCCACCAGGGCGGCAACGTCAACCAGCAAGTCGTCAGGCTGCGGCATGAGGCGGACCATGTTCGCCGGCCATCCGGCTACTTGAGCGGTGACGCTACCGGGCAAGGAAGGCGCTCACGGTCTTGCCGCCGGAGGCCCCGCGGGTGACCGCCGTGGCGTGGGCGAGGCGGGTGACCATGGGCCAGCCGAAGCCCCCGGTGCCGCCGTTCACGTCAGGGGTGCGCATACGCGGCACATGTCGGCCGGGATCGGGAACGGCGACCTCGATGGTGTCGGGGTGCGCAGTCAGTTCCAGGGTGCAGCGGCCCCCACCATGGCGCAGGGCGTTGGTGACGAGCTCGGACACGACCAAGACCACAGTGTCCGCCGCGTCAGGAGCCACGGCCAGCTGCTGCAAACCTTCGAGGAAGGCCCGTGCCGTATCGCGCGCGCCGGCAATGGCTGTGGTGGAACGGACGGCTGCGGCGCTGGCCATCACCGTGATCATCAGGGTCACCCTGGCAGGTGGCCTTCACGAGACGCAGTGTTGGCCGGTGCCGCCGACGCTCGCCGCGGCGCAGTCGGCGACGTCACACCCAGCCCGACATGCCACGCGGCGGTGGGTCACTGTGAGCGCCGGACAGAGCCTCGCAGCTGCTTGAACCATCCATGGGACCGGTCGAGGCAGACTGGTCGAGGCGGAGTACCTCATCTTCCTGCGCACCGAAATCTATACCCGCTGGAGTAGACATTGGTCGGCGGTGTGGTTAAAGTTTCTGTCGTAGCCGAGATCAAGTGAGGCTCGGTAGAGATGAACTGCCGGGCAGCAGTACGTAGTTGCAGTTCGCAGGACGGTGCGGTGGTGGAGTTCCGAAGCCAGAGTAGTTGCAGGACGGCGACGGGACTGACGACCGGACCGGGTGGCCCGCAGTGATCAGGGGCCGCCATGAGCAGTACCGCAGTGGCAGTACCAGTAAGTGAAGGTTCGCAGTACTCAGCAGTGAGGTCAGTGAGCAGTACCTCGGTGAAGGCGTCGGCTGCGGGCGCGCGCACCGGGAGGTTCGGCAGTGGGGTTCCAAGCCAGAGCAGACGCAGGACGGGCGACGGGGCTGGCTGCCGAAGAGTGGCGCTGTTCGAGGCCACCAGCAGTTCGCAGTTTCCGTTGGGGAGTAGTTGATCAAGAGGGAAGAACGGAGGAGCCGAGCGCCATCAGGATCGCCCGGGCGGAATTCTTGGCCCCGGGTACCGCAGGACATCGATAGTGAGGTGGTCTCCGGTCAAGCAACCGCGATCCCCGCGTCCCCGACAGCATCTCGGTCGGGTCTGCGGAAACAGAGGGCCGGTGCAGTATCAGGGCCGGCAGATGGTGTAGTAGTTCCTTCGGGGCCCTGGCGGCAGTACGGCGCCAGGGCCCCTCCACGCGTTCCACAGAGAGGTGCAATGACAGCAGACGACACCTTCGGCCGTCTCGATGACGACGACTACCCCGCCTACACCATGGGCCGAGCCGCCGAACTGCTCGGCACCACACAGGGCTTCCTCCGCGCCATCGGCGAACACCGCCTCATCACCCCACTCCGCTCCGCAGGCGGACATCGCCGCTACTCCCGCTACCAGCTGCGCGTTGCCGCCCGCGCCCGGGAACTCGTCGACCACGGGACCCCCATCGAGGCCGCCTGCCGGATCGTCATCCTTGAAGACCAGCTCGAGGAAGCCCAGCGCCTCAACGCCGAATACCGCCGCGCCGCCGAATCAGCGAACCCGACGGCAGCAGCATGAGATGAGCGTGCCCTTCAGCGTCGGCGGGCACCGCACGCACGGTCTCGGTGTACGACGTGATCATTTCCTGTGGTGACGCGGTGTGTGGGCGTGTAGCGTCTGCGTCAGCTGTCGTGGTTCGGAATTCCCTCTTGCCCACGCCTTCGGTGTGGGCGTTTTGCTGTGCTGTGCCGCAGGGACCAGGGCGATCACCTCCGTCTGCCACATGGAGTGGGAGGCGTTCATCGACTGGAAGGCATGACCATGGCTACGGGAACTGTGAAGTGGTTCAACGCGGAGAAGGGCTTCGGCTTCATCGCCCAGGACGGCGGCGGCCCGGATGTCTTCGCGCACTACTCCGCGATCAACTCCACCGGCTTTCGTGAGCTCCAGGAGGGCCAGGCCGTGACGTTCGATGTCACCCAGGGCCAGAAGGGTCCGCAGGCCGAGAACATCAACGTGGCTTGACCTCGCAGACCTGCCCGAGAGATCGCGCACGCCGCGTCCAGGTGGCCGCCGCTCCTGCGGGCCCTGCCACCCACCCGGACGAAGGCGCCTGTTCTCGTGCCGGGCCGGCAGGATCAGGGGCCGCGCAGCAATGGCTGCGCGGCCCCTGATCTGTGGAGGGTCCCGGGCCGGTGTGACTTCGGCCCGGAACTCCTGACCTCAGTCGCTGCAAGCGTCGTCGGGCACGGGAGCCGCATGTCCTGCCCGGCTGCCGTGCAGATCGAAGGAGCCGACGCTCAGACGCTCGTCCAGGCGTCCGGGAAGGCTTTCCGTCCAGCCGGGTGGTCCGACCTGCGGTCTGCGTGCAGGACGCGCCAGGCGGTGAGCTCGAGATCTCGAAGTCACAGTTCCCCGATGACCTGTGACTTGAGGTCGGGCAGATGGTCGGACTCGACGAGGGCCTGACCGATCACCTCCTCGGCCGCGGCGCGCTGGGGGCGGGGTCATCTCATCGACGGCCGAAAAGACCTGCCGGGCCAGGGCGGTTCCTTCTCCTGCCAGCGAACGCAGCACCGGAGCCTTGATGTTGACGGGCAGCAGGTACGCGGTGCCCGACGACCTCCACAGGTCCGACCAGAAGCGTTCTCCTGCCTTGGTGGGGGCAGGCAGCGCGGCCAGCAGCCCGAGGAGATGGCCGGTGGCCGCATAGCCATCGGAGTGGGCGGCTGCGACCACCGCGATTCCGGCGACGCGCTTCACATCGAGCTGGGCGGCCTCGAGATGCGGATCCAGGTCCAGTTGGTGATCCAACTGGTCTGCGAGGGCGGTGGATACGTGGGGGCGGACCTCAGGAAGCATCGGCGATCCTTGCGCGTAGGCGAGCGGAGATGCCCATTCGGAAGCCCTGATCATTCCCATGACCAGCCGTCCTACTCAGCTTCGGCAAGCCCAATCGGCGGCAGCGTCAAGGGGACTGGAGTTCACACGGCGGCGAACCATCCCGGGCCCGGCGACGTGGCTGTGGACCGACCTCTCGTCATGTGTCCGGGTGAGGTTTCCTAGCATGACCGCATGGTTGCCAGCGACACCCAGGAGCCCGGGGGAGGACGAGAAGCTGTGTCCCGCGACGCCGCTGAAGTCGAATGTGGTCACGTCGTGTCAGCGCGTGGAGAGCGCCGTGCAGACGGGCGGCCCGACCAATCACCGGGCGACCATGTGGGGGAGGGGGCTCACTCGGTTGCTGCTCTGGTGGAGCGGGTGTCTGACCTGGCCGAGCCGATCAAGCCGAGGTTGCGTGGCTGGCTCCATGCCGGAATGGTTCCCGTCGCACTGATCGCAGGTGTCGTGCTCATCTGCCTGGCCCGTACTCCGCAGGCGGTCGTGGCCTGCGCCGTGTATGCGGTCACCGCCTGGCTGCTGTTCGCGACCAGCGCCATCTACCACCGCGGCACCTGGGGACCGCTCGGCGAGGCTCTTCTGCGACGCCTCGACCACGCCAACATCTTCCTGATCATCGCCGGCACCTGCACCCCCCTGGCTGTGATCCTCCTCCCGCCGGATCAGCGGTCCGTGCTGCTGTGGATTGTCTGGACGGGAGCGTTGGCCGGCATCGCGTTCCGGGTCCTGTGGGTCGGAGCCCCGCGCTGGCTGTACACCCCGTGCTATCTGGCTCTGGGGTGGGCACCGGTGAGCTACCTGCCCGACTTCCTGCACACCGGCGGAGCGGCCGTAGTGGTCCTGATCGTTGTCGGCGGTCTCCTCTACAGCGCGGGCGCGGTGGTCTACGCCCTCCAGCGGCCCGACCCCGCACCCCGCTGGTTCGGCTTCCACGAGGTCTTCCACGCGCTGACCGTGGTGGCCTTCACCGCGCACTACACCGCCATCTCCCTCGCCACCTACTGACCCCGCGACAGTGTTCCGGTCCGCCGCTCATCGCCCACGTCGCCGCACGTTGGACCGCGGCGGACCGGGCGGTCGCCGAGGCATCACCCCGCGCGTGAAAGCCGAGGCGGAAGACATCAGGCGGATGGTTCGCTGTGGCGCATCACGCGTGCGCCGGTGGAGGGGCCAGGGATACGAGGTTGTACTCGCCGCCGTTTGCCCTGAAAGTTGGCATCGCCGCGCTCGCGGCCGGCCTGTGGTCTTCCCTCGCCACCCTGGCCCTGATCGCGCTGCCTTGTACGGTGCTCTGTCCGGCCCAGCGACGGCGCGCCGCGCGAGGCCAGAGGTCGCCACTGCCGCGTGGCCGCGGCGAACCGGCCCCGCGGGTACGGGCGGTCAGCCGCAGGTACGAGAAGACCGACTCACTCCCGGTGCGCAGGCTTCGTCAGCTCTGCGTTGAACTGAGCGCCGATCAGGAGGGACAGATTGGAGAGCCACAGCCAGACCAGGAACACCACGACGCCTGCCAGTGAACCGTACAGACGGTCATAGGTGCTGACCAGGGAGGTGTAGATGGCGAATCCGAGTGAGACGGTCAGCAGGAGCGCCACCGCCAGTGTGCCGCCGGGCGCCATCCTCCGGACAGGGCGGGAGGACGCCGGTCCTGACCGGTACAGGACGAGCACCAAGGTGACGGCTACGGCGGCCACGACCGGCCACCGCAGCGTGTCCCAGGTGGCCTGGGGCCCGGTGCCCAGACTCAGAGCCTGACCCAGACGCCGGGCCAGGCCGCCGGTGAGCAACAGCGCCAGGGTCGACGTCAGAAGCAGGGAGCTCAGGACGAGTGCTGTGGCGATGATGCGCGGAGCGGTACGCCAGACCGGCCGGTCCGCGCTGATCCGATGCATGGCATACAACGCTCGGCGGAAGACGCTCAGATAGCTGCATCCCGACCACAGGGCTCCCGCCCCTCCGACGAAGATCAGCGTCCATGCCGCCGTCGGCTGTGCGGCCATCTGCCGCAGGGTGCTGCGCAGCAGAGCGCGGGACTCGGCCGGGGCCGCCTGCGTCAGTCGGTCGATGACCTCCGGCTTGGCCGTGGGCATGGTCAGACCCAGGATCGAGAGGATCACCAGCAGCAACGGGAACAGGGCCAGAACCGCATAGTAGGTCAGCGCAGCGGCCCAGTCCGTGACGTCGTCGTTCCAGACGGCCACCGGCGTCCGGCGCAACGCTACCCACCACCGAGCCGTGTGACCGTCTGCATCATCCATGACGCGGATGCTCTCACTCTTCGTCCTGGGGCCACCATCCAGCACTGGGGGGGGCGGCAGGACCCGGCACGCGTGCCGGGTTACCCGACGTGCTTGGGAAGGCGGGACGGTCACGGGGCCACGGTCCCTTGGCACCGCGCGGTGAACAGAGCGTGGAGATTCTCCTGTCCCTGTGCGCGAGGTGTCTCTATGACCGGCGCGGCGCAGCGTTCAGTATTGTTCGGTCTCCACGAAACCCCCGTCCGAGTCGTCGTCCGCACCGAGTGCGGCGGCGGTCGGGTTGAATCCGGGCGGGCTGTCCTTGAGGCCCAGGCCCAGGCCGGCCAGCTTCGCCTTGACCTCGTCGATGGACTTCGCACCGAAGTTGCGGATGTCCATAAGGTCGGCCTCGGAGCGCGCCAGGAGCTCGCCCACGGAGTGGATGCCCTCGCGCTTGAGGCAGTTGTACGACCGAACGGTGAGCTCCAGCTCCTCGATCGGCAGCGCCAGATCGGCGGCCAGGGCGGCGTCCGTCGGGGACGGGCCCATGTCGATGCCCTCGGCGTCGATGTTGAGCTCGCGGGCCAGACCGAACAGCTCGACCAGGGTCTTGCCGGCCGACGCCATGGCGTCACGCGGACGCATGGCCTGCTTGGTCTCGACGTCGACGATCAGCTTGTCGAAGTCGGTCCGCTGCTCGACACGCGTGGCCTCGACCTTGTACGTGACCTTGAGCACCGGCGAGTAGATGGAGTCGACCGGGATCCGGCCGATCTCCTGGCCGACCTGCTTGTTCTGCACGGCGGAGACATAGCCGCGGCCACGCTCGACCGTGAGCTCCATCTCCAGCTTGCCCTTGCCGTTGAGCGTGGCGAGGACGAGGTCGGGGTTGTGCACCTCGACACCGGCCGGGGGCGCGATGTCGGCGGCGGTGACCAGACCCGGGCCCTGCTTGCGCAGGTACATCACGACCGGCTCGTCGTGCTCCGAGGAGACGACCAGCTGCTTGATGTTGAGGATCAGGTCGGTGACGTCCTCCTTGACGCCCGGCACGGTGGTGAACTCGTGCAGCACGCCGTCGATGCGGATGGACGTGACCGCCGCACCCGGGATCGAGGAGAGGAGGGTCCGGCGCAGGGAGTTGCCGAGGGTGTAGCCGAAGCCCGGCTCCAGCGGCTCGATCACGAACCGGGAGCGGAACTCGTCGACGACCTCTTCGGTCAGGGACGGACGCTGAGCAATCAGCACGGGGTGTTGCCTCCAGTGGTTTTGGCGCCCGCTCTGTGACGCCGTCGACACACGAAGAGTACGAGCGATACGGATGCAACTCTGGGAAATAGCACCTGGAGTGGTCCATCAGCCACAGTGACGACCACGGCCAAGATCGGCACGGAGACGGCGGCCCTCAGGGCCTCAGCGTGTAGCGCGGCCCATATCCGCGATGGCACCGTGCATGTAACCAGGGGCGTCGTTCGGCACAAGGGACTGCTGCATGATCGGGTGACAGCGGCGGTTTATGCAGCCAGAGCTGCGGGTGGGGTCATGATGGTCTCGTACTCGACGGGGGTCAATCGGCCCAGGCGTCGTTGCCGTCGGCGCCGGTGGTAGGTTCGCTCGATCCAGGTGACGATCGCGATCCGCAATTCCTGGCGGGTGGCCCAGACGCGGCGGTCGAGGACGTTCTTCTGCAGCAGTGCGAAGAAGCTCTCCATTGCGGCGTTGTCGCCGGCGGCCCCGACCCGGCCCATCGAGCCGGCCAGGCCGTGCCGGGTGAGGACGGCGGCGACCTTGCGGGACCGGAATTGCGATCCGCGGTCGGAGTGCACGATGCATCCCGCAGCGGGACTGCGGCGGGCGACGGCGGACTCCAGCGCGGCCACCGCGAGGCGGGACTTCATCCGGGCGTCGATGGAATAGCCCACGATGCGGCTGGAGTACACGTCCTTGACGGCGCACAGGTACAGCTTGCCCTCGCCGGTCGCGTGCTCGGTGATGTCCGTGAGCCACAACCGGTTCGGCCCGTCCGCGGTGAAGTTCCGCCGCACCAGGTCATCGTGGACCGGTGGCCCGGCTTTGGCGTTCTTCCCGCGGCCCCTGCGTTTGCCGAAGGCGCTCCACCAGCCGTTGTCCCTGCAGATCCGCCAGGCAGTCCGCTCGGCCATCGCCTCACCGGCGGCGCGGGCCTCGTCGAGAAGGAAGCGGTGCCCGAACTCGGGATCGTCGCGGTGCGCGTCGAACAGGGCGTTGGCCCGGCATGCCTGGGTAAGTTCGGCGTCGGTGGCAGGGTGGGCCAGCCACCGGTAGTAGGGCTGGCGGGCCAGCCCGAGCACCCGGCACGTCACCGCCACCGGCACCCGGTAAGAGGCATCGGCGGCGGCCAGCTCACGGAGAGAGCCGTACCTCAGCGACTTATCGGACGAGTAGTGGGCGTTGATCGAGCCGATGATCACGGCCTGGAAACAGGACCGGGTAGCGCGGTCGGCGACCGGGGACCCTGGGTCCTGTGACCTCCGAGAGGTCGTGAACGCGATCTTCTACCAGAACCGGACGGGCTGTCAGTGGCGCTACCTGCCCCATGACCTGCCGGC
The DNA here is from genome assembly GCF_002891435.1 of Streptomyces cahuitamycinicus. GTDB lineage: Bacteria > Actinomycetota > Actinomycetes > Streptomycetales > Streptomycetaceae > Streptomyces > Streptomyces cahuitamycinicus. The sequence goes on from NZ_POUC01000083.1 coordinate 19,248, forward strand.
CTGGTCGGCGGTGTTCTACTACTTCACGCTGTGGCATCAGGACGGCCTTGACCAGCAGATCCAGGAACTCCTGCGCTGCCAGGTACGGGAGAGAGCCCGGCGATTAGAGGACCCGTCCCTCGTGATCATCGACACCCAGTCCGTGCGCGCGGCCGCTGGTGTCCCGAAGACCACGACGGGACTGGACGCCAACAAGAAGGTGTCGGGCCGCAAGCGGGGACTGGCCGTCGACGTGCTGGGGCTGATCATCGGGGTCGTCGTGCTCGCCGCATCCGCCCACGACAACGCCGCCGGCACCGCCCTGCTCGACCAGGCCGCCGAGCGGTGCGGGATGCGTCTGGAGAAGGCTCTGGTGGACCAGGGCTTCAAGGACGAGGTCCTCATCCACGGTGCCCTGCTGGACATCGACGTCGAAGTCGTCCGCCGCAACCCGGCTGACCAGGGCAAAGGCTTCGTCCCGCAACCGAAGAGGTGGATCGTGGAACAGGTCAACGGCACGCTGATGCTGCACCGCCGACTGGCCCGCGAGTACGATCACCGGCCCGACACGTCCGCCTCGCGCGTCTACTGGGCCTCGATCGCGAACATGACCCGCCGCCTCACCACACCGAGTCCAGCCTGGCGCGACACCCTCGGACTGGCCGCGTGAACGTCATCGAACTCCTGGCCGGCATCCAGGCCCAGCACGACAAGACCGCAGCCCGTGCCGACGAACTGCGCGACCAGATCCAGCACTTAACCGCCGCCCTGACCGAGACCGAAACGCGACTCGCGAACCTGGTCACCACCCAGAAGGTCATCGCCGAACTCGCGCCGGCTTCAGGCCAGCCCGCACCGCCCGAGACGAACACCGCCTACCAGGCCATCGTGAACACCTTCAACCAGCATCCCGATCAAGAGTTCCGAGCCCGTGAGCTGCACGAACTCCTCGGCATGCCCACCGACGAGGCATCCGTCAACATCACCCGAAGCCGCCTCGGACGCCTCACCCGCCAAGGCTTCCTCACCCAACCCGGGCGAGGCCGCTACCAGAAACGGACTCAACGTCCACTGAGGGCTCCTTCGCGGGCTCCGTTGTACTCGGGCTCACCGCTGTCGAGCACCCGAAGCAGGGACGTGGTGACGACCGCGTGCGGCGGCCGATGCGGAGCACGCGGTACGGGAACTTCCACTGGCGAACGAGGTCGTAGCCCTTCGCCCTCGAAGGAGCCGTGCGACAGACTCTCTCGCTGCCGTCGTCGTGTATCGCCCATGTATGGCCGCTCTATAGCATGACGCCGATGGAGGCGCCATGTTGGGAATGATCACCGGTCAGCTGCGCAGGCAGTCCGTGCGGACGTTGACGTTGCTGGTCGGTGTGCTGGTGGCCACGGCCGGGTTCACTCTCCTGACCGGGTCCGTGGAGACCTCACGCCTGACGGTGAAGGCGTCCGCCGACGCCAACTTCCGTGCCGCGTACGACATTCTCGTGCGGCCCGCCGGTGCGCGGACCGGGCGCGAGGAGTCCGCCGGGCAGGTGCGGCCCAACTTTCTGTCCGGGCAGTTCGGTGGGATAACTCCCGGTCAGTGGCGGGAGATCGCAGGGCTGCGAGGGGTGGAGATCGCCGCTCCCGTGGCGATGCTCGGCTATGTGCAGGCCGGGACGCACGCCCAGGTCGATGTGACCGGGCAGCTCGACCCCGCGGCCGACCGGCAGCTGCTGCGGCTGCGCAACACCTGGACCACGGACCGGTCGCTGAGCAAGGCCCGGGACCCTGGTTCGGCGTACGTCTACGTCACGAGCAATCCGGTCGTGCTGCCGGATGCCGCATCGACGGCCAAAGACCCGAGTTGGAAGAGTCTGTACACGTACCGCGGACGGCAGCTGACCGAGGTCGGTGACGCGCTGAGCCAGGGGGACAGCCCCTGCGACGACGGTGAGATGCCTCCGCTCGAAGTGCTGCCCGGGGGGAAGTTCGAGCCGCTGTGTGCCATGCGTACGGTCTCCTCGTACGGCGGTGGCGCGGTCAACGACCAGCTCGACCCCGCCCAGCGCAGCGAACTCGTCGTCGTGCGGCGGCATGCGGACGGCACCTTCACCAGCGGGACGGACGTGCACAACCGCACGACCTCCCGCCGCGCGGTGGTCGACATCGACTGGTCGATGACGCTGCTGCTCGCCGCCGTCGATCCCGAGCAGGAGGCCCGGCTGGTCGGGGTGGACGCGGCGATGGCCTCCGGCCGGTATCTGAAGGACGCTGAGAAGCCCGCCGTGGACGCGCAGGGCGGGTCGCAGTTCGAGGACATCCCGTTGATCAGTACGGACCGGCCGTATCTGGACGAGCAGTTGACCACGTCGGTCTCAAGCGTCACGGGGACGCTTCCGAAGCTTTCCGGGCGTGGCGGGAAGGAGCTGCGCGGTCTGCTGGCCGGGCTGCCCGTCAGCCCGGGGGCGACCACGCGCGCCGACGCCGACACCGTGTTCCGGCGGTCGGTCGCGAACGGCACGATCGACGTCAACCCCTTCGTCGTCCTCCAGGCCGGAGCCCCCCGCTATGCGGCCGGCGGGGGAGTGCTGCGGCCCGCGCCCGTCGCCTCGGACAGCGGTGAGCTGTGGCGGCAGTCGACGTACGGCGGCGATCTGCCGGCGTGGTTCGTTCAGGACACGGCGTTCCGACCGGTGACCAGGCTGCCCGGAACCGACGCGAGCCAGGACCACTTCCCGCAGTTCAGCGTGGTCGGCACCTACGCCGTCGAGCGCCTGAAAGGCTTCTCGAAACTGTCCGAAGTGCCCCTGGAGACCTACCGGCCGCCCGCCGCCCGCGCCGCCGACGAGGCCGGCCGCGCCGCACTCGGCGGCCAGGCGCTCGCCCCCAACAGCAACCCGGGCGGCTACCTCGCCACCCCGCCGCAACTGCTCACCACCCTCCAGTCGGTGGAGGCCGTCACCGGCCCCGACTCCCCGCATGCGAAGGACCCGATCTCCGCAGTGCGGGTCAGGGTCGTCGGTGTTCACGGAACGGACAAGGCGTCCCGGGAACGTATCCGCGCAGTCGCCGAGGCGATCACCACCCGCACCGGGCTCGACGTGGACATCACGGCGGGCTCCTCCCCGGCGCCGCAGCAAGTGGCACTGGGAGAGGGCAAGTTCGGGCGGCCCGCGCTCGCGCTGACGGAGAACTGGACCGCCAAGGGCACCGCCGTCGCACTCGTCGAGGCCGCCGACCGCAAGAGCGTGCTGCTCTTCGGCCTGGTGCTCGGCGTGTGCGCGCTGTTCCTCGGCAACGCCGTGGCCGCCTCCGTACGCACCCGGCAGCGCGAACTGGCCGTCCTCGCCTGCACCGGCTGGACGGGCGCCCGCCTCGCGGGACTTGTCCTCGGTGAAGTCGCCCTGGTCGCGGCCGTTGCCGGTGCCGCCGGTGCCGGGGCCTCGTTCCCGCTGGGCTGGGCCTTCGGCCTCGACGTCACCGCGGGGCGCGCGCTGCTCGCGGTACCGCTGGTGGTGGCCACGGCTCTGCTGGCCGGCGCGCTGCCGGCGATACGGGCAGGGCGGCCGTATCCCGCACAGGCGCTGCGGGGCTCGGTTGCCGGACCGCGGCGGGCCCGGCGCGCCGGACGCGGACGCACGCTGCCCGGGCTCGCGGTGAGCGGGGCGCTGCGAACGCCGTCCCGTTCGGCGCTGGGCGCGCTGGCGCTCGCGGTGGGAGTGGCCGCGGTCTCCCTGCTCACGGCGGTCATGTGGACGTTCCAGGGCGCGGTCCAGGGCACGCTCCTCGGTGAGGCGATGTCCCTCGAGGTGCGCGGGGTCGACGTGGCCGCGGCCGTACTCACCGCAGCCCTGGGGGTGTTCGCCCTCGCCGATGTCCTCTATCTCGACAGCTGTGAACGCGACGGGGAGTTCGCCATGCTGCGGGTCTGCGGCTGGGCCGACACCGAGGTCATGCGACTGGTCGTCGCGCAGGGCGCGGTGATCGCCGTGGCGGGCGCGGTGCCCGGCGCCGCGACGGGGCTCGCACTGACCGTGGCCTTCACCGGCTCGATTCCGGCCGGGCTGCCGGTGGCGGTGGGCGTGGTCGCGGTGGCCGGAGTGCTGGCGGCCGTGGCGGGCAGCGTCGTCGCGGCCGGCCTCGCGGTACGCAGGTCGCCGGCGGGACCGTTGGCCGAAGAGGGATGATCCAAGAGCGATGGACAGAGATACGGCGAGGGAGAGAGAACCCTATGGGGGACGGTGCGTCGGTCCTGGTGGAGGACCTGCACAAGAGCTTCGGCACCGGTGACGGGCTGATCACGGCCGTCGACGGCATCAGCCTGGACATCCCGGCCGGACACAGCGTCGCCCTCGTCGGCGCCTCCGGCTCCGGTAAGTCCACGCTGCTGCATCTCATCGGGGCCATCGAACGGGCCGATGCGGGACGGGTGTTGGTGGACGGCCAGGACGTCACCGCGCTGGGACGGCGGGGCGCCGCCGAGTACCGGCGCACGGTGGGGTTCGTGTTCCAGCGGTTCCATCTGCTGCCGGGCCTGAGCGCGCTGGACAACGTGCTGGCTCCCGTGCTGCCCCGCAAGGCCGGCTTCGACCGGGACGCGCGCGCCCGCGAACTCCTCGCCGCGGTCGGCCTTCAGGGACGGGAGTCGGCGTTGCCCTCGCAGCTGTCCGGCGGACAGCAGCAGCGGGTCGCGGTGGCGCGGGCGCTGATCGCCCGGCCCCGGCTGCTGCTCGCCGACGAACCCACCGGGAGCCTGGACTCGGCGACCGGTGAGCAACTCATGGACCTCGTAGGAGAGTTGGCCGCTCAGTCCGGCTGCACGCTCTTGGTGGCCACGCATGACATGGGGGTGGCGGAACGCTGCGCGGACGTGCTGCGGATACGGGACGGGCGCCTCGGTGAGGTGGCGGGCAGCGGGGCTTGAGATCGGGCGTGCCCGGTGAGTGGGGCGTACCTGGTCCTGCGTATCGGCGATGTATGGCAGGCGTATGCCGTCCCCGTAGCGTCAAGGACGAACGCCGTCGTGACGGGCGACGGCCTCCATTGGGGGTTGTGTAATGCGCACTCTGAACCGACTCGCAGACTCGCTTCTCGGCCGGGTGGTACCGCGCGCCGAGGCCGAGGCGACCACCACGGAGTACTGGTGCCGCCGCGACACGAGCTGCGGCCCCCAGTACCCCTCCGCCAAGGGGAACTGGCGCCGCACCTGTCAGTCGCCGGGCTCGAACTGCACCGCGTGGACGCTCTACTCCTGCTGCTACTGACGCGGTTCCCGTTGTCCCCGGCGCCTCCCCGTGGCGTCGGTCGCGCCCGGCCCTCCGTCGCGCCCTGCGGCGGGGGGCCGCGGGCTTGTGCCGAGCACCACCGCGACCACCACGTCCACGGGTACGAGACCGACGGTCCGCGAGTCCGTGCTCACCGCCGCGTTGTCGCCGAGCACCGCCATCCGTCCCGGCGGCACCCGGCCGGGACACCCGGGAACCCCGGCCGGAACCGGGTCGCCCGGCAACGCCGCGACCCGTTTCACCCACAACCCGTCTCCGTCCGCGACAGGCCCCACCACACGGGCGCCGTTCGGCAGTTGCACCGGCAGGACGACCACCTGGCCCACGCGCAGCCGTCGGCCCGCCGAGCCCCGGCGCCGCCCCGGAAGC